>JBILQT010000055.1:0-31572 GCA_044373065.1 Sandaracinaceae bacterium
TTGAGCTCGATCGCTTCGTCGAGAACATCCCCTTTGAGCAAACGCGCAACTACATCCGCCGCGTCACGGCGAGCTACGCGCACTACCTCTACTTGAACAACCCCGATGCTGGCTGGCCTGTGCTCAACCTGCCAGAGCGTGTCGGCGCGGCGCCGTGAGATGTGTGCGGTGAGTGATGCCGCACACACGTGCTCTTGTGTGCTTGCGGTGCGCATGAAGCACTGGTGAGCTTCGCGCATGAAGCGATTCTCCCTGCTCGCGATGCCGCTCTTGTTGGCGGGTTGCATCAACGCGACGATGCAAGTCGCCGCGAACAGCCAGGTCGCTTCAACGCACGAGGTGTCGGCGGCGAGCGGTGCCAAGCGGATGATGCCGCCGCCCCAGCATCAATGCAGTGCGGCTGAGCCCCTCGAAGTGGGCACCACCGAGACGCGCGCGATGCGCCCGCACATGGCGTTTCAGCCTGATGGAAGTGGGCTCATCGCGTGGCCTGTCGGGGAAAACACTCTGCGTCTGCGATCGATCTCGGGCGACAGACTCGGCTCGCCTGTGGAGGCCGACCTCGATCATGCCGTGAACCTTCAGATGCTGGAGCCGCTGGGGCAGCGCTTCCTCGCCATCGTGAATGCGGATCTCTGCGGGCGCTTTGCAACTTCATGCGTGCGCGCGCGTGGCTTTGACGCGACGGGCGCACCGACAGGCGCTCCGTACGAGCCAGAGGCGCGCGATCAGTGGGCGGACATCACCGCGCATGCGCATCTCGATGACGCCCTCGTCATCGCACAGGCCTTTCGCTACGACGGACGCATCGATCTCCTTCGTCTGGGCGCAGCGGGTGAAGTCGTGGTGGAGCGGCATCGTCTGCGCGCGGATTGCACGGGCGATTCGCCCATCCGCGAGCTCACCAATGACCACGGCACCGTGGTCGCGCTCGGCAGCACGGACTGCAGCCTGCCACCCAACTTCCTCCTCTCCCTCGGAGGGCGAAGACAGCCCGTCCGCAGCCTCCCGGCGCGCGCACGGGTCGAGCACTTCTCAAGTGACGCGGGAATCGCCTCGATCGTCTTTCGCGCACCACGACTTCGCACGCAGCTGCTTCGTCTCTCCACCGCCGACGGCAGCGTCCACGAGGCCGCAAGGCCGCTCGCCACGCACTTCGACATCCCTCCAGATCTCCAGCACGTCGTGCACGCCGAGGCCCGCATCGCGCGCGGTCAGCTCACGCTCTTTCGACGAGACCTCGCAGGTGCCCCCCTCGGCCAGCCCTTCCCCATTGCACCCCTCCGAGGCC
Organism: Sandaracinaceae bacterium; assembly: GCA_044373065.1. Classification (GTDB taxonomy): domain Bacteria; phylum Myxococcota_A; class Polyangia; order Polyangiales; family Sandaracinaceae; genus JAFLCL01. The sequence continues at coordinate 1,292 of JBILQT010000055.1, forward strand.
GCGCCGTCATCGAGGTCGTGCAGACGGGAATCCACTTCGACGTCCTCTGGGCGACGCGCATCGGGCGCACCTGGCATCTCTACTTGCGTAGGATGACCTGCAGCTGAGCTCTGCTTCCTCGCCCTAGCGGCTTCAGTCGATGGTTGTCTTGGCAGTTCGCGCCACGTGCCGCGCACGCACGCTCGCTGGAACTTCATGACTTGCAAGTAGCGCCCTCGCCGATCCCCGAGCTCAGCCAGCCGGTGTCAGTCGGCCTGCTGGTGTCAGAGCCAGTGTCCAAGCAAGCCGGTGTCGAGCAGAGCTAGCCAGCTGGTGTCAGAGCAAGCCGGTGTGAGCGGTGTCAGAGAGCAATCCGGTGTCAGAGAGAGCAATCCGGTGTCAGAGAGCGATCCAGTGTCAGTGTCAGTGAGCAATCCAGTGTCAGAGCGTGCTTTCGGAAGTGGTATTACCACTTTGCCAACAACTTAGGAGGCCTCCCGGAAGCCGCTCGAAGGCTCCCCGAAGGCCTCAAACTCGCACACCGAAGCAAGCAGAAGCCGCCAGAGAGCCTCTGCCAACCGCGCCAAACCGCGCAGCAGACACACAGCTCCCGCCGCGCACCGCGACCGCACGTTCATGGGATCCAAAACAGCGCGCTACGCAGCCGCAGTCATCGCCCCCGCCCAAGGCGGAAACGTCCCCTCCGGAAACGCCCCGAGCACGCCTGTCGCGCGAAAGCTCGCAGACGCCTCGACATAGAATGCGACCATATTGCGATATGCATCGCGCAGCGCCCGCACAGCCTCTCGAGCGCCAAACGCCCAAGGTTGCTGCGTTCGTGGACGAGCTTCTCGGGGGCGCATCCGCGGGTCCGCATTGATCAGACTCGCAACGGACCGCACGCGGGTGCGCGACTTCTGCCGCTCCAACGCCATCTCTCGCTCGGTCGCATCCATACTCGACCTCAGCGCACGACGCGCCGCACGAAGCTCATGCGCAGAAAGCCCCTCCCACTGCGGCATGGTCTCCAAAGGCACGCGAACAGTTTCAGTAAACTCCGCAATGCGTTTGGGTTTGCCCGCCTCGCGCCACGCATCCTCGTCGAAGCACGCGACCTCAATCGCATCGCGCCCCTCCACGACCGCCGAGTACGAGGAGAGCCCCGGCCAATCCTGCGCGTGCTCCACGCAATTCGCGCGCACCGGGTTCGCGTGTACATAGTGAACGAGCTGCATGAGGCTCGCTTCATCAAGCACAGGCTGATGCTTGAAACGCTCCTTCGACATCGCGCCTTGCCTGCGCAGCAGCGGGTTCAACGCGAGCGCGACCTGGCTCTTGAAGAACTGCATGGCACCGGAGAGTTCGGTCGACTCAGCACGCACGACGAGGTGGAAGTGATTGGCCATCACGACGGCTGCGTAGAGACCGATGTCGTACTTCTCCAACGTCGCGGCAAGCACACGCGCGATGAGGAACGTGGTGCGCTGCGAGGGTCGCCAGAGGAACTGGTCGTCCACGCATTTTGAGGTCACGTGATAGGTGCTCACATCGGGCGGGTAGTAGCGAAGCCTGCGCATGCGCGCTCAGCTGGAAGTTGCGCGCCGGTGAAGTCAGCTTGGTTTCGAAGGGAATCAAGCGCTGCGTTGGCGGACGAGGCGGCGATGGCGTGGCGGTGACGCCAGCGTCGAATCGAGCACCTCGGTGTGATGAGCAGTCGTTGTCAGGGGCATGAGCAACCCGTGCCAATGAGCGCGAGGCGGTGTCAGAGCACGATTCTGAAGTCCGTGCCGTCGGACGCCGACCCGCGCGAGGCGGTGTCAGAGCACGATTCTGAAGTCCATGCCTCACGCGCTCGCCGCATTCCTCCGCAGCGCCACCAACGTCCCGCATCCGCCGTTCGCCTCAAGCCTCGCCTGCGCACTCATGCGTACACGCAGGCCTGCGTTGCTCATCCGCGCATACATCGCCTCATAGCGCGCACGTGAGACACCGCGATGCGTGCTCGTGGGCACAGCGTTGTGCGCATAGAGATGCACGCGCAGCTGAAGCGGAAGGACGCGCGCGATGAACGCATCCACTTCCGCATCGCCATCATTCTCGCCCTCGATCGCAAGGTACGCGAGCGCGAGCTTCTTCTCGCGACGCGTGGGCAAGTTCGGCACCTCGGCATTCAGCACATCGAAGAGCGAGGCGAGCGTTGGGCCCTTGGGGACAAGGCGCGCACGCACGTCTTCGGTGCCGGCATGCACTGAGATTGTGAGGCCGTTGTGGAACGAGTTCGTAAGCCACAAGGGCAAACGCGCGATCGGTGCGCCTGTCGTTGTGAGGCTCGCGGGCTGCTTTCTCGCGTGCGAGGCGCGCACGAAATCGAACACTGCTTCGTGGTTGTGAAGGGGCTCGCCTGCACCCGAGACGGTCACCTTCGTGATTCCAGCGCGCCCTTCTTGCGCAAGCGTTTCACCCACCACGCGCACCTGGCCCTCGAGCTCTTCGCGGGTGAGGTTGCGATCCACACCGTGCGCGCCCGACGCACAAAAAGGGCAGCGCACACCGCAGCCGACCTGGCTCGAGATGCAGAGCGTGTCGTCTCGATAAAGGACGCTCTCGATGCGCGCTCCGTCGTTCAGCGCGAGCAGAAATTTCTCGTTCCCTTCGGAAGCGTCTGTTCTGTGTCGCTCGAGAATGCGCATCGCGTCGCACGCTACAACGATTGCCCAAGCACGCCCATGCGCGCATGGTCCGCGCGCCCATGCACGAAGGCCTTTCTCAGGTTGTGACCGATGAACGCTCGGATGACGCGATTACCCGCGATTTTCGGGTGTTTCAGCGCGTGCGCGGCCATCGCTACTCACTCGATGATGTGCTGACCGCATACGTCGCGGCCAAGGCCAAGCCCGGTGGATTGCGGGTGCTCGACCTCGGAAGCGGCATTGGCTCAGTCGCACTGATGGTCGCGTGGAAGCTGCCCGAGGCCGAGATCACGACGGTCGAAGCGCAGGAAATCTCGTTTGCACTTCAACGAGAAAACTTCGCGCGCAACGGCCTTACTTCGCGATCCATGCAGCTCTTTGGAGACTTCCGCGATGAGTCCATGCGCGAGGCCGCACGTGCACGCGGGCTCTTCGCACTGATCACCGGAACGCCTCCCTACTTCGACCCCAAGAGCGCGCTCGCATCAAGCGACTCGCAGCGCACGTATGCCCGTCTTGAAATGCGTGGCGGCGTCGAGGCCTACATCGAGACAGCTGCCCCTTTGCTTACCGAAGGCGGCGCCCTGGTCGTCTGTGCTGATGCGCTCAAGCCCGAGCGTGTGCTTGCTGCGGCCGCGCAATGCGGCCTTCATCCAAGCGAAGCGCTCGTCGTGCATCCCCGCGCAGGCAAGGCACCACTCTTCACCGTGTGGACGTTGCGGAAGCGAATGAGCGAGGTGCCCTTTGTGCCCACGCCCTGGATCGCGCGCGATGAGCACGGTGTACGCACGCCTGCGCAATATGAGATCCGAGCATTTTTCGGGCTGCCGATGAATGAGCGTACGAGTGACCCAGAAGCGTCTTTGGAAGACGGCATAGAGAAGAAAGAGAAGGCAACGTGATCGAAGGACAAAAGCCAAGAAGAGCGCTCTCGCAGATGCGCGGTGAAGTGCAGTTGCATGGCCCACGTGCGCTCGCCGAGCCCCTCGCACGCGCCCTCGTCGCGCCACACGAAGAAGGCCCGCAAGAGGACCCGGACGTGCTCACGCACGGCTTTCACACATGGCCAGGTCGCATGCATCGCGGGCTTGCGGGCGGTCTCCTCGATGTCCTTGTTCCGCGGCCGAATGCCTTTGTGCTCGACCCCTTCGCCGGCGGTGGAACGGTCGCGATTGAAGCGCTCGTGCGAGGTCATCGCGTCGCCACGATCGATGCGAATCCGCTCTCACCGCTGCTCATTCGTGTGAAGACGCGCATCACGCGCAAAGACGACCGAGAGGCATTTCGCTTCCTCGTCGATCACCTCGTCGAGCGATCGCTTGAGCGCGTGCAGTCGCGCACGATGGCCAAAGCGCAGATCCGCGGTGAGTTCCTCATCATGTACGGCCCGCACACCCTCAAGGAGCTCGCGGGCTTGCTTGAGGAGATTCGCGCGCTCGATCAACTCGACATCGACCCACAAGACAGAGAGGCCGCGCTCGCACTCTTCTCGTCGATCGTCGTGAAGCTCTCCAACAAGCTCGCGGACACGTCGGAAGAATCCGTGCGCAAGCGCATCCGCAAGGGCCTCGCGAGCGAGCTCTTCGGCCGCAAAGCCACCGAGCTCATCGCACGTTGGGCCAGCCTCGCGGATGCTGCCTCACGCAGCGAGCAGCGCATGAAGCCCGTCGAGACTTTCCTCGGCGACGCGCGTCATATCCGCTCGCTTCAGCGAAGATCGCCCATCGCGGCCGATCTCATCCTCACCTCGCCGCCCTACGGCGGCACCTACGACTACGTCGATCACCATGCGCTTCGCCTCGACTGGCTTGGCCTTGAGCATCGCTCGTTCGAGAAGGCGGAGATCGGCTCGCGTCGGCATACATCGACGCCTGAGCAATGGGATCGCGAGCTTGGCGACACGCTCACGGCGATGCGCGCTGCGCTCAGCGGAGACACGGCACGCATCTGTCTTGTCATCGGTGACGCGCAGATTGGCCCGCGTCGCATGGATGCCCACGATCACGTGATAGGTCTCGCACCGCACGTAGGCCTCGCGCCCGTTGCAGCAGCTTCGATCGAGCGCGACGACTACCTCGGCGGCTCACATCGCAAAGAGCACGTGATCGTTTTGCGCCCGATCTGATTGCAGAAGGACGCCAGCTGCGTTTGGCCTCGGCGGATGCAACGGTGACCATGCGAAGGAAGCTTATGAGACACCTCTCGGTATCCTCCGCGATGTCTCGACGGAGCGCCTTCACGGCCACGCTCACCTCTACGCTGCTCGCCTGTGGAGGGAGCGAGAGCCCGAGCGCAGCACAACCTCGTCCCGTAGAACAAGCGGTCCATGGGTGGTCTTCGAGAGCCCTCTCGACGTTGGCGACGCGAACGCCCGCAACGCCGCAGACGCAGGTGCTGGTCGGCGGAAGGCCGGTGCTGAGCGCGCTCGGTTTGCCTGCGGCCGGGACGCCCTCGCTCTCGGGCGATGGTACGTGGGCGGTATGGAGCGGCGCGCGCGGCGTGACCGTTTTCAACATTCAGACGGGGACGACGCGGTCCGTGGCGCTCCCCTGGCTGGGGGGAAGGATGCCGACTGCATTCTTCGGCGCGGATTTCGGTGAGCTGGCCATTGCGATGACGGAGGAGACGCCCAATGGCGACCGGCGCGGTGTGATTCTGATCTACGACACGGCGAGTCTGCGGCTGACGCATGCGCTCTCGACGTCGACGCCCTACCACGGGTGCAGCGAGCTTCTGGGCACGCGGCAGGGTCTGCTGTGCATCGTCGATCGCGAGTCAGCCGGCGAGCCCGTCGAGGACCCTTCCTATGCACTCGCCATCGAGGCCTCGACGCATGCATTGCGCGGCATCCCTCTCGAAAGCGGCATCTATACCCCTGTCGTATCGGACGACGGCACACACCTCTACTACGCGTCGGCCTCGGGCATCGTTGACGTCACGCTGGCCACAGGCCGTGCGCATTCCTTCGCGGGCCCCGAGACCCAGGTCACGGCGCTTGCGGTCTCACCCAACGCCTCTCATCTCGCGATTGGAGACGCCCACGGTGCACTCGCGCTGCACGAGCTCCCGAGCGGGGCACAGGTACGCAGTGCGGAAGACGCCGAGTTCGAGCGACTCGCCATCGCCGTCTCAAGCGACCTCACGCTCTTCGACCACCGCAACTACCGCCTCACAGCGCACCTCCGAGACGGCACAACGCGCGTAGCGGCCACCATGTCAGTGGATAGCTTTGTCAACATCCGCATCACGCCGAGCAGCATCATCGCGGCGTCATACGTCGGCCTCGATGTGTACGATCGCAGCACGCTCGCGCTCGATGTTGCGCGCACCATGCGCTTCCGCGCCTCGCGTGCGTTCTGGCGTGGCAGCGAGATCCATCTCCTCTCACCGAGCTCCAGCGCGAACGGCACGCTTGTCCCGATGGTGTTCCGATGGGATGTCGCCACCGGCACGCTTGTCGGTGCCGAGCAAACCCGGGCTGCGATGATGACGGCCACGGGCGGCAGCCCGACGCGGCAGGAGCACGGCGGGCTCGCTGACGACAACGCACCCTGGGTCGTCTCTCCCGACCAGCGCGCTGCCATTGCTATCGACGAGAACGGTGCCGAACTCGTCGCGCTGGCAGAGGGCCGCCTCACCGCGTCGTTGAGCTACCATGGCCACGTCTACGACGCTGCCTTTCGAGGCGACGGCGCCGAGCTCGCGCTCAGTGTCGAGTGCAACGACTTCGAAGATTGCCGCACGCGCGTGCTTCGCTTCAGCCTGCCCAACGCCACGTTGACGTCGACGCTCCCAAGCCAGGAGAGCGAGCTCCTGGTGGCGTACGCGCCGAGCAACGATGCGCTTGCGCTGGTGAGCGTGAGCGGGATTGTCATTCAGCCGCTCTCGGAGGGGTGGACGGCTCACTGATGAGGCATCGCAAAGAACACGTCTTCGTTTTGCGCCCAGTTTGAAGGCGTTTCCGCAAACTGACCGTGGTCATTTTTGTGCGTCAGAAGAAATCTGGCAGCCACGAGGGATGACTCACAAAGAGCCGAGCGAGCGACTTCAGTTGCCGTTCGGCTTCTTCGTTTTCACTCGTCACAAGGCCCATCAAGCGCAGTGACTCGACCGAGTGAAAGCCGCTGTAAAGCGCGCTCAGCGCACGCACATCAAGCTTGGGATACGCCCCTCTTTGCGCAGGCTTCAGCACCCCCACGCCGCCCTCGACGTGCAGATGTACCGGCCCCGCGTTGTTTGGAAGGAGTGTGTCTTTGATCTCGAAGGTCGCCTCTCCGTCGTGCGCGTAGCCACGCGTCGTAAGCGCCTTCTCCACATCCAACATGCGCAACATCCATTGCGCGTGCTCGACGACTTTCGTCCTCGGCGCATCGAGCATGGCGAGCATCGGGTCACTCCCACCGCTCGTCCAGAGCACCTTGCCCGCAAGCGCGCGCTGGGCATGTAGAAAGGCCGCCCAGCGTGATGCTGCACGCGGTGTGATGAAGACGTAGTCGCGCACCGCAATGTCGAAATGCAGCGGCTCGGGCGAGGGCTGCGTGAAGATCACATAGCCCTCGGGCGCGTCTTTTGTGCCGAAGAAAAACGCATGCACTGCAACATCTTTGGGCGCGGCCACACGCATCCAAATCGAGGCATTGCGCGCGAGCAGGCCATTCCAACTCGCACTGCGCGCCTCATTCATCGCGTTCACCTGCGCGTACTCTGGCGAGCTTGCGTCGGTGAGCTTGAGCGCATCAAAGCGCGTCATCTCAAGCCCCACATCACCACGCATCACGGCCTCAATCGGCGCCTCCATCTTGAGGCCGAGCCCCGCGCTCTCGAAGCCGAGCGAGCGATAGAGATGGAGTGTCGACGGATACAAAATCGCGATGGCTGCGCCGCGTGCGGCCTCACAGAGCGTCTCGCGCATCAACATCGTGGCGAGGCCTTTTCCGCGCAGCTCGGGCGCGATCGCCACACCTGCATAGCCCACCGCATCGACCCTGCGAGCGCCCCAGAATTGCCCCATCCGATAGAGCCCAAGCCCACCCACAATCTCGCCCTCACGCTCAATCACACGAAGCCCTGCATCACGCGCATCACCGAGCGCGAGCACCTGATGCCACCTCTCCCAACTGCGGGCATCGATCGCATACGAGGCGCTCTGCAGCGCGGCGAGCTCAAGTAGTTCCTCTTGCGTTGGCACACGGACAAGCGCGCTCATCACTGCAAGATACGCGAGCCGCCAAGCCCTCGGACTCGCCATTTGTGTCTTCCGATGGTAGGCACCGCCGCTTTCCGAGACGCCTCACACTTCGATAGGAAGTGTCGGCATCTGAACCGCGTACTGAATCGCTGTCGAGGTACCCCGCATGGCGCAGATCCCCACACCCAGTCGAGACGAACTCTTCTCGCGTATCGCTGAGATCCTCTCGGATAGCTTCGAGATCGAGAAGTCGAAGATTCAACTCGACTCCACGCTCTACGAGGCCCTCGACCTCGACAGCATCGACGCCATCGACATCTTCACGCAGCTCCGCGAGATCACGGGCCGTCGTCCCGATCCGACCGAAGCGCGCAACGTGCGCACCGTGAATGAGCTCATCGATTTCGCGATCGCCGAGATCGCCAAGACCAACGATGGCGTGCCCGAGGGCCCCGTCGCTGCGCCCCCGCCGACCACCAAAGACAACTGAAGTTTGAGCGGACTCGTTCGTCCGTCCTTCATCACTCCATGCTGGAGCACGTGGTCAGTGGGACCGTTAAGGTAATATATAGATATGCGTAGAGTCGTGATCACGGGGAGTGGGGTGCTCAGTCCGATCGGCCACGACATTGAAGAGTGCGCTGTATCGCTCAAAGAGATGCGCGGCGGCATTCACCCAATGCCCGAGTGGGATCACATCTCCGACCTGCACACGCGCGTGGGCGGCAAGGTCACGGGCATCGATCTGCACGCACACTTCCCGCGTCGAAGGCGCCGCACGCAGGGCCTGGTCGGGCTCTTCTCGATGTACGCGACCGACCAAGCGATTGCGCAGGCGGGGCTCACTGAGAGCATTCTGCAAAGCGGACGCACGGGTGTCGCGTACGGCTCAACGACGGGCAGCTCGCATGAGCTCGAGGCCTTCTGCGGCCCACTCTTCATCAACAAGACGATGCGCGGCCTCGACTCGTCGAGCTACCTCAAGTTCATGACGCATACGTGCGCGGCCAATCTCGCGGCCTCGTATGGCATCCGCGGGCGCGTCCTTCCGCTCATCTCGGCGTGCACCAGCGGCAGCCAATCGATTGGTGCGGCATACGAGTCGATCCTCGCGGGCGCACAAGACGTGATGCTCGCGGGCGGTGCCGAAGAGATGCACTACGCGACGGCGGTGACCTTCGATCTGCTGATGGCGACGAGCATTCGCTACAACGCGACGCCCTCGGTCACGCCGCGTCCCTTCGATGCAAACCGTGATGGCCTCGTCATCGGCGAGGGCGCTGGCACCTTGGTCCTCGAGGAGCTGGAGCACGCCAAAGTGCGCGGCGCGAAGATTCTCGCGGAGCTCGTTGGCTACGGGACGAACTGCGATGGCATTCACATCACCGCGCCCTCGGAAGCCGGGATGCGTGGCGCGATGCAGCTCGCGCTCGATGCCGCGAAGATCAAGGCGAGCGATGTCGACTACGTGAACATGCACGGCACCGCGACGGAGATCGGCGACATCTGCGAGAGCAAGGCGACCGAGACCGTCTTCGGCAGCGAGACGCCCTGCTCTACGCAGAAGAGCTATACAGGTCACACGCTCGGCGCATGCGGCGCGATGGAACTCGTCTTCTCGCTCTTGATGATGCGTGACGGATTCATCGCGGCGAACCGCAACCTCGATACGGTCGACCCGCGCTGCGGCAAGCTCGCCTACGTGCGCGAAACAATGCACGCGAATCCGCGCACGATCGTCTCGAACAACTTCGCGTTCGGCGGCGTGAACACCTCGCTTGTGATCAAGCGCTTCGAGGGCTGATCAGTTCGAGCCCAGTCGTTCGCGCTGCAAGGTCTCCGGCGCAAGCGGCTCTGGAGGAGGTGGGGCTTGTTCCATCGGCTCGCCGCTTCGCACCTGCTCTGCCTGGCGCTGGAAGCGACGCATATTTGCATCCTGTGCCTGCATCAGCCGACGACATTCAGGCTCAAGCCGGGCTGCCTCACCACGCTGGAAACACTCGGCCGTCTCCATCGACATGTTGGCGCACATCGCATCGAAGTCTTCTCGGGTGCCCTGGAAACGCTGCACCGGCTGACCGCGCTCGTCCGTCTGCATCATGGCGTACATGGCGTCGCAGTTCTCTTCGTTCTCAACGACCTCTCTCATGTCTGGAGCGACCATCGCCATCACCATTTCCACGGTCGGCGTTGGCTCGTAGAGCCTTTGACGGGCTTCCTGATCTCGCTCCTGGCCCGCTTGACGCATCATCTCCTGAAGCGTCTGCCCATTCGCGAGCCGCACACTGCCGCCGCCGCCGCCACCACCACGTTGGCGCAACCCACTGCCCTCTGGGCTCGTAGGCACGTTCGTGCTGTTTGTCCCCGTGGAGTTCTGTCGATGATCGTCGGTACGCCTGCGTTCTGGCTCTGGGCCCGAGGCCGAGCCTGCAGCACCGTCACCGCACGCAATCAGAAGGAGCGCGAAAAGAGGGACCGAACGATTCATCAACTGCCGCCCGTCAAGATCACCACCTGACCCAGACCGTAGCGATCGAGCCCGACCACAACGAGGTCCATGCGACCGTCACGCTCCGCAGCAATCGTCTCGATGCCCTCGGTCTCAGGTGCGTTGTCCCCGGCAGGCATCAAGCGATAGCCACGACGCGGAAGCTCCTCTCGGTAAAACGCACCCAGCTCCCAGTGCGTCATGCTCGAGCCGCCATACCCCAAGACGTGCTGGTCTGTGCCCGCTTCCGAGAAATCAATCGTTCGGAGCGAGCGCGGAGGGCGTGGAATCGATGCGAGGTCCTCACCAGGCACATCGCGATTTCCCTGGTCGCCGGTCACTTCATCGAAGTCGAATGAGCCTGTCGTCCAGAACGTCAGGAAGTGGCTTCCGCCGTGCGGAGTGGGCTCCACGTAGACGTAGCGAAGGTGGCCAAAGGCCTCCATGTCGTGGCTCTCCCTGAACCGATTTGCGCGTTCGATGAACTCGGTCGCCGAGACGCCCTCACCGTAATCCAAGCAAGCGACTGCACCCGCTTCCCCGCGGCGCTCGCGGAGGGTCAGGTGACGGCCCTCGAGCGCGCTCGGCGCAACCTCGCGGATGCGACTCAAGACACCTTCATTGTTGACGTTGCAGCGTCGCTCGAACTCGCTCAGGACTTCATCCCGCGAATCTTGCGTCGTCCCGCTCGTGAACATCAACGTCTGTCCGTTGAAGTGAAGCTCTCGCGGTGTGTCCTGGCGATCGGCGGCCTCGTAGCGCATGAGAAGCTCGCCCACGTCGAGCATCTGCTCGCCGACTTGCCCGCGAACACGCGAGTAGCCAACTCCGCTCATCACGACGGCAAGCGTGGAGCCAAAGACCGCGACGCGGCCAGCCTTCACCCAACGCGAGGTACGTGCGATCTGCCATGCCGTTGGGCGAATCGGCGCTTTGCGCTCGGGCGTCACTTTACTGGTTTCGGTGTCCGTCATCGTGGCCTCATTGGTTCACTGCGAGATGAACCAGCAAACGAATCCTAGAAGGAGAAGAGCAAGCCACCCGCGAGGTCAATGATCTCCCAGCCATCGCGCGACTCATTGCACATCCACAATTGCTGGGTGGAGTAGTTGTTCGTGGCGCCGCCAAGGACGCTGGGTGCCGTCGCGGAGCCCTCACGGTTTGAGTAGTTCTCGTCGAATGCGAGGCTCATCAACGAGCCCAAGATCGGGAGGTCGGGCACGTCGCCGCCGCCGTCGAAGCTTGAGGTGGAGAAGTTCGACTCACCCTGGTCGCCCTCACACCCCGAATACGCGTACGTCCATGAGTCAGCGCGAAGCTGCACGTTCATCTCGATGATCGATTGGGCAAGCGTGAAGGCGTAGAGAATGCCGCCCCAAATCAAGATCAGCGAAGGGAGCATGATGGCTGTTTCAGTCATCGCTGCGCCCTGCTCATCCGCGAGGAGGCCCAGGCGGTGAGACGGAAGCCGACGTTTTTGCGTGGACTGGTTCATCTCCGCTCCTAGTGGGCAACCAAGCCGTTCAGCATATCGATCCCTGGGATCATGCCGAGAAGAGGTGAATCGCCGAGGTCAACGCGGCGCATACGCGCACGCCATTGCGCATGCCAAATCCACTCCTGTCGGACCATCCCGCCCTCGTCCTCGAAGTAGTATTCGGACTGGGCAACCATGCCCTCGTTGAGGAAGTCGAGCGAGTCGGAGATGTTCGTTCCGTCGTTGCTCCAGCCCGCGACCGCCACACCCTGCTCAGTCCAACGAGGACGACTTGAGTCACCAGTCACGAGCGTCTGAAGCTGGAAGGGCTCCTCGCCAAGCCAAGCGTCTTCTTCGAGGCGCTTGAAGCTATCCATGTCATCGCAGTAATGACGTGCATGCCGGTTCCTGATGGCCGGGACCAACTCTGCGGCGTAGGCGATACCCGAGTAGAGGTTCCAGTCGCCCATCGTGGTCATCACCACTGCAGCACCCACCCAGCCGGCGAACGAAACCTTCTCGTCGCAGGGCCAGTTCGTATCGTCCTCTTCGACCGGCATTCCTTTGGGAATCTGCCAGCCCATGCTCGCCGCTGGTCCGTACTCACCCGCGTAGACAAACACTCGGTACGCCGCAAGCGCTGGGGTAACCGTCACCAAGACATCGGCGACGGTGTTCACCACGCGGATGATGCCCTCCATGGCATTCTCGACGCGGTCTGCAGCCCGGCTCACGCTGGAGTAGCGCGACCAGTTGGTTGCGGCCTCGGAGCAGCCTGATGAGCCCCAGCTTGCAATGCAGACGATGGTTGCTGCCACCGCGCCAGCCAGCAAGGCCTCCTCACAGATGCGGAACGCGGTGCCAATGACCGCGCAGACCGCCATGATGATGTTCAGCACCACCAGGTAGTTCATCGCGCGGGCATGGATGACCGCCGAGGCGAACGCCGAGCTATCGGCCGCGTCCTGCAAATGATCGCGGTGCAGGATCATGTTGGCAGTGCCGTGCAGGTAATAGAGAAAGCCCACCAGCATCGCCGCCATGAAGACGCCGATGACCATCGTCGCGCCTGACTCATCCGAGAGCAGGTCACGTCGGAAGTCACGGGACTTTCCCGGAGGGAAACCCGTCGAGTCGCTCTTCAGGGCTGCGGTGCTCATCATCGACCTCCAGGCCGGGACAACTTGTCCCGTACACGTCTGATGCCTTCGAGCAACAATTATGCCGTGAAACGGTCTTCGACTTTTTCAAGGATCACAGTTGATCCGCTCGGTTTGCGGAGGGAACGCCTGGGGTGACGCGTCTCCACTCGCTGATTCTAGAGGGTGTCGTGGAGTCCGATGACCCCATGCGACGCCCGCCTAGGTCACTCGTCCTCGCCCTGCTGGTAGGCCTGGAGCTCGCTTCGGGTGCTTGTGCCTGCCGCAACGAGTTGGAGGGTCTGATGGGTTGCGACGATGGTCGGGCCGACGTCTGGGCAGTAGGTCGTCCGTACAGTGAGCCCCGAGGTGCCGCCCTCCTCGGTGACGACGATGCAATGATCGAAATGCCCGGTGGGTACATCCACGGCGACATCGGCCTCGGTGATCGTTGCCGTGCGGGCGTTGGACGAAGGCCATGAGGTGCCCACGCGGATGGGCGTGTGGATGAGGTAGAGGTTGGCGTCGACCCAGAAGAGCCCGTCTTCGCGAAGGTCGTAGGTGCGTGCATCACCCGTCGCGAGACTCTCGATCTGCGCCTGCGTTCCACGGACTGAGGTGACGCGGAGTACGGATGTTTGAACCGGCAAACCGCCGCCTGGGTCATTGCGGAAGGCCCATGAATAGCCCTCGCCCATCGGGAAGAGTCGGCGTGGCGTGTGAAGCGCGGCGAGCGACTCTTGGGCGGGTCGCGCGGCGGCACCACCGCATCCAACCAGGGCACCCGAGAGACCAAGTGCCAGCAGGAAGTGGCACAGGTGTGTTCGATTTTTTGCAGCGAGAGAGGCTGCCTTGGAGGTCGCGCGCATCGTCGAAGTCTGCGGGAACTCTTGGGGTTTTGCACGCTTCACGGTGAACTCAGGCTTGTAGGAACACAGCTTGCGTGATCTCTTCCCATCATGCGTTTTCGATCGCGGGCCCTCTGGTTGGCTTTGGTGTTGTTCGCGTCAGCAAGCCTTCCCAAGGCCGCCTTGGCGCAGGCTGAGCTGGAGGAGATTCCACCGCCGCCCGCCGCCGACACCTCGCCAGAGACGCTGCCATCCGAGGAAGCCGTCCCACCTCCACCGCAGGCGGCCCCACCCGCGCCTGTGCGCGTGCGTCGCGCGCCACAAACGCCCTCCGAGTGGAATCCGAGTGCACCGCCCAGCGGACCGCAATTTGGCAATCCGAGTGCGGTACCGACTCCTATGGGAGCGCATCGCGGAGACTCGCTCGCGGACCACGCTCAGTCGGGTGAGATCATCGACTTGATGCTCACCTCGGGTGCATTCGGGATGCTCCTTGGAAACGGGATCGTGAGCTGGAGTGGCGTCAACGCGACCGGCGCTGAGCTCGTGAACATTCGCTTTGGCGCGACCTTCATTGGCGCCGCGCTGAGCCTCACTGGCCTCCTGACGATCGACGCACCGCGTGGCGTGCCCACCACGATGACGGTTGGCTTGCGCTATGGCGCCCTCGCGGGCGGGCTGATGGCTGGAGCGATTCGTGCGGATGGAAACGGCTCGTTGGGCGCGATGGTTGTTGGCGGTCTGCTTGGCTACGGGCTTGGCACTGGGCTGGGTTACGGGCTGCGTCCGCACATCTCGCGATCACGCTTTGTCGAAGCGGGCGCGTTCTGGGGCGCGAGCTTGGGCTTCTTGATGTCGGGCGCACTTCGGGGTGACGACCGCACCACATGGGGCCTTGGTCTTGGCGGCATGGGCTTCGGCATCCTCACGCACGCCCTCGTCGCCTCACTCAACAACGTCTCGGCCGGACGCGGCTGGCTCCTCAACGCCGCCTTCGCCGCACCCGCTGGCCTTGCCGCCCTCATCGCTGTCGTCGCCACAGACGGCCGTGGCCGAGGTGAAGTCGTCTTTGGTGTGTCTGCTGCGATCGGATTGCTCGGCCTCGGCATCGTCTTCGCCATCACCGATGGCATCCAAGACCCAGGCTGGGTCGAAGACGAGGTGATCTCCTCGCTTCAGCTCGGCGTCGCACCCACGGCCGACGGACAGGGTGGATCCGTCTCACTCAGCGGGCAGTTTTAGTCGCCGTCATCGCGCCGGTTTTGCGGTGGATGCGGAAGACCGTGCCCGAATGGCCCGGCGTCGCGTAATGCACGCGCCAAAAGTCGCCCTCGACTTGTACGTGCACATCCTCGCCTCGCGGAGGTGCACAACGATGAAGATCGTGCGCGCGCTGAATCGCCTCCTCGCGATCGACTGAGCCCTTCTTGGCGTAACTCGCCAAGCGCTCGAAGTAAGCCGCGAGCTCGGGTGCACGCGCTGACTTGGCGTCGAAGATGAGGGGACGCGCCTCGTCGAACGCGGAGGGACCAAGCCCCGACGCATGAACGCGATCGCGTACCCCGTGCGCCACGCAGCCAAGCAAATAGTCGCGCTTCGGGCAGTTCGGCTCTTTGGCAAACGTGAGCAGACGCTTGGGCTGATCAAACAAGAAGACGATGTCTTCGTCTTGATCACAGAGGTGCCAGCGCGACGTCCAAGCCCACCTTCGCCAATCCTCTTCACGCCCGCTGCGGATCGCGCGAATGACCTCGTCCCGAGCCAGGCCGTCGTCAAAGAGTGTGTCCCAGACGAGATCGATCTCGGTCGTCGCTGCCTCATCAAAATCGCCCTCGATGAAGCGTTCGATCATCGTCGTCGCCGCTCGTTCAGCCACGGGATGCGCGCGCTTGCGCAACTCCGCCCTCACCCAACGCAGCGCGTCTTCGCCCTCGGGAAGCTCACCCAGCAAATCGCGAAAGTGCTCGTGCCACTTCATCGCGCGCTCATCGCAAGCGCCAGTGTGGGATCTCCTGATCGAGCCGCTCGCCCACGACCTCCACATGCCTTCGCAGGGAGAGCGTTCCGAGCATGGGCAGGCGCGGGCCCGCTTCGAGGTTGCCTGCGATGACGCCTGTCGTGGGCTCCGCGTGAAGCGTCACATCGTTCACGCTGGGCTGAATGCTTAAGCCCATCAGCCCCACCATCGGTGCGAGCGTGATCGACTGCACATGCGCCTCCACGGGGCCCTCATCGCGCTCGGCGACGCGCAGATCCACGAGTGTCATCTCGGGCCTCTGGCCACCTTCCACAACCACTTCAAGCGAATCCACCTGAAGAGAGGGCGAGCTCTCTAGTCGGCTCATGCGCGAGGCGAAGATGAGCACTGCGCCCACTTGCTCCGGGCCGTGAAGCATTCCGCCGAGCATGCCCCAAGCCTCCGCACGCGCATCGGTTGGGCGCGGTGCGCGCGTCACCACAAGGTGCGTCGCATGCACGGAGGAGATGCCCAGACCACCGCGCTCCAGCACGATCGGATCACGCCAAGTCACGCGTGAGATCGTCCCCTCGCTCAGCGCGCACGAAGTTGGGGCAAGGGTGAACTCACCCAACGTGGCTGTGCTGCGGATCGAGATCTCATCACAAACAACGCCGTGTTCGCGAAGCGACGCTTCAACCACTTGGCCGGCAAGCACGTCGCGCAGAAGCCATGCGCCCAAGAGAAGAAGCCCGCTGAGGGCGCCCGAAAGAAGGACGAGACACCCAAGCGCGCGAAGCGCATTGCCCTTCCTCATCGCGGCGTTCGCAGCCTCCACATTCGTCGACGCGGTGCTCATGGTTGAAGCTGTCGCAGTTGCTCAAGCATCGCGGGGTCGATCGCTGGGCCCTCGCCTCCACTGCCGCCACCACCCCCGAGCATCGAGCCCATCAGCTGTTCGATCAGCGGGCCCATCATCGGGTCATCGAGCATGCCGCGCATCTGAGGCGGCATCATCGTGCGCATCACGCTGCGCATCGTGCTCGGGCCGAGATCATCATCGCCGTGCGTTTGCCTCAACCAGCGATCGGAAAGGGCATGCACCTCGGCATCGTGCGTCGCGCTCGCACGCGCGAGATGGTCGACCACATCGCCAGGTTCGGCCTCGCGAAAACGGAAGGCCTGCACGTAGCTCGAGAGGCCGCGATAGAACGCCTCGTCGCCGATCAGCCGACGCACCGCGCGATAGAAAAAGGGCCCTTTGCCGTAGACCAAGCCGGCGTACGACATCGGCGTGGTGAAGGCCGATGCGGGCCTATCGACCTGGGCATCGCTCTCACCCTGCACGCGCATCATGCGGTAGTTCATCGCGACCTGACGCTCGCCCTCTTCGAGCGCACGCGCATCGCCGTATTGCTCCTGCATGTAGATCATCGCCGAGTACTGCGCGAGCGACTCATCCACCCACGGATGGGCTCGCGAATCCGAGCCAACAAGGCCATGCCACCACTGATGCGCAACCTCATGCGCCGTGACGAATTCACGCATCGAGGTCGTCATCTGATCGAGACCCGCGCCCTGCCCTCCACCCTGTGCTCCACCGCCTGCGCCACCCGCACCACCCAACATACCGAGCATGCCGCCCATGCCACCAGCATCCATCGAGCCGGGCCGATAGAACATCATCGCCACCGTCACCAGGCCTGAGAATTCGACGCCGCCTGCACCACCCACGAGCGGAGCTTCGACAATATCGAGTTCAGTATAGGGATATGGACCAAATCGACGCTCGAAGACGCCGAGCGAGGCACACGCCACGTCGCGCACGTGATGCCCCGCGGCCCTATCCTGCGGCAGATAGAACGAGCGGATGCGAACACCGTTCACATCGCAGTTCGCCTCTTCAAAGACGGGGCTCACGAGCACGGCGAACTCACGCACCGCGGCTGCGTGGATCGTCACCTCTTTGCGCGGCGGAGAGCCCGCTGGGTCATTCACATTCGCGACGCTCACCTCGGCGCCGCTCGCAGAGATCGCGAAGTTCTCCGGGACGACGATGCGTGCGCGCACGTGGTGCGGCGCGTCGGTCGAGAGGTCGCCCATCGTGCCTCCGTCGCTCGTGATCCAACGCCCTCGCGTGCGGCGTGCGAGCACCGGATAGAACGACGCGATCGAGCCAATCTGCGCGCCGTGCGCGACCAAGCCGTAGTCGCCATGCGTGCTCGAGGAACCGCCCTCAAGCGATGCGAGCCCTTCCATGCTCTGCGACATCATCGAGAGGCGGCTCTCTTCGATCTCCGTCATCACACTTTGAAGATCGAGCTCGAAGTGCAGCGAGGCACCCGGTGCAAGTGGCTGCTGCAGACGCACCATCACCACGCTCGGCTCGGTCTGGGTGATCGTGCACGAAGCACCCTCCAAACAGCGCCCTTCAAGAAAGCGCACGGGCGGCGTGTGACCTTGTGAAACCGACGCATTCACAAAGATGCGCATCGCGACCTCACGCATCGGCTGCGACTCGGTGTTGGTGAACACCACGCTCTCGCGGAGACCAAAACCGCGCATCTGCGCATCGACGGAGAGATGCAGGTCGTAGGTCGGCAGCGCCTCGACGGGCATGCCGAGCTCGGTCGCAAGGTTCGCGCGCTCGCCTGGGCGGATGTGCGCGAGCAAGTCGGATGACTGTGCATGCGCGCGCGATGCGCCGAGGATGGAGAGCGCACAGGCGAACGCGGTGAGTGAACTACGCATTGGATCTCGGTTCTTTGGCGCGCACGCCTGTGCCTGCATGGCGTTTGGGGTCGAGCACCGCCGAGCAAGTGCAGCAACTCGGAAGCTCGCTCGCGTATCGGAAGATCGGGCTGCCCGCGATGATGATCGCCATCATCGAGGGGATCATCACGCAGAAGTCAGAGCTCAAGATCGGGAAGCCCAGCATCATGATGGCGATCGTCGCGAACCATCCGATCTTCACCTTCTGCCAGTGTGGCCAGGGCGCCTGCGTCTCCACGACATCATCACAGCGCCAGCAGTACGCCTTACGGTACTCCACGATCGGCTTCATCATGGAGCGCTAGCGTAGTTCTCGATCGAACCAAAGTCGCGCGAAGCGGGGCGCAGTGCGAATGTGCGCTCATGGCTCGCTCAAAAAGTGTTGCTCTCGCTCCGCATGTGCTTGAGCTACTCGCATCGACCGATGAGCTCGTTGCGCGAAGCGGCGCATCCTGGGCCTCGCTCAAGCCAAAGAAGAAGCGCGCGCTCTCGCTCGTTCAGCTTGCTGAAGTCGTACTCGATGACGTTGACCCGGCCCTTCTGCATGAGCAGCAAGCCTCGGCATGGGCGATGGCCATGAGCCACGTGACGCGCGCAATCGTGCGGCATTTCCCCGACAACATATTCGTCGATCTGGATCTCGTCGCCGTCGCGTTGCGCGATGTGGTGATCGCCGAAGGGCATGTCGCGCTCGAGCAGACCATCGACCCGCTCGTCGAGATTCATCGCCTCTACGGCAAGTCCTCGCGCATCCGCTTTCAATACGTGCACGACTTCCTCTACGGCTTCGATTGGGCCCGCTGGGTGGCAAGCGAGCCCAAGGAGCGAGGCGCGATTGGTCCCTTCGATCGGCGCTTCTTGCAGCGCAGTGTCGAGCGCGCGCAGGAGCTCGAGGCGCTCATTCAGAAGAACGACGCGACCTACCCTGCGATAGCTCCCGGCACCTTCCGCAATCCCTATGGTTTTGAACGCGGTCCGAAGAGTGAGCGGGCGCTCTTTTTGGATCTCGCCAAGCGTGATTTGCTGCCCGCCTGCCCTATCCGAGGCAAGGCCATCTGGGACGCACCCTTCGTGCAGCAGAGGCTCGAACGCGCAAAGCAGCTCGGCCTTGTACGCGCGGAGAACGCCAACAACTGAACGCGCAGGCCGACATCGCGTAGTCTCTCGCACGCATGGACCGCACGACTCAAACACCCGCCGAGGGCTTCGTAGGACGCATCGTCGGGGGCAGCTCGCCGAGTGGCAATCGCTATCAGCTGCAGGAATGCATCGGCCAAGGTGCGATGGGTGCTGTCTACAAGGCTGTCGATAGCGCGGGGAATCCGTGCGCAGTGAAGATGATGCACGCCGCTGCCGTGCAAGACCCGGCACTTCGCACGCGCTTCGAGCGTGAGGCCCAGGCGCTCTTCTCGCTGCGCCATCCGAACATTCTCGAGGTGCGCGATTTCGGCATCGAAGCGGGCCTTCCCTATCTCGTGATGGAGTACCTCCAAGGGCGAACGCTGGAGTCCCTCATCGTCGACGATGATCTCGACCCGGCCCTCGGCGCCTACCTTGGTGAGCAAGTGCTTACAGGCCTTGCCTTCGCGCATTCCAAGGGCGTGCTGCATCGCGACATCAAGAGCGAGAATGTCTTTGTCTCGGGTGACTCCCCCTCGAACTATCGCTGCATCCTTCTCGACTTCGGCCTCGTGAAGCTCGACGACTCGAAGTTTGGCCCGGCGCAGAAGCTCACGATGGTCGGCTCGGTGATGGGAAGCCCTGCGTATATGTCGCCGGAGCAAGGCACCGGAGACAGCGTCGATGCGCGCACGGATGTCTATGCCATCGGCGTCGTGCTCTACGAGTTGATCGCTGGCACATGGCCCTTCGAGGCCGACTCACAGGTGGAGATGTTCCGCATGCACCTGATGGAGAAGCCGCCCTCTCTCATGAGCAAACGGCCCGGCCTGCAGGTACGCCCTGAGCTCGAGTCCGTCGTGCAGACCGCGCTGGAGAAGAAGAAGGAGGCTCGCTTCCCTGACGCCGGCGCAATGCTCGCGGCCCTTCAGCGCGTGCCCAAGCCAGTCGCCTATCTCGGCCCACCGATGCCACAAGCGCAGGCCATTGCAGCACCCGTCGCGATGCCGATGCCGATCCCAATCGCAGCGCCCATGCCCACACGAACGGGTACCTCCCCGCTCGTCTGGATTGCGTTGGCGATCGCTGGGCTGAGCCTGATGCTCGCAGGCATCGGCGCCGCGCTCTTCTTGCTCGCGCGCTAAGGCGTTGGCGCGGGAGGCGCTGCGGGCGCAGCAGGAGCCGCGCCTGGCACAGCTGCGGTTGCAGCGGCCAGAGCTGCCTCGACATCGGAGCGACGGCGATCGCGATAGAGGAAGCGCTCACGGCGACCCGCGATCTCGATGTCTTCTCTTTGGATCTGCAGCACGCCGGGCACGACGTGATCGTCACTGCCGTTGCGCAGCAAGAACTGGATGCGTCCTTCGCGACGCGCATGGGCCAGGCGCTGGCCATCGTTGACGCCGATCTGAAGCGTCACAGCACGCACGCGGGTGCTCGAGCTCTCGTTCTCCAACTGCCGCGCAATCGTCTGACCAATGGCGAGCACGAGCGCGTTCTGTAGAACGACCGACGCGGTGAAGTCGTTGCTGTCCGGAGGGCCCGCGAGCAGGACTGCATCGACGCGATCACCAGGCCGCAAGAGACCACTGAACGACGACTGAAAGGGCACCTGCAGCGTGATGGCGCGACTGCCTGAGGGGATCTCACCCGAGAGCGTACGGCGATAGTTCGAGAGCTCCGAGAGGTCGGTCGACATGATCGACTCGCCCGCGCGAACCGTCTGCGCGAGCGGCAAGCCCACCAGATCACGGAGCCGATTCTCGTCGATGTGGCGATCCTCGACGTAGTCCGAAGGAAGAATGCGCGTCGTGAGCCACTCAAGGCGCACCGGCTCTCCGAAGGGAATCGTCTGTCGCGCGACGACCACAGAAATCGGCTCACCCCCCGCGCGCTCTTCGATGAACTTACCGCGGTAGAGCGTGACGACCAAAATGCCGACAGCCACGAGCGCTGCTGCAATCAGAAGGAAGTTGCGTGTCATGTCGTGCCCCTCTCTTCTCTCAGAGACGCTCTGTCCTGGTCAAGTTGCGCCTTGAGTCGCTGCGCAAGAAAGGCATGCGTGTCGTTCCAACAGCGGCGTGCTTCGGGACGAAAAACAAACGCGTGAAACGCGTGAACACCTTTGTAGTGCGCGTCTTCAGCGTCTACGCCGCGCGCACGCAGCGCCTTGGCCAAGCGGACGGTATCGACGAGCAGCGGGTCGTAAGTCCCGCACGGGATGAAGAAGGGCGGGATGTCGCGCACCGAAGGTGCGCTCGATTCGTAGACCAAGAGCGGGTCTGCAAGCTCCGTCGCATGCGTCGACGTTGGGTCGAGATAGCCCTCGCCCACCTCCTCAATGCGCTCCGCCACGATGGCGAGCATGGATGGGTCCTCACGCCGAAAACGCGCGGTGTCGGTGACCTGCAAAATGCCGCACGCCGGAAGCACCGCGAAGGGGACAACGCCTGTCTCAAACACCTTACGCGCAAAGGCTTCCTCGCGTTCGAAGGTGCTGCACACCGCAAGCGAGGTAACGATGTTCGCGCCCGCGCTCTCACCGGCAAGAATGAGCTTCCTCGCATCGCCGCCGTAGCGTTTCGCGTTCGCCACAACCCAGGCGTAGGCCTCTGCGGCGTCCACCATCGCCGCGGGAAAGCGATGCTGCGGAGCAAGACGATAGTCGATGGAAAAGACGGTGTAGCCGCGCTTGGCGAACTGCAGCCCCATGACCCAATGCGTCTCCTTCGAGAGCATCCGAAACCCGCCGCCGTGCACGTAGAGGACAGCCGGGCTCAGCGCATTCGGAGCAAGCCCTTTGGGCCGATACACATCGAGCAAGCCCTCTGGGCCGTGTCCGTAGCGAACGTTCTTGATCACCTCGACATCGCGCATCGCGCGGCGCGCACGCGGATGCATGCGACCGAGACCCGACACGCCCTCGAAGAAGGCCTCGATCAACCGCGAGCCTGCACGTCGCGTGAGACTCACGTGCAACCTTTCGGTTGCATGTCGCTGCGCTGAGGAATGCGTTCGCACGCCTCGATGGTACGCGCGCTCGCACCTCATGCGCCGTCTGAAGCAGCACGCTTTTTTGGATCCGCGAAGAAATGTAGTTAGTGTCGCACCTGCGCATCCGAGTCCGTGGCCGCCTACACCCTGTGGGCTCTTCGGGAATAACCCTGGGGCCTTCCTGTGGATGCTTGGGGGATGGCGCTTTCCATCCCCAGTCGACCCCCTTCTTCGCCTCTTTATCCCCTCCTCAGGCCCGCCAGATTCGTGATTCTTTCCGGACACTTGGAAGCATCATTCCGGATCCCACAGGCCTGAAGATGAAGATGATCTTTAAAGATCTCTTTCTCTTATTCTTCTGATCTCGGCTCTCCCGCTCTTTTTTGAAGCCACGTCCCTTCCGAAATGAGCATCGGAGCAGGCACCCCCTCGGTGCTCAACTCCGCTAGAGTGCCTTTCGTTCGCTTTCCGCCGCCTTCATTTGGGAGACTCGTCGCATGGAGCTCGTCATCAGCAAAAAGAACTTCCTTCGCGGTTTGGCGCGCACGCATGGCGTCGCCGATCGGAAGAGTTCGATGCCGATCCTGTCGAACATTCTTCTGACGACGGACAGCACAAGCTCGCTCCGCTTCGCCGCGACGGATCTCTACCTTGGTGTCGCTGCGACCTCGCCCTGTGAGGTCAAGAAGGGTGGCTCGGTTGCAGTCTCTGCACGCCACCTCTTCGACATCGTGAAGAACCTCCCTGAGGGCGATGTGCAGTGGACGGTCGGGCCCAACCACGCCGCCGAGATTCGCGCAGGCAAGGTTCGCTTCCGCATCCCCGGCATGCCTGGTGACGACTTCCCTGCATTGCCCTCTCCTGGCACGGCCGACTTCTTCTCGATCGAGGCCGAGACACTCGGTGACCTCATCACCAAGACCTCCTACTCGATGTCGACCGACGACACGCGTCCTCACCTTGCAGGCGCGCTCTTCGAGGCCGAGGGCAAGATTGTCCGCATGGTGACGACCGACGGTCATCGCCTCTCCAAGATCGATCATCGCCTTCCCGATTCATCGCCGATGATGAACTTCGCGATGCTGATTCCGAACAAGGGAATCGCTGAGCTGAAGCGCGTGATTGAAGACGCGAAGATCGATGCGAAGAGCCAAAAAGAAGAGGGCCCGCCGCAGATCGGCATCGCCACCTCGGGTGGTCACGCCTTCTTCAAGAAGGACGGCATCACGCTCTCGGTGAAGCTCGCCGATGAGCAGTTCCCGCCTTACGCGCGCGTCATCCCGCAACAGCAGGAGAAGCGCGTTGTGATGAGCCGCGTGGGCCTCGTCGAAGCGCTTCGTCGCATGAGCCTCGTCTCGAGCGATACAAGCGGCGGCGTGCGCTTCATGGTGACGGGCGGCTCGCTTCGCATCGTCAGCGAGAACCCCGATGTCGGCGAGGGCAGCGAAGAGCTCGATGTCGACTACGCGGGCGAGGCCATCACGATCGGCTTCAACGCGAAGTACATCCTCGATGCACTCAACGCGCTGAGCGACGACGAGATTGCGCTCGAGCTCTCCGGCGAGCTCGACCCAGGCGTGCTCAAGCCCGCAAGCGAGACGATGTTCGTCGGCGTCGTGATGCCGATGCGCATCTGAGATGATTTCAATCCTATTCGGATAGGACAAAAAAAGGAGCCGGTCGCGATGACCAGGCTCCTTTTTCGTTTCGGTAGTTCGATGCGATCAGTCGAGCTTGGCGAGCTCCCTATCGAGCTTCTCGTCGAGGGCATCACGCTCAGTTCGCACTGCGTGGACCCGCAGAGAGCCGACAGGTTCCTCTGCAGCGAGCCTCGCTTGAAGCTCAAGCCAGGTCTTGGTGTAGACGACGGCTTGCACGAAGGTCGCGAGAAGCATGCAGAGACTCATGCCGATGTCGCCGACGACGCCTAGCCAAGCGAGCCAACTGAGATCATCGGTCGCACCGGCTTGGGCCTGTAGCTCCTGCACGATGCCGATGATCATGCCCATGCCAAACGTCCACGTAAGGCCCATGAGGATGGGCCCGCCAAATGTGACCAAGAGCAAGAGAAGATGGCCCTTGGTGCGCTCCCGCGAGGCTGCGAACGCTGTCCCTCCAGAATGCGATTCGAAGAGCGCGATGGGCTCGGCGAGCGACGCACTTAAGCCCATGTAGATGCCGGGCAGGATCAGCAGGAGGAACAGGAAAGCCGTGGCGATATTGGAGATCCAGCGTGCACCAAAGACCGCGCCGTAGCGTGAGACAGCGCGGGAGGCGGAGGCACCGACAGCCACGGGTCGACCCAGTAGCGCGTCGTAGGCCATGCCCAGGATGATGAGATCACCAAAGAGCGTGATGAGCCCGTAGAGCATCTGCGCCTGAAAAGGAACGTTGGGCACGAACGCGAAGAGCACCGAGCCAGGCAGTTGAAGCGCCAGCGCGAGGACGGCGCTCATCGGGCCGATTCGCCTCACGAGGTGCCATGCACCATTCGCAACGGTCGAGAAGTTCAGCGGCCCGCGCACACCTTCGGGCAAGACCTTCTCGACGCAGGCCTCGCAGGCCTCAAGCCCCGGCAGAAGCTCGCGCACAAAGTTGCCGCATCGCGGACATGCCAGCGAATGACTCACCGAAGGCGGCGCTGCATGAAACGCAGCCTCAAGCGCGTCGTTGTTCTGCTCGTTGTCCATCCCATCTCCCTCTCAACTTGCTTCGCTTCGCTGCGCTCAGACCGCGCCGTGATCGTCGCAGTGATTGCCATGCGGATGATGCAGGTGACCGCCTACGAGATAGTCGATGTGGTCGCCATGCGGGATGGCTGCGTGGCCGCAATCCGGACCATGCACATGCGATGCGTCGTGGCTCGCGCACTGATGGTTCGGCGTGCAATCCGAGGGGTTCTTCGCGCTCACCTCGAGCGTGTGCTCTTCGATCGAGCCGTGCTCACAGGCGTGATGAAGATGGCCGTCATGCGCGTAGTCGACATGGTCGCCGTGCTGGATGGCGGGGTGGCCGCAGTTGGGGCCGTGCTGATGTTCGTGACCTTCGTGGTGCTTGTGCTCAGTCATGTTCGTCTCCTTCGTTGTCTTCAGAATCATGGGGATGCATCGCGTGCTCGAATGCGCTCTTGATGAGCTCGCGAACGTGGCTGTCGTGAAGCCCGTAGTAGATGTGCTTGCCCTCGCGTCGCCTTGAGACGAGGCCCTCTGCGCGCAGCAGGCGAAGGCGCTGCGAGATGGTGGAGAGCCCTTCATCGGAGAGCTCGGCGAGGTCGGTGACGTTTTGCTCACCCAGGCTCAGCACCTCAAGAAGGCGAAGTCGCGCTGGGTCACCGCATGCACGAAAGATCGAGGCCGCGCGCTCCAGTGCCTCGGCGGGAACGCTCCTTGGAAGCTTCGTCGGCTTGGCCGGGAGCTTCGCCGTGGGCTTGCGCAAGCGAATCGCACGCGGCGTCGAGGGGGAGGTTCTCTTGATTTCTCGCTTCATCAACTATTGAAGTGTCGATGATGTTCTGGGCGGCGTCAAGCGAGCAGGCTGCGTGCCTTGTTGCGATCGATCTTGCCAACGCTGTTCAGCGGCAGAGCCTCAATGCGCTTGGCGATGCGCGGAATCTTGAACGCGGCGAGCCTCAGGCGGAGGGCTTGTTGAAGCGCTTCCAGGGTCTGTTCGTCTCCGACGTAGAGCAAGGCCACACGCTGACCCCAGACCTCGTCCTCCACACCGATGACGCATGCCTCGCGCATGCCCTCCATCGCGAGAACAGCCTCCTCGACCTCCCGCGGATAGACATTCTCGCCGCCCGTCACGATGAGGTCGGTGCGTCGCGCGTGAAGGTGAAGGCGTCCTTCTGCATCGAGCTCGCCCAGGTCGCCCGTATCGTAAAATCCCTTCTCATCAAAGGGGTTTGGGAGATCCTTCGCAAGCCAGCCGAGCATGAGCGAGGGAGAGTTCACCCAGACGCGACCTTCGCGAATCTCAACCCTCACACCCTCGAGCGGCGTGCCTGATCCGTCATATGAATTCAATACGGGCGAAATGCTGGTCGTGACCTGCGAGCATGCCTCGGTCAGGCCGTAGGTTGTGAAGAGCTTCCAGCCGAGCGCATGCGCCCGACGCAAGACGACATCGGGACAAGCTGCGCCGCCGAGCAACACGCAGCGAAGATGGGAGGGCGCTGCAAGCGAGGCGCTCACGAGGTGCGCGAGCTGTGTTGGGACAAGCGAGGCGATGGAGACCTGCTGCGTGTTCACCGTGTGGATGAAGGCATGCGCATCGAAGGGGCCACTTGGCGCGAGCACGACGGTCTTTCTCGCGCGCAAACATCGCAGCACGATGGAGAGACCACCGACATGCGCGAGGGGCATCGCGAGCAACCAGCGGTCCTCGTCTTGCCAGCCCAGGCGCGCCTCACTCGCATGGGCCGCATGCGCAAATGCATCCCGCGAGAGCATCGCGCCTTTGCTTCGACCCGAGGTGCCCGAGGTGTAGAGAACGGCGAGGAGCGAGGTGGGGAGCGCTTCTATTTCGCCAAGCGAGAGCGAGTGAATCGCATCGCCATCGAGTAGGTGCGAGGGCCTGCTCTCTTCGAGCACGCGTGTGCGCTCAAGCTCGGTCCAACGCGGATGAATCGCGACGAAGGGCGTCGCTGTCTCGAGCAATGCGAGCAGCGCGATGATCGTCTCGGCGGATGTGTGACCTATCAGTGCGACGAGCTTCGATGGCGGCAAGCGTGTGATGCGCTCTTCCACGCAAGAGGCCATCTCGGCATAGGTGAAGGTGCGTTCGTGCGTGATCAGAAAGGGCTTGGATGGAGCCTCCATCGCGGCGTCACGAATCGAGAAGTTCATCGCGCGAGAGGTCGCTCAAGCACGGTGATGATGTGGCCTGGCGGAAGGAAACGCGCCTTGGTGTGCACGACTTGATGCGGCGTTGCGAGGGCACCCATGCGGGCCAAGAGGCCGAGCTCTTCGGGCGTGAAGAAGCGACGCAACGAGACCCAGGAGTCGTGCGCGAAGGGGATGTCGCGGTAACGAAGGATGCCGAGCGTGGGGATGAGCGCAGCGTTCATCTTGCTGCGTGCGCCATCGATCAAGACCACCGCACGCGATGCGATGCGAAGCGCCTCGTGCGTGAGCAATGCGATGAGCCCAGGCGGGAAATGATGCAGTGATTGCGTGCACACAACGATGTCGTATGCGCCCTCCTTGAGGTTCGAGGTGTCGAGTGCGTCTTGCACCTCAAAGCGCACGGGAAGGCCTGCTTCGGCGGCGTGTGCGCGACCTATCTCCAAATATTCTTCCGCGATGTCGGAGGCGACGAGCTCAAGCGCAAGGCCCTCGCGCTTGGCGATGTTCGCGACCTCTAGAAGGAAGCCTCCGTGCCCTGCGGCAAGGTCGTGAATGCGCGTTGGCCGATCGTTGCGAAGGAAGGGGCGCAGTGCCTCGAAGAAGGATGCATAGGTGCCGAGCGTCACGTTCATGTGATCGAGGCCGGCCATCAGACGAACGCGCTTGTCCTTCGAGAAGTCAGGTCGATCGATCAACTCAACCGTGTCTGTCTCGCGCCATGTCCGATCGAAGTGTGCGATGGGCGCACGCCAGGATTGATGCGCTTCGTCGTCGACCTGATCGCGCATCGCGCGAAAGGCATCGCCTGCGAGGCGCACAAGCTCATTCTTCGCCTCGGTGACGCGCTCGCTATGTTGTCCTTGTTCTTCGGTTGCGAAGGCTTCAGCGAGCACCAACAAGCGTTGTTCTGCATTGGAGAGCGCTTCGTTGGCCGCGCGTTCGCGAAGTGCGCCGAGCGCGATTCCCGTGGGCGTGGGGCGTCCCCAGAAGCTCATGAACTGCGCTGCTGCGCACACGACGCCATCGAGACTGTGATCGATCGCTTCTTGAATCATGCGGACCTCTGCCATGGGAAACCGATGACGTTGGGCATCCAGTTGATTGGCCTGGATGCGTAGAGCTCGGTGTCGATGAAGTGGAAAGTCTCGATGCCTGGCCAAGGTGCAAGACCTTGCGGCGTCAATGTGCGTGGCGAAGTGGCCGACATCGCGAAAGCGATGTGATGCAGCGTGCTCAAGCCGAGGGTGCTCTCCATCGCATGCGAGAGGACGACATGACCTCCACGTGCACGAGCCCGCGCGGCAAGCGTGAAGGTGCGCTCAAGCGGGCCGATGAGTGAGGGCTTGAGCACGAGTGTCGTGGCGCGTGCGTTGAGAATCTCGTCGAGCGCGGCCTCGGGGTCACGAAGCACAAGCTCATCCAGTGCGATGTGCACGCCAGCGTGACGAAGCCTCGCAGCGGTCTCGGGTGCAGGGTCTTCGACATACTCTGCACGCACCTCGCGCAGCGCATCGATGAGCGCCTCGTCGAGGTCTTTGGAGTTCGCATCCGCACGGATGATCACATCGCGGCCCATCGAGCGCAGATGACGCAGAAGCGTGCACTCGGACTCGACCTCTGCGGGCTTTCCGATCTTCACCTTGAACGCGAACACGCCTTGCTTTCGCGCATCGCTCGCGCGCTGCAGATCCACATCGGAGAGAAGGATTTGTACGTCGAGCTTCACCGCCATCCGGGCCTGAAGGTCGGGCGTGACCAACTGCATGGCGAGTGGCGCATCGGAGGCCTGCAGCATGTGAAGTGCGACATCGAGTGCGAAGCGAAGCGAGGGCGGGAGCGTCGTGAGATCGAGCTCAGAGGGAACGATCGATGAGCCCAATCCTTCGAGGGCTGCGATCACCTCATCGAGCGTCTCAAGCGACACGCCGGGAAGCGGCGCGGCCTCTCCGTACCCTTCGCGCCCATCGGCATCGAGCACTTGAACAACCACCGTCTCGCGCGACGACCACGAGGTGCGCGCGTTGCCGATCGGGGTTTCGAAATTCGCGCGCATGCGAGACCAGGAGAGGTCGAGCACAGGCAGGAGCGAGACGATGCGCGGGGGCATCGCTGCAGTTTACTGATTGCAGCGAAACCCCGCGCGAAAGTGGTCACTCCGCAAAGCCACCGGCCGCCCATGCGAGGACAGTCGCGCGCGCGGCCTCCGTAAAGCAGGGCTGTCCGTGGCGGTGATAGAAGGTGGAACCACACGAAGGCGCGGCCTCGTCGCCGGTCTGGGTACGCGCGTGCTCCTCGAAGCATGACCATCGGGCCGCATACGTCTCGCTCCGACACCAGGTGGTTCCCGGCGCGCTGATCCACGCGTAGCTCATCTCCACCATCGACCCGGCATGGCAGTCACCACAACGCGAGGCCTCAAGCACGGGCCGCACATCGCGCGTGTAGCTGAGCCTTGGCGCGTCCACTGGCGGAGCATCGACGACGTAGGCATCGGGCAGATTCGCCGCGTCGATCGGGGTTGCGACCAAGGCATCTGGCGATGTGGCGACATCGGATGCGACGAATGCGTCCGGCGTTGGCGCCGCATCGGGTGAGGCGTGCGACATCGGCGAGCAGCCCACGAGCACGAGAAGAAGGGAAGTCGACCAAGGTGTTCGGTTGGAAAGCAAAGTCATGCACGCAAGATCAGGCCGCTCGTTGCATGCGTCCAACGAATCTTTCTTATCGATCCATTAGCGCCGCGAATGAGAGGTGCGCGGCTTCGAGGGTGTCTGAAGCTTCGC
>JBILQT010000317.1:0-7691 GCA_044373065.1 Sandaracinaceae bacterium
ACAACGAGCGCGTCGACAATGTGAAGTACGAGACGTTGGCTTCGAGCGTCGAGAAGATGATGCCGAAGCTTCGCGAGAAGCACGCCGGCAAGCAGATCGAGTTCGAGGTCGTGCTGCAGGACGGCAAGGTTGGCCTCAAGCCGAAAGTGCGCGGCTGAGGAAGTGTTTGCTGGTTCGCCTCGCGGCGGTGTTCGCTGGTTCACCTCGCCGTGAAGTGGCGGGATGCGGCTTCGTCACAGCCGTGATGCTGTGCTCGCTCTCGGGCTGCGGCTCACTCAACCTCGCGCGCACGCTCGGCCGCGGGAACAGCGAGGTCTCTGGCTCGCTCGGCGGCCCCATGGTGCGTGTGGGGGATGCGGTCACGCCGCTGCCCCTGATGCGCCTCGCCGCACGTCACGGCATCACAGACGACCTCGACTTGATGGGCCACCTCTCGCTCGAGACCGTGCCCTCTCCCGCGCTCGGTCTTTCCTTCGGATTCGTAGGTCAGATGACGCGCACGCCGGGTGGTCTGGCGCTCGCTTTCTCGGGCCGCTTGAACGCGCTGATCGATCTCGACGATGCCGTTGCACCGCGCTTTTTCCCTGAGTTTGGGTTGCATGCGGAGCTGCCGCTTTCCCCGACGTTTCAGGTGTTTTTTGGAGCAGCCATGTTGATGCAGCTGGATGCGCCACGTGCGCGCCCCTCGCTCTTTGCGTCTCCCTACCTCGGCCTTGAGGCGAGCTTTTACCCAGTACGCGATGCAGAGGGCCGTGCGACGGAACAGACGGGTGTGGCCCTTCAACTCGGCTGGATTTCACCCTGGGAAGACTCGACCAGCTTTGTGCATTGGTTCCCCGAAGGAGCGGGCGCGTTCACCGTGCTTCTCTCGGGGCGACATCGCTTTGGAGGCATCGGTCGATGAGGCGCTTCACCAAGGTCGGGATACTTGGCGCCACGCTCGCGCTTGCGCCCTCGTGCCTCAGCGTGGAGACCTTCTTCTTTGTGGGGCGCGCATCGAATGGATATGATTTCGATAGTGTGGATATAAATTTGGACGGAGACTTCTCTGCGCCCCATCGGTCGATCATTCCGCGTGACGCGCGCGAGGAAGGCTTCGCTTCGCTGGAGAGCGGCGAGCAGGTTCATTGGGTCTTTGCGCACCATGGGAGCGGCCCGCGGACGACGATCCTCTTTCATCACGGAAATGGCCCGCATCTCGGGCGCTTCTGGGACCGCGTCGAGGTGCTCTTTCAGCTGGGCTACGACGTCATGCTCTTTGACTATCCGGGCTTTGGTCGCTCCACGGGAACAGCCTCCGAGCTGGGTACGCAGGCCTCTGCGGATGCCATGCTTGTGACGCTTCTGGCGCGTGAGGACATCGACCCAACGCATGTCGTTCTCTACGGTCACTCGCTGGGTGGTGCGGTGGCGCTGGGCCTGGCCGAACGTGCGGAGTCCGGTGCGTTTGAAGCGCGCGATGGCACGCGTTTTCAGGCGCAGGGCGTTGTGACCGAGAGCGCTTGGTGCTCGATCGAGGAGATGATTCGCGACGCGGCGTTTCTCGACATCCCGCGTGAGCTCTTGACCGATCTTCACTTCGACGGCTGCGCGCACGCAGCGCGCCTGCGCACCACGCCGCTGATGCTTCTTCACGGGACGCGCGATGGTGTTGTGCCCCTCCGGCAGCACACCTTGCTCGTTGCGGGCGCAGCGCCTCGCGGTGTCGATCACGTGCTGGATGCGACGCACGTCAACGTGATGATCGCGGGCGGCGGTGGCGTGAATGACGAAGGTGTTCCGTATGCGTCGCCGCACTATGCGGGCTGGATGACCTCGTTCGCGGCGCCCTGAACGCGCGCCCTTGATGCTTCTTCGCATTGCCTTCTGTGCAGCGCGTTGAACATCTGCCGCGTGGACAACATCACGCATTCGCTCGCCGGTGTGCTCGTCGCGGAACTCGCCTTGGATCTGCGACGCCGCATGGGCCGTGGTGAGCCCGATGAGAAGACGACGCGCGCCGCATGGATCACCTCGATCGTGGCGAACAACGCGCCGGATCTCGACCTCATCCTGACGCCGCTCACGGGCGGGCATTTGGGCTACCTCCTGCACCACCGCGGTCACACGCACACCCTCGCTTTGGCGCCGATCGTCGCGATGGTTCCGGTGCTCCTGGGCTGGCTCTACGCGAGACGCGCGAAGGGCCCTTTCGACGTGCCCTTCCAAGTTGCGCTCGCGCTGATCGGCTGCTGCGTGCACATGGCGCTCGACTTCGGCAACTCGTACGGCGTGCATCCCTTCTGGCCGCTGAACAACGCGTGGTTTTTTGGCGACACGCTCTTCATCATCGAGCCGCTCCTCTGGGTGGTGATGTCGGCGCCACTCGTGTTTGGCTCGAAGAGGCTCTGGCCTCGCGTTGCGTTCGCGACGCCACCCCTTCTCGCAGTCGGGCTTGCGATCGTGTCGGGTGCGGTGCTGCCTCCCTTTGTGGCCGTGCTCGGCGCGCTCACGCCGCTCTTGATGGTGCTGAGCACAAGGCTGCTACGTGTACAGCGCATGCTCGTGGCGGGCGCGTTGACGCTGGTCGTCATCGCAGGCTTTGCGAGCCAGTCGATGCTCGCGCGCGGACGCGCCGAGGTGGTGCTTCAGGAGCTCTTTCCCGAGGCCTCCGTGCACGACGTTGCGCTCTCTCCGATGCCCGGAAATCCGTTCTGCTGGACGGGCTTTGGCGTGATGACTGAAGGCGATTGGCTCTTCGATCGGCGCTTCGCACTGAGCACCTGGCCGAGCATGATGAGCGCCGAGGGCTGCCACACCGAGCCACCGATGCACACGACCGCGCCGCGTGTTCCTACGGTCGTTCGCTCACCCGTCGATGTGTGGATGATCGATGAAGTGCGCGTCCCGCTCGGCCGACTGCGCGCGCTCTACGGGGAGGACTGCTTTGCGGCGGCATACATGCGCTTTGCGCGCGTGCCCTATCTCGTGGAAGGCGCGGATGTGACGGTGC
This sequence comes from Sandaracinaceae bacterium, assembly GCA_044373065.1. Classification (GTDB taxonomy): domain Bacteria; phylum Myxococcota_A; class Polyangia; order Polyangiales; family Sandaracinaceae; genus JAFLCL01. Next base: position 2,993 of record JBILQT010000317.1, read on the forward strand.
TTGGCGATGTCCGCTACGACCGCTCTCCCGAGCTTGAGTGGGTGGAGGCTGACCTGCCGGGCGGGGAGGATGCGCCTCGCACTTGCCCCGCATTGGTTCCGAATTGGGAGCCGCCGCGCCTGGATGTCCTCACGGATCTGCCAGCCGAGGAGCCCGCGCCGCATGCGCCGTGATAGCGTCAGCTCCATGCGCGCGTCGCGTCTCTTCGTATCGCAAACAGTGCTCGATCGATGGCTCTCCGAGGGCGTGGCCGAGCTTGCGGGTGACACCCTGCAGGTGCTGCCGGAGAGACACTCCTTTGACCTTCAAACGGGCGTCCTCTTCGAGAACGAAGTGACAGGCGCCGGCGACGCGCTCGGACTTCTCGGCAAGGTCAAAGACCTTGAGCAGATCGCGGAGATGGCTGGCGATTACAGCCAGGGCACCGTCATTGTGGGCGACCTCGCGTACGAGGTGACCGACGGCTTTGTCGGCATCCCAACGGCGGGCGAGTTGCTCGCTGTGATCTCGTCGAATCCACCGATGCGCAAATCGGGGCCGCTTCCGGATGTGTCTCTGCCCGTTGCGGCCAACGTCCCCACGATCTCGTCCTCTGACTCGATCGAGGCGGCGCTTGGGATCATCGAGGCGGCGGATGTGAGGCCCAAAGACGAGGTGGACCTCCTCGCGCGCTTCTTCCTCGAGCGGAGATAGCGCGTGCTGCTCTCTGTGCTCTTCGCGCTCGTCGCGACGCTCTACTCGCTTGCGTGCGCGCTCTACATTGCGTTTCTCGCGCGGGGGATAGAGCGCCTTGGGAGCTACGCAGGTTGGTCTCTTGCGGCGGCGATCGTGCTGCACACCACGCAGGTCGTTTTGGAAGCGGTTGCGTCCACCGCAGCGTTCTTCAGCGACATTCACCAGGCGCTTGCGGTGGGCTCGCTGCTTGTGGCGGTGGGCTATCTCGCGTTCGTTTGGACTTCACCGAACACGAAGTTTCGCGTGCTCGGTGCGTTCATCACGCCCATCACGCTGCTCTTCTTTTTGGGGGCAGGGCTGCGGCACGGTGTCGGCACCGTCAGTGACGAGGTGCGCTCGATGATGCTGCCCGTGCACATCATGGTGAATGTGCTCGGCATCGTCTGCTTTGCGCTCGCCTTCGGAGTCTCGATTGCGTACGTGATTCAAGAGCGGCAACTGCGACAGAAGCGCATGGGCGGGCTCTTTCAACGGCTGCCCTCGCTCGACACGCTCGACACGCTCGCCTTTCGCATGGTGATCGTGGGCTTTCCGTTGCTCACGCTGGGCGTTGTGACGGGCTCGATCTGGGCTGTGCGCCTCGACCCGAATGCGCCGCCGATCGGCGCCACGCAGACGATGGCGTTGCTCACATGGACGCTCTTTGCGGCTGTGCTTCTCCTCCGCGCGATCGCAGGGTGGAGGGGTCGTCGCGCCGCGATTGGCACGATGCTCGGCTTCGCCTGTGCGTGCTGCGTCCTCCTCGGCTACGTCATCCAAGGTTGAGATCGTGAGCGAGCTTCTCTTACTTGGTATTTCGCATCGCACCTCGCCGCTCTCGCTGCGTGAGCAGCTTGCCGTGCCTGCGGGTGAGATGGCCGATCGCCTTCGTGATGTGGTGGAGCGCGCCTCGCTCGATGAGGCGCTCTTGGTCTCGACCTGCAATCGCGTGGAGCTCTACGGCGTGATGCGGGATGCGAATGCGCTGCGTGAGGCGCGGGCTTGGCTGGAGCAACGCACGGGCCCGGGCTCGCTTGCGAATGCGCTCTACCAACACCGCGGCGCCGATGTGGTGCGGCATGTCTTTCGCGTCGCGTCGAGCTTGGATTCGATGGTCGTCGGGGAGCCGCAGATCCTCGGCCAGGTGAAGGAGGCGTACGGGCAGGCGGCCAGTGCGGGCGTGCTCGGCACGATGCTCGATCGCTGCTTTACGCGTGCCTTCGCGGTGGCCAAGCGTGTGCGCAATGAGACGGGCATTGCGGAGGGTTCGGTCAGCGTTAGCTCGATTGCGTGCGACCTCGCGGAGAAGATTTTCGAGGACTTGCGCGGCAAGCGCGTGCTCCTCGTGGGCGCTGGAAAGATGGGCGAGAGCGCGGCCAAGCATCTGGCCAAGAAGGGCGCGAAAATCTTCGTGCTCAACCGCAGCCGTGAGCGCGCCGTGGAGCTTGCGGCGGCCTGCGGAGGTGAGCCGCGCAGCTTGCATGAGCTCACCTCGGAGCTCGGCATGGCCGATGTCGCCATCTGCTCCACCTCAAGCGACCGCTTCGTCATCACGCCTGAGCTGATGAAGGAAGTTGGGCGCGCCCGAAAATTCCGCACGCTCTTCCTCATCGACATCGCCGTGCCGCGCGATGTGGACCCGCGTGTTGGCGAGATGGAGAACGTCTTTCTCTACGACGTGGACGACCTGCAGAAGGTGGCCTCGCAGAACCTCAACACGCGCCAGAAGGAGGCCGACCTCGCCGAGCGCATCGTGGAGCACGAGGTTGGTGAGTTCGAGACGTGGCGCAAGCAGCAGCACCTCAAGCCGCTCATCGTGGCGCTTCGTCAGCAGGTGCGTGGCGTGCTGCAGCAGGAGCTTGAGCGCACCTTGCCGAAGCTCGCGGCGGATGGTCACTCCCATCAAGAGGCGCTTGAGCGCATGCTCGATGCGGCGACCAACAAGCTGCTGCATCCGACGCTTGCGGAAGTGAAGCGCGCAGCCGAGGCGGGTGACCTCAAGACACTGCGCGCGGTGGAGGCGCTCTACGGGCTCAGCAAGCCCTCGGAGTAGCTCGCCTTCGCCACAGAAGGGCGCATCCAAGCGCGAGCCATCCCCAGAGGTTTGCGTGGCCTCCATGCGCTGCGTGGCATCCGCTTGAAGCCGCAGGCGTGTTGTTGCTCGGCGGCGGGCTCGGTGCGCTGTTGTTGCTTGGCAGTGGTGCAACTGCAGTTCCGTTGCTCGGCAATGGGGCGACCGTGCTGTTGCTCGGCAGTGGCGCTGCGACCGCTGTGCTGTTGCCCGCGACGGGTAGGGCGACCGTTGGGGCCTCGGCGAGCGCGCGCTGAATCGGTGTCGCGGATATCGCGACAGGCGCAGGTGGCCAGCCGTCGGGTGCGTGAGATCCGGGCTCGATCGCAAGGCTCTCGATCGGGTCGGCGATGACCTCTCCGGGCCAGAGGTCATGGCGTGATTCCCACATCGACTCGGCAGTCGCGAAGCGCCGTGCGATGGCGCGTTGCTGCGAGGTGTCGGTGCAGCCGCGATGCTCGACGATGTACTGCACGTGAAAGCCGTTCTCTCCTTCACGCACACGCTGCCTCAGGGCCGGATAGCGCCAGCGTCGCGTGAGACGAAGCGGTGCAGCCTGGCGCAGCGTGAGGTCGTCGTTGGCGTCAGTGCCGTAGCGATGGCGGATGCGCGAGAGTGTCCAGCGGCGCCCTGGCTCCCTGCCGACGATATGCCAGTCGACCGTGCGAATCCGATCATGTTCGACCGTCATCCCGAACGACTCGGCTGCGCGACTCAGGCGTCCTGGAACGACGTGAGCGTACTCGGTGATGGCCGCGCCTGGATTCCTCCGGAAGAGCTCGTCGGTGACCGAGGTGTAGAGCTCGGCAAATGCACCACGTGCGTTGGGTCGCATGCGGATGTCCGTTGGGGCTGTGAGGTTCGTGCGGTTCGCGACCTCATAGCGGCCCTCGGGCGAGAGCACGTAGAGGAGCAGCTCTTGCTCGCCAGGGCTGTTCAGCGTTCCGAGCCGCACAGGCACGCGCAGCTCGTCGGACTCGTACTCAATCTGAATCGGACTGAGCATCATCATCTCGCCGATGCGCTGCGCGCGCTGCGGGTCGACATGAAAGAGCGCGAAGCGATGACCGCTCTCGATGTAACCGCGCAGCATCGTCTCGGCGACGTTCGGAAGCTCAAGGCCGCGCTCACGCAAGAAGGCGAGAAGGCCCGTGGATTGCTCGGCGCCAAGCAGGGTCACGTCGTATTCGTCGACGGGCCACTCGTCTTGAATCTCCACGCCGAAATCCTCCTGAAGGCGCTCGGCTTCGGTGCGCGTGCGGCCCGCAAAACCATCGCCACCACCCTCGCTCTGCGCCGAGGCTCCTGCGCGCATTGGCATGCGAGGGCAGGGCGGCCAGACGTGCCGAACACGCGGCGCTGTCTCTCCGTCGAGCCTGCGAAAGAGCGTGCCGCTCACCGTGCGCACAGCCTCTCGGTTGATGGCGCTTGGGATGGGGACGACCATCGAGAGGTCGGTCGCTGGGCCGCGGTAAGCCGCCTCGATCGTGAGCACCGTGCGCCTTCCGTCACGCACGAGCACGACGGCCGAAGCAGGAGTGTAGCTTGGGTCTGCGGTGATGTTGCGTTGCTGCGTCGTGGTCGCTGGCACGCGTGGGCCGAGCATGCAGAAGCAGGTCGCGCGCACATCGGTCGGGACGAAGAGCAGGAGGAGCGCAGCGAGCAAGGAGACAAACGCGAGTTGACGCATGCCCACACGTTCTCACGTGGCGATGGTTTGTGACCAAGACCGCCTTCAGCGGCCCTCTTGCGACGCTCTACGCGAGGCGCGCACTTCCAAGCGCGTCGTGCACACCCTGTGTAGCATCGGCCTTGTGACGGACTCGAAGAAGCCCTCGAACCCATTCGCCGCACTCGCATCGCTCAAGGAGAGCCTGCCGCCTGGCGAGGCCAAGGTCGCCAAGACCGAGAGCA
>JBILQT010000056.1:0-31462 GCA_044373065.1 Sandaracinaceae bacterium
GCAGCACAGCGATATGTGGCAAGCGCAGCTCATCCGCCGCGGCCTCGCCCGCCAGCTCACTGTCGCCCCGAACGACAACTTCGCCCCGCTCTTCCTCGAAGACGAGAACGCCGCGCGCGCGCAAACCCTCGGCATCTGGGGCGCGTGCTTCGGCGACGCGAACCCCTGAGCCGACCGGCAGCAGACGACGAATCCCACCCTCATCAGAGCGGTGGGATTTTTCTTTGCCCAGAGCCACCTCGGTCACGCCAACCCATCCGTTGCCGACCCCCACGCCACACCCTCGTCCAGGCAACCCAAGCGTTGCCCGACCCCACAAACCCTCTCGGTCGACGCAACCCCACCGTTGGCCTCAACCACACCGCACCGCCGTCCCGTCAACGCACCCGTTGCCCCGACCTGACAACACCTCGGTGAAACGAACCCAACCGTTGACCTACCCGGCACCGCACCGCCGTCCCGGTCAACCCAAGGGTTGCCGGTACCCACCACATCTTGTGGTGTAGGCCAACCCTAGGGTTGAATGGACCACAAGGGACCGGGGGTGGGGTCAACGGAGGGGTTGGCTGGGACGGCATGTCGGGGTGGGTCAGGTCAACGGATCCGTTGCCTGGTGGAATCAGCGCGGTATTCACTCCGATGGCTGAACTGACGTCGCCCGGGGCACCGTGAAGGAAGCGGCCTTGTTCTGCCTTGGAGCCCTCGCGGTTGCGTCGACGGCGATGGCTCAAGGGCGACCGTCGCTCTGCGATCCCCGCGCAACACGCGCCGAGGTCACGGTGCTGGCCGTGTCGGCCAACCCAGGGTGCGGACATTCCGGTTGGACGGAGGCGGTGATTCGTGTGCGCCTCGATCGACGAATCTCGGGCCCGAGGAGGTCGCGCATCAGCTTCGCCGTGATTCAATGCGCGCAGCTTCGCGCGGGTCAACGGATGGAGATGTGTCTCGGTCAGCAACGGCCGAGCGATTCCTACTTCTCCGAACGCTACGATGACTTCGAAGCGGACACCGGCCCTCGCGCCTACGCCCTCATCTTGCGCACCCACGGAGCAGACGAATGAAGCGAACCCTCAGCGCGCTCGCCATGATCGCTCTCCTCTTCTGGAGTCGCATCGCGTCGGCGCAGGCGCCCGAATCAAGCTGCCCGGGCACACGGGCCGAGGTGGAGGTCCTCGCGGTCTCCGACATGGGCCCATGTGGAACGTTGATCATCGAGACCGTGGCGAGGGTTCGGGTAGTGCGGTCGATCGCTGGGCCGCCGCGACACGGCGACTTTCTCGCCCTCATCCTCTGCGTACCAGAGCAACTTCAGGTGGGTACCGTCTACGAAGCCTGCATCGGAGTTGTGTCCGCTATCCCTGTCGATGCGCGGCTCGATCGCTTTCGAGATGACCCGTCTCCCCGCATCCGCACAGACATCGTTCCTCGCTCCGGCCGTCCTCCAACCCAGAACCGCGAAGCGTCGCCATCCGACCGCGCCATCGCTCCAAGGCGCCGCTGACCATCAGGTTCGAGAGAAGAACGCAGAAGTTCACTGAACGCCGCGTCGATGCTGGATGGGCCCTGGCCAGCGAGCGTCACCGAGTTCTCGCGCGATGTGTTCGGGGTGGTTCCGCAACCAGGCGTTGACGGCGCAAAGGCTTGCGTTCGAGGGAACCCAGAAGGATGCACGCGAGGGACGATGGCCTTCGCGCCCGAGTCGGCATCCAGCATCAACGCGGCGTTCAGCAAGCTTCTCTGCGCTCGCTTTTTCAGAGCAGATGGCTACCCAGGAGAACAAGACGAATGAGACGAAGCCTCACCACGCTCGCAACGCTCGCGCTCCTTCTCTGGAGTCGCATCGCGTCGGCACAGGAGCCTTGTTCGCCCGGCGTGACGCACGCTGAGGTGGAGATCCTCGCCGTTTCGGAGATCGTCTACTGCGGAACTTTCATCACGGACACCGTCGCCCGTGTGCGCGTCGTCCGCACGATCTCGGGGCCAGAACGACAAGGCACCTTCCTCGCGCTCATCCCGTGCCCTCCGAACCTGCGTGTAGATACCGTGCGCGAAGCGTGTATTGGCGAGACGAACCCCCTCGCAGCGGTCGCCGGGGAGTCAATCATTCACCTGGACCGCTTTACGGACGACCCCTCGCCTCGAATCTGCACACTGATCGTTCCGTCTCGGCGCCCACGCCCAGCCCGACGGCATCAGGTCCGAGACAAGAAGAACGCAGAAGTCGACTGAACGCCGCGTCGATGCTGGATGGGCCCTGGCCAGCGAGCGTCACCAGGTTCTCGCGCGATGCGTTCGGGGTGGCTCCGTAACCAGGCGTTGACGGCGCAAAGGCTTGCGTTCGAGGGAACCCGGAAGGATGCACGCGAGGGACGATGGCCTTCGCTACCGAGTCGGCATCCAGCATCAACGCGGCGTTCAGCAAGCTCCTCTGCGCTCGTTTCTTCAGACCAGATGGCTACCCGGGAGAACAAGACGAATGAGACGAACCCCCCTTCCAAGTGATGGTCGGACAATGAAAGCAATCATCGCGGGTCTTGTGTTCGCGCTGGCGTCGATTCCCATCAACTCGCACGCGCAGTGCGGTCCTGGTTCAACTCTCGCGTCGATCGAGATTCAGCGCGTGTCCGAGTTTGCTGCCTGCGGGGGTGGGGGACTGACCGCGACGGTGGTCCTTGCCGCCGTTCGCGAACATCTCCACGGGCCACGTCTGGGTCGAACGTTTCTCGGCGTCATTGAGTGTCCGTCCATCAACCTCAATCCGGGTCAACGCATGCTGGCGTGCATCGGCGAGTCCGAACCAAGTCCGAGGTACTTTGTGTTTGATGACTTCAGCAGCGATTCGCGTCCAAGACGGCTAGTTCGCTATTTGGGGCGCGGGGCTGAGCCGCGAACGGGCGCTGTGCACCGAAGATCCCGGTCTGGGGTGCCTTCCCCGAAGCGGTCGTGCGTGTGTCCACCATCAACGAAGCCTACGCGCATTGGTGGGTCACCAAAGCACCACCGCTTCGACGATTTCCCCCTCGACACATCGCCTCGTCGTTACGCTCAGACACTAGCATCGACGTGGTTCGGCCAACTGGCACGACCACCACGCTGAACACATACAACGCGGGTCGACAGACCATCGCAGGCGCCCGCAGCGTCGCGTACAGCTACTTCGACCTCCCGACGACCATCACGGACGGCGTGACCCGCACCTATGACTACGACGCAAGTCATCAGCGGGCACGTGTTCGCCAAGGCACAACCGAGGACACGATCTACGTCGGAAACTTCTTTGAGCGCCGCATTCGAAGCGGTCTACCCACGGAGAACGTGCTCATGGTCTTCGGGCCGAACGGCCGCATTGCTCAGCTGCGTCAGAACGACTCCTCCACCGTCTGGAACACCGACTACACCCACAGCGACCACCTGGGTAGCGCAACGGTCACCACGAACGCAGCAGGCGACGTCACCACCCGCCAATGGTTCGGCCCCTTCGGCGTGCGCCTCGACAACAGCGGTCGCGACTTCGCCCGCGGCTCTGGCATCCCGGCCAACCTCCGCACGGGCTTCACCGGCCATGAGCAGGAAGACGCACTCGGCCTCGTCGACATGAGCGGCCGCTTCTACGACCCGTACCAGCGCCGGTTCATGACGCCCGATCCGCTTGTCGCGGACGCAACCTCAACGCAGTCGTGGAATGCGTACTCGTATGTGCGAAACAACCCACTCAACCAAGTTGATCCAACTGGTTTCGAGCACGAGGAAGCCCCTAGCGCCCCCGACGATTCGGACTTGGACTTTGGAGAGCCGCGCGTCTCGACCGACGGCTGTGGCTGTGGCGAACACGACCGCTCAGACCCGTGGGTCGCGGGAGACCCCGGTGGCGATGATTTTGATGGAGACATCGGCTACGACCCGGGCGACCCGGGCGCGCAAGGCAATGAACATTTGCTTGAGCAGTTCGAGGGCTGGGGTGGCGAGCTAGGCCCGGACTTTGGCAGCGGCGGCAACGATGGGAGTGCGGGCGTTGGGAACGCCAACTCGATCAAAGTGGACAACGACAGTCAGTGGGAGCTGCCGCGGGGATTCGAAATCAGAGACACTGGCCGCGAGTTTCACAACCTGTTTGAAAGCATGATGCGCGCTTCCAGTTCCATTGCCGAACGAGTCAAGGAGCACGCCGCTTCGGGTCGAGGCATGGTTGTTCTAATCATCGAGGCGGTTTCACCCACCATTGGCTTTGGTTCGGCAGAAGTGCTCAGAGATGGAGCGTCCGGCGAACACACGCTCGACGCTCTTGACTTTTCCTTGCTGCCAGACGGAGCTGAGCATTCGCCGGGTACATCTCGCCAGCAAATGTTGGCCCACGAAGTCGCAGAGGCGATCCTCGAAGTGCGAGCTGGGCCCTCTGCAGTCGAACTGTGGCAGCAGTTACATTGGGCGGCGGTCGCGGCCGAGAACGAGTTCCGCCTGGACCTCGGCATCGCCGGTGAGATCATGGACCGCTACTCGGCTGGGCGTGGGATGCTCGAGATGTACAACGGAGCACCGCAGCGGTTCTGGCGGCCTGAGGAGATCTACGTCCAATGAGCCAAAGCCGAATCAAACGACTCGCTGGTTTTCTAGCTTTGTTTGTTGTGCTGGTGCCGACCTGGACCACGGCCCAGCGTACATCAAACCGAATCTGCGCTCCGACTGCCTCCCTTGTAGACGTGAGGCTCCTTGCGGTTTCTCGCTACGCGGCATGCGGCACGGCCGGGCTTTCTGAGGCTGTGGTCCGTGCTGAGGTGACCAGGCATGTCGAAGGATCGTCGCTTCCAGCAACACTGATGCTCGTACTCCCCTGCCCAGCAGACGATCTGCGCGCCGGGCAGGTTCTTCGAGTCTGCATTGGTGAACCACCCCCGACGGTGCACTTCCACCGCTTCGACGATTTCCCGCTCGACACATCGCCTCGTCGTTACGCTCAGACGGTCGCGCGCATCCTTCGAGAACGTTCTCGCAGGTCGCGGCGCTGATCTGTCGTTCAACCGTTCCCGATCCCTAACGTCCCCAACCAAACCAAGGAGTCCCCATGCACACGCTCGCTGATGTCGAAACGCTCCCGGTCCTCTCCGCACCGCTTGCACTCGCGCTGACGCGCTCGTTGCTCACGGCTGCGACGTCGATTCTTGGGGCGGATGCATCGCGAGGTTTGCGGACGGCGGTGGGGCGCGTGCGGACGGAAGGCGAGTCTCTTCGGGTGGGGTATTTGGCGGCGACGGCGGCGCGTCCGGAGAGTGTCGTGCGGGTGGCGGATACGGCGGAGGACAAGGCGGTCGGGACGATTCGTCGACGTCTTGAGGACTTCAGCATCCTGCCGCCGGAGAACCCGCTGCGGGTCGAGGCCGAGCGCATCGAGGGGGTGCTCTTTCCGAACGGCATCGGCTTTCTGGCGGGGAAGTTCCGCGAGGAGTGGGCTGAGGTGGAGGCCATCCAGGAGCGCGTCACCGAGCACAGCTTTGCCGAGCGCCTGTCTGCGCTGGTCGGTGAGACATTCACCGCGCACCTCGCGACCACGCATGCGGCCTATGGCGAGGCGCTCGGCATCACGAGCGCGCCTGCAGACGCGCCCATCCCCACGGTGCAGGAGCCCTACACGCGCCTGCGCTCTGCGCTGAGCATCTACGTCGGCGTGGTCGTGAGCGGTGCGCGCAACGAAGAGATCGACCTTGCCCTTGCGCTCGCAGCGCTTGAGCCCATCGCCAAGATGAAGGCCGAGGCCAAGGCGCGCGGTGCCGCCGAGCCCGAGGTTCTACCGGAGCCGATGCCAGCGGTTTGAACGGCACCCACAAAGACGAATCCCACCCTCCTGCGAGCGGTGGGATTTTTCGTGGGCTGTTAGGCTAGACGCATGCATCGCCTCGTGAACTTCAAGAACTTCCGCAGCGCGCAGATCGACCTCTTCCCGAGCTTCACGCTGCTCGTGGGGCGAAACGGCTCGGGGAAGACGAACCTGATCGAGGGAATTGAGCTGCTCGCAGCGCTGGCCCAAGGTCGGCCTCTTCGCGACATCGCCGATGTGGGTCGAGGCAACGGGCTCTTTGAAGTGCGAGGCGGGCTCGGGGGTTGCCTCTTTCCCGGGGAGAAGTCGTTCACGCTGGGGCTCACTTCCCACGGAATCACCTACGATCTTGAGATCGTTCCAGGCTCGATCGACGGCACCCGCAAGGCCTACATCGCGCACGAGCGGCTCCAGTGGGGCGATCGAAAACACCCACTCTTCGAGGCGCGGGGCGATGGCACCACAGGGGTGATGAGCGTGAAGTACGACAACTACGCGAAGGGGCCGAACAAGCCGACGAAGAACGTGTCGAGCGATACGACGATCCTCTCGCGGCTCGATGACATCATTCCCAAGAGCGTCAGCGGAAACGACGCTGATCATCGCCAGTGGGCGGAGGCGCTTCGCTTGCTGAGCCTCTCGTTCGTGCTTGATGCGCGGCCTCACCTCATGCGCGGCTATGAGCGCATCGGCGACACGTCCTTGCGTCGTGATGGCAGCAACGTCTCGTCGGTGCTTCACGCGCTCTCCAAGTCGCCCGAGGGGGCAGCGCCTCTCGGGAGGATCCTCGCTGTGCTTCAGCAGCTGCCCGAGGAGCCCTTCATCGATTTTGAGTTCATCGACACACGGGTTGGCGATGTGCTTTTGGGTCTCAAGCGCGCCGATGGCTCGCTCGTGGACGGACGCGTGCTGTCCGATGGAACCCTGCGGGCGCTTGCAGTGCTCACCGCGCTCGAGACGGTGGAGCCGTACAGTCAGGTCGTACTCGAAGAGTTCGACAACGGGATTCACCCCTCGCGCGCGGCAACCTTGATTCAAGCGGTCTTGGAGATCGCAACGCGACGCAAGCTCTCCGTCATCGCCACCACTCACAACCCCGCCACGTTGGATGCGATCCCACCCGAGCACCTCGTGGGTATCTATGTGTGTGTCTGGGATGCCCAAGCCAAGACTTCGCGTGTCGAACGCTTGCTCGATCTCAACCGCATCGACGTCCTCTTGGAGCACGGGCAACTCGGTGATCTGGTGACGAAGGACATCTTCGAGCGCGTTCTCCGTCCGAACCTCGAAGAGGCGCAGCGCAGCGCCTCCAAGGCATGGCTGGAGTCACGTCGGTGACGCGCGTCTTCGTCGTCGACACGAGCTACCTCGACGAATTCTACGGGCTCCCCGGCTGGCATGACCCAGCGCATCGCACGGCGATTCTCGATCGTTGGGACCAGGAGGCTGGGTTGGGTGCGCGCTTCTACGTTCCAGCGCCAGTCCTCTTCGAGCTCTGCAACCACATCGCTCAGCTCCCTGACGGCCACCATCGACACACGCTTGCTGGGCGCGTGGCCCAGGATGTCCGCGATGCGCTCTCCGCGCTGCCGCCTGGCTGGATCGTCAGCCGTTCCGCCAAGGACGCTCTCTTGGACGTAGCGACCCTGCTCAGCTCGCTCGATGCGTTCTCGACCCAGCTCGCTGTGAGCAAGATCGGCCTCACGGATGCAGCCGTGATTCAAGAGAGCCGACGCCTGAAGGACCGCCATGTCACTTCTGGTTGGCCGGTGCACATTTGGTCAAAGGACACGGCGTTGAAGGCCTGTGAGCCCGACCAAGAGCCCAGCCCTCTCGACTTTTGAACGGCTCGACCCAGCGACGCGAAACCTACTCCGTCACCACAACCCGCGAGCCGCGCTGCCCTGTCCCTGGCTCGGCGCTCACACCGTGCCAGCCCTCGGGGATCTCGGGCCAGGTGTGGCCGAAGACGTACCAGGCGTCGCGCGGCGCGATGTTCACGCAGCCGTGCGAGTGCACGATGCCGAATTGCGTGTGCCAGAAGGCGGCGTGCAGCGCGATCGAGCCGTCGAAGTATTGCGTCCAGGGCACGTCTTCGATGCGGTAGCGATCGTTGCCGAGGTCGGAGCCTGGGTCGGCCATCGTCGCGGAGATCATCTTCTGGCGGATCGTGAACTCGCCGATCGGCGTGTCGTGACCCTCAACGCCAGAGGCGATGATCGTCGCGTAGAAGGGCGTTGGGCCGCGGTACATCACGAGCGTCTGCGAGGAGAGATCGACGTGCACCCAGGGCTCATCGGCGGCCACACCGCGCGGCGGGTCGATGCGCTCAGCGACGGCGAGGTACCACTCGCGCAGCAGGCGCTCCTCGCCGTTTTGCGCGGTGACCACGTGATAGACCTGGTCGCCAATGCGCTCGCGACGCAGCCACGGCACAGGCGCCAGACGCTCGAAGGCGTCGAGGGATTCGTCCTCGCTGACACGCGAGGCATCGCCCACCTGACGGCGCACAAGCGGCCTTGCAGCGCGGACAGCCCAGGCGCGCGGAAGCGTGTTCTGCTCGTTGAGCTCGATGCCTTGGAACTCGGCGCCGTGCCGCTCTTCCAGCTGCGACTCTTTGATGTACGTGCCGCGCACGGTGCGGATGAAGCGCCTGCGTGAGCGCACCTCGGTGCCGTTCGAGGCGACGAAGAAGCCGTGGTCGAGGTAGCGCGAGACCTCGCGTGGTGGCGGTGGCTCACCGACGACATTCCCCTGCCGCACACGCGCCGCGAGCCGCTCGTTGCCCTCGTTCAGCAAGGCCACGTAGCGCGCCGCATGCACCTCGGCGTTGCGCTGATCCTCACGCGACGGGAGCTGAAACCACTCGGGGACCTGCGGCTCTTTGACGAAGAGATAGCGATAGGGGAGGTGGCTCGTGAGGTCGGGGCCAATGAGGCGTGCTGCATCGGGCGGCGTCTCGCTCACCTCGATGCCCTGGCCTGCGCACGCAAAGCCGCGCGGGTAGAGGCGATACCAACCACTGCGGCATCCACCGGCGCGCACGGGATCACGCTGAAAGCGGACATGCGAGCCGACGCGGAGCCAGCCGAGCACGAGCGAATCGCCATCGGCCTCCGCGCGAATCTGAAGCTGCGTGCCTGTGACAAGGCCATGAAGCGGCCACTCGCGATCGAGCATCGCGGCGTGCTCGGCTTGGGCTTGTGCGGCTTGCTCGGGCGTCGGAGGCGCTTCCACGACGGGCGCGATCGGGGTCGTCCCACCTGTGCCTCCGCCTCCGCCGAATGCGAAGGAGAGCCCGGCCACAAGGCCGAAGACCGCGAGGAGAAGCCCAACAAGGATGGCGAGGTTGCGACCCATGAGGCGCGCGATCTAACCCGCCCTTAGAGAGCGATCCAGGGCTGTGTTGCTGCGGCGCTTCGCGCCACGGGTTAGGGGCCGCTTCGCTTCCCCTAACGACCCCTTCCGCTTCGTCGCTTCGCTCCGGGCGCGGATCTCTCGGGGCTTTGCCCCTGCCGATGGGCACCCCCTTCGGGCTCTTCGCTTCGCGAAGTCGCGCTTCTTGTTCTTGCCTTCACGCTCGCTGTCGAACCGGAAGCAAGCACCAACGCGGCGTCCGTCATGTGCTCTCTACTGCTCTTCAACGAGCGTGCACCGAGTTCACGGAGAAGGCGGCGTAGGCGCACACAAATCACATGCGCACCATGCTTTCGCTACGCGCGGACGATCTGCTCGACGTATGCTCCACGCTCACTCTCGCGCTGAAGAAATCAGCCCGTTTCTAGGAGGACTGCGTGGACGCTTTGCTCGCTCCGGATGTGTTTGTGAATGCCTCGGTCGCGCCCGGCAGCGCGCCAGAACAACTCGCGCGTCGCGTGCTCGGCAAGCCCGGTCAGAAGGTCAAGACGACCGGCTGGGTCATGACGTGGGTTGAGACGATTCTCTCCAAGGCGCCTGGCTTCAAGGCCGAGTCGGTGAAGGGCCAAGTCGATCTCATCAAGTCCCTCTGCGAGGTGACGGAAGTGAAGGGCGCGCCGGAGACCGATTGGATCAAAGGCCTTGTGGCCTCCGCGAAGGCTGTCGGTTGCAAGCGCGTGATCACCGATCACCCCGACCTCGCGGACAAGACCGAAGTCGACGGGATTCAATTCCTCTCGAGCGATGCCTGGCTCCTTGAGGCGACCACGCCTCCGCCTCCTCCTCCGCCCAAGAAGAAGTGATGTCGGGCGAGCCTGTGAAGGTGCCTGCCAAGAAGCGCTACGCCGGTCGCAACTTCGCGATCGGCTTTGGTGCTTTCTTGCTGATCGGCACGGCCGTCTTCACCTACCTCGCCTCGCGCGCGCAGAACGCACGGCGCGATGGCTTTGAGCAGATGGAACAGGATGGGCTTCATCCGCGCGGTCATGCGCTGACGGAGTGACTTAGGCACCACTAGCAGAGCCACGTCGCAGGGAGCGACTGAGGACGTAAGCCGCGATCAAACCAAAAGATAAGTGCCCTAGCATCGACGGAATGAGAAGAGCGCCCTTCATCGAGAAGGACGCTCTTTCGTTTTGAGAGGTCGCTCAGCTCACTTCGGGAGCTTCGCGTCGAAGAAGGCCTTGAGCTTGATCAGGTTCTTCTCCTCGCGCGAGAAGCTCGGCGAGCTGTAGCTCTTGGCGAAGCCGCGCACGTCGTTGGTGAA
Source organism: Sandaracinaceae bacterium (assembly GCA_044373065.1). Lineage (GTDB taxonomy): Bacteria > Myxococcota_A > Polyangia > Polyangiales > Sandaracinaceae > JAFLCL01. The sequence goes on from JBILQT010000056.1 coordinate 10,494, forward strand.
GTCGGTGCGAACGCTGTCATCGCCGAGGATGTCGCCGACCGATCGACCACGTGCTGCGCCCTTGCGAAGGCCCTTCACGTAGCTCTCAAGCCGCGCGTAATCCTTGCCGAGGAACTCACGGAGCAGGTCGCAATCGGCTGCGAGCGTGCTGATGGCCTTGAGCTTGGCCTCGTCGGTCTCGCCATCGGCGTTCGTCGCGAGGTCGGCCGCAACACGAAGCACGAATGCGTCGTCGAGGTAGCCGATGTCGTCGATGCCATCGGGGATGAGATCGAGCGACTTGAAGAGGTAGTTCAGCCCGCCTGCGGCGGCTTCACGCGCGCCTTGGCTGACACCGCTTCCGTCGAGAAGGGTGGCGAGCGCTTCGGCATCATCGCCAAGGCTGCGGAGCCAACCGGGAAACGTGTCGAGGTATGTGGCCAGCGAATCGCTCATCTCGTCGTCCTCCGTAAAACACAGCGCCCTACGAGGGCGCGTCGAAGCGCGAGGGTACCCGAGGTGCGGGCCGCACGACAATCGCTTCTCACGCGCCCTCAGCGATAGGCCGCGCCAGGCTCGAGCGCAGCGCTCACCAGCGGCGCGGCATAGCCGAGTGCGCGGATCAGCGCGTCCTTCTCAAAGCGCACTCCGCCGTCCACCGTGTAGAGAATCGCGCCCGGGCGCAGCTCGATGCGACCTCGAAAGCGCAGCTTGAGCATCATCGCGCGCAGGGCCTCCGGGATCGCCGCACGGGCCTGCTCATCACTCTCTGCATAGACCAGGTAGAGGCGATCGAAGTCGGCATTGCCCAGCGTGCGATCAGGCTCCGCAGAGCCGACCAGATACTGCATGGCCTTGATCAGCGTGAAGGGCGGGATCCACAAGACCGCATCAATGAAGGCCGCGATGCCGCCCCAGTTCTTCGCGTCCGGTGCGATGCGTGCACCGCCCCGAATACGCGGGTGTTGTGCGACGACGAGCAGCTCTTCGGCGGAGCGGAACTGGCCTTCATGGTCGGTGTACGTGTACGTGTACTGAAACGCGCTGACCTCGCTCGACTCAATGCGGCCTGTTGCAGTCAGCGTGACCTTGTCAGGCTTGGCAAAGGCCTTCAGCGGCAGCCACGGCGAGAGCGCACTCGCAGCCTCTGTCTCGACTTCAAAGCCGTAGGCGCGCAATGCCTCGCGCGCCTCCGTGAGTGCATCTCCCTGCTTGCTCATGCGTACTGAATGCGGATCGTCTCGACGATCGTCTTGCAGGCCGCACGCACCACCTCGGTGTCGTGGTGCTTGACGATCACGTAGCCGTCGCCCTCATACGAGTCGCTCTTCGGCGCGCCAACGGTGGGCAACTTCGCCTCTTCGACGAGCCCTTGGATGCGGCTCTGCGCGGCCTCGATGCCATCCACCTTCGCGACGCGCCCGCGGCCCATGCCGCGCAGATAAGCACAACCGACGGCATATCTGCGTTCGTAGGGCCCATCGAAGGCTTGATCGACGACGGCGCGCGCCCAGGCACGGTAGGGGTCGAAGTCGTGCGCGAGGCCCGTCATGCGCGTGATGTTCGCACCCGGTGGGCGCTGCGCGATTTCGCCGATCGCAAGCGACTCATCCGGACGCTGAAACCACTCCATGTGCGTGAAGCCGCTGTCGAGACCAAGTGCCTGCACGGCGGCCAAGCCCATCTTGCGCGGCGCCTCGTATTCGGGGCCCGAGATGTCGCGTGGGAGCAAACACATCCACTGCATCCACGGGTTCTCGAGCACCTCAAGGCAGGTCGGCAGGTAATGCGAGATCGAGTGGAAGAGGGGCTTTCCTTGAATCGTGATCGTCTCGAAGCTGAACTCACGTCCGCGCAAAAACTCTTCGGCCAAGACCGGATGCCGCTCGCTGCAATGCATCGACTCCAGCGCACCAAAGAGCGCGCCCTCATCGGAGACGCGAAAAGTCGCCTTCGCGCCCATGCCAGCAGGCGGCTTGAGCACCATCGGAAAGCCCACCTCCGCGACGAACGCCTCCGCATCTTTCACGGTGCGAATGAGCTTGTGCCGCGCGGTCGGAAGGCCACCTGCATGCAGCGCTTCTTTCATGCGCGCCTTGTCGCGGAAGAGGTCGGCCGTGCGTGGCTCGGTGCCTGGAATGTTCAGCTCCGCACGCACCTCAGCGAGCTGCACTTGAAGCGGCTCAAGGATGCCTGCGAGCCGGTGAATCGGCCCATGGCGACGCGTCAGCACGCGACACGCTTCGATGAGGTCCGGCGTCGAGAGGCCATCGCTCACACGCACAACATCCGAGAAGATGCGGGCATCATCGCCCTTGGGCGCCTCCTGCAGCACACCGAGCAATCGCACACCGGGAAGGCGGGCTGCGGCGCGCGCGAAGCGCATCGTGGTCTCGAGGGGAAAGGGGGCCGCGAAGACGACGTTTCGAATCATTTCCGAATCGTACAACAGCCCTTTATCGCTCGTCTGGCTCTCTCTTCATGCACCCGCCTTCGATGCGCGCGGCCCTGCGTAGCCAAGGTGCGTGTCGAAGAAGCGCGTTGGGTATTTCAGCCCGTAGCCCATCAGCCGATCGAAGCCGATGTGCGTGCCCCAGAGGATCGCAGCCAGGAGAAGCGCGTGGTGGCTGAGAAGGAGACCGAGCCCCGCAAGCATGAAGGGCAGCAGGTAGCTGTGGCCGGTGTTGTAGAGCAGCGCACCGATGCGGGGGCTGTGGAGGTAGCCGAGCATCGAGAGGTCGGGGACCAAAAAGAGCAGCGGGAAATGCAGCCAGCTTCCGCCCTCATGCGACCAGGCCAGAAGGCCCGCCAAGAACACTGCGGCGCCCTCCAGTCGAAGAAGAAGCTTGGGGCCTCCCTGCACACCGCCCACATCGCCGGAGGCCTTGTTTTGGATGCCATTGGTGAACTCGACCGTTCCTGTCAGTGCTTGCGTTGTCATGCGCTGTCTCCTCGTCCCCGGTTGTTGCGTCGGGTGACGAGGTTGAAGATGCAGCGAAAGTGCACCTAGCAACATTGTTTAAGTTCGTTCAGGCGCTCATACATTTTGGATGAGCACCGATCGCCTCTCGTGGGACCTCTACGGCACCTTTCTCGCGGTGATGAAGCACGGCAGTTTGTCGGCCGCCTCGCGTGAGCTCGGTGTCGCGCAGCCGACGGTACGCAGGCAGATCGAGAAGCTCGAGGAGGAGCTCGGGGTCGTGCTCTTTACGCGTGCGCCCAATGGCCTTCTGCCGACCGAGACGGCCACCGCCACACTGCCTTACGCCGAGGCCATGGCCTCGCAGGCGCGAGCGTTTGTCCGCTCGGTGTCGGCCTCGCCGGAAGAAGAGCGAGGCACCGTGCGCATCACCGCGAGCGAGGTGATAGGCGCCGAAGTATTGCCCGCGGCGCTCGCGCAGCTCGCGACGAGGTACCCGCGGATTCAAGTCGAGCTTGCGCTGAGCAACCGCAACGCAGACCTTGTGCGCCGTGATGCGGACATCGCCGTGCGCATGATGAAGCCAACCCAGAGCGGCCTTGCGGCAAAACGCATCGGGGTCGTGGAAGTGGGCTTCTACGCGAGCCCCTCGTACCTCGCGCGGGCAGGCACACCGCGCACGCTGGAGGGCCTCAAAGAGCATGCCCTTGTTGGAAGTGATCGCGAGCGCGCCCTGCTCGAGGGCCTGGAGCGCGCAGGGCTTTCACTCACGCCCCGCGACTTTCACTTCCGCTCCGACAGCGACCTCGCGCAGCTCGCAGCGATACGTGCGGGGCTTGGCATTGGCCCCTGTCAGGTCGCGCTCGCGGAGGCGCCGCCGCTTGTCCGCGTACTATCGAAATATGATTTCAAACTGGAGATGTGGCTTGTCGCGCACGAAGACCTGCGCGCCCAACGTCGGGTGCGCGCAGTGCTCGATGTGCTGAGCGAGACGCTCACGGCCTACGTAAACCCGCGCAAGAAGCCGCGGGCATCGCGATGAGTCAGCCGACGCCTGGCGCTTCTTTGCCCGTGGCTTGGACATACTCGCTGTAGCCGCCGCCGTAGATGCGCGGAGGCTGCGTCTTGCCGGCGACGGGGCCGCTTAGCTCAAGCGTGCGGTTCGAGAGCGCGCGCAGGAAATCGCGATCGTGGGAGACAAAGAGCATCGTGCCCTCGAAATCCGAGAGGGCCTTCACGAGCATCTCTTTGGTTTCCATATCGAGATGGTTGGTGGGCTCATCGAGGACGAGGAAGTTCGGCGGATCAAAGAGCATGCTGGCCAAGACCACGCGGGCCTTCTCGCCGCCCGAGAGCACGCGGCAGGGCTTGTCATGGTCGTCGCCGGAGAAGCCGAAGGCGCCAAGCAGCGTGCGCAGTTGGCCCTTCGAGGCCTTGGGATGCGACCACTCAAGGGACTCAAGCACCGTATGCGTTGGGTCGATCAGCTCCATCGCGTGCTGCGCGAAGTAGCCCATCTTCACGCTCGCGCCGACGGTCACCTCGCCTGCATCCGTCTGGCTCTCGCCTGCGATGAGCTTGAGCAAGGTCGACTTACCGGCGCCGTTCACGCCCATCACGCACCAACGCTCACGACGACGGATAAGGAGGCTCAGGTCGTCGTAGATGATGCGCGTGCCGTAGCCCTTTTTGACGTGGTCGAGCTTCACGACGTCATCGCCCGAGCGCGGAGGTTTTACGAAATCGAACTCGACGATCTTGCGCTGCTTGGGCGGCTCGACGCGCTCGATCTTGTCGAGCTTCTTCACGCGGGATTGCACCTGCGCCGCGTGGCTCGCGCGGGCCTTGAAGCGCGCGATGAAGGCCTCTTCTTTGGCCAACATCGACTGCTGACGCGCGTACTGCGACTCCTGATGAAGCTCGGCGATCGCGCGCTGCTGCAGGTAGAAATCGAAGTTGCCGGTGTGCGTCGTGAAGTCGCCGCGATCGATCTCGACGATCTTGGTCACGAGGCGATTCAAGAACTCGCGATCGTGGGAGGTCATCACGAGCGCGCCCTCGAAGTTGCGCAGGAAGGTCTCGAGCCAGAGGATCGACTCGATGTCGAGATGGTTGGTGGGCTCGTCGAGGAGGAGCACGTCGGGCTTCATCAGAAGGATGCGGGCGAGGGCCACGCGCATCTTCCAACCGCCGGAGAGCTTGCCGACATCGGCATCCACCGATTCAGGATGAAAGCCAAGGCCTGCGAGAATCTCACGCGCCTTCGACTCAAACGCGTAGCCGCCGCGCTCGTCGAAGCGTGCTTGCACGTCGCCAAAGCGCTCGATGACGGCGTCGAGTTCATCGGCAAATGCCGGGTCGGCCATCTTCGCCTCAAGGATGCGAAGCTCATCAAGGAGGTTGGCGACCTCGCCTGCGCCGGAGATCGTCTCCGCAACGACCGTGCGCCCTGCCATCTCGCCGACGTCTTGGTTGAAGTAGCCGATCGTCAGGCCCTTCTCGACCACGACCTGCCCAGAGTCCGGCTGATCCTCGCGCACGATGAAGCGAAAGATCGTGCTCTTGCCCGAGCCGTTGGGCCCGACGAGGCCGATCTTCTCGCCCTTGAAGACGCTCATCGAGGCTTCGAGAAAGAGGATTTGCTGGCCGTGCTGTTTGGAAACTTGGTCGAGGCGGATCATGGCGGCGCGAGGCTTAGCAGCCCGCGCGATTTGCGCTTTGTGTGATGCGTGCCGCCCCGTGAATGCAGTGTTTTGCTGCAGCGATCAGAGGTGACCGAAGCGTGCTCAGTGCTGCACCGTGCTCGCTCAGTGCTGCACCGTGCTCGTCTCGCCATCGCCGCGAAGCGCACGTGCGGTGACGTCGTAGACCGAGGCGAGGAAGATCTCGCCCTCACTCTTGCGCGACATCGATGCGCCCTCGAGCGCGAGCACCACCTGCTCGATCACCTCGTAGCGAACGGCAAGCCTGTAGTAGTCGTCCTCGCGCACATCGCCCATGTGGGAGAGCGATTCATCGAGGATCGGGCGATCACGCGGGAGCACTTCGAGGTGTGCGAAACACCCAGGCACCTCGGCCTTGGCGACAGCCTCGCGTACCATTCCGAGTGGGTTGAAGAAGAGAAAGACGTGGTCGACTTCGATGCGCCAATTGTCGAGGTCGTTTGCCTCGATATGCCAGCGCATCTGGCCCAGCGTGCGGATCAGCACCTCGCCGAAATAGGCGCCCGCAGAGGCCACGATGAGGTCGGTCAGGCCCTCTTCCGTCTTGCCGACTTGGAGCAGGTAGTGGTCGAGGATGGGCAGCGTCTCGGGGGTGAAATCGAGCTCAATGCCGATCGCGCGATGGACGTAGGTGATGCACGCGCCAGCAAGCTCGTGAACATTCGGGAGGACTGCGGCTTCACTCATGGGCGCAAAGTACGTGGTCGCGATCGACATCGCCAGGAACGACCACCCAGCACGTGTCGATCATATTGCGATATGTTCGCAATGGCACTGTGCGCGTGTACAGATCAGGCGCGATCGTTCACTGCGAGTTGAGCCAGTGTGTGCGGAATTCGTGTTACCGATCCGATTCGGCGTATTTGGGCGCCTTTGGCTGCAGCCACGGAGAGATTCTGATGTCCAAGAGCACACACGAAGAGCACGCATTCGAAGGTCGTGCAGGACGCACCCGTCGCGAGTTCATCCACTGGACAGGCGAGGGCGGGGTCGCCCGCAGTGCGCAGGTGTATGCGTGTGTGAATCTCAACTCCGACCCGAAGCTGCGCGAGGGGTTGCTCAGCGCTGGCGTGCAGCGCGGTGAGGGTGGCGAGGAGCTGCTCGTGCCAGTCGTTGTGCATGACCCGGCGCTGCAGAAGCTGATCCTTTTTCTCCCAGAGGCGCTTCGCTCGCTTGAGTTGCAAGAGCGCGCGAAGTGGCTCGCAAAGTTGGCGGAGGAGACAGAGTGCGCGGTGCCGCGCTACGTGCGTGAGCCGCGTGTGGCAATTGGTGTTGTGCAGCTTCGCGCGGTGCTCGCGGAGCCTGCAGGGGGCGCGAAGGAGATTGCGCTCGTGCAGCGTGATGAGGCTGTCACCAAGCGTGAAGAGGCCGTTCAGCTGCGTGAGCAACGCTTGCGTGAGCGTGCGGAGGCGATCACGCGTCGTGAGGATGAGCTCACCGAGAAGATGGAGGAGAGCGAGGCGGCCGTGCGTGATGCAGCGATGCAGCAGCAGGAGCTTGAGGCGCGTCTTCAGTCGATCGCAGATCGCGAGCGTCTCCATGCGGATCGCGAGCGCGGCATCACCGAGCGTGAGCGCGGGCTTGAGCGTCAGCTTTTTGAGTCTTCTGCGGGGCGCCTGACGCAGCCCGGATTGGAGCCCGAGCAAGAGCCCGTTGAGCGTACAAGGCCACGTGAGTTGGCTGCAGCACCGACGGCGATCGCACGCCCATCCAGCCTGCCACCACCTCCCGCGCCGAGCGCACCACCGGCTGCCTCGCGCTCCTTTACCGCGCCACGCTCGAACACCTATGCGCCGCCGACCCCGATCGCTGCGCTCGTTCCCGATGACGACGAGGTCGAGGAGATCGAGGACCTTGAGCCCGTTGCGACGGGGCAGGTGCATCAAGCCAGCGTCACCGCTGTCTCGGCAGAGGATGTCGAAGAGCTTCCGCGTGAGGCCGTGGAAGAGGTCGTCGATGATGAGGTCGAGGAGGAGATCGACGACGAGATGCTTGAGGCGCGCGAGGATGTGACGGGCCTTCACATGCTTCCCGATGAGCCTGAGAGCGACATCCCCGCAGAGCTTCGTGGGCGCGAGCTCGCCTGGTCGTTGCGCGATGGCACCGAGCTCTATGCGCACATTCAACCCAGCACGGACATCCCGACCGAGCTCGACCTCCTTGTGCAGCTCGTGCCCGCGATGGCCCCACAGGATTTGCGCGCGCTCGTCTTGCTGACGTTGGTCACGCCCTCGCGTGAGCGCTTTGCGCGTGCAGCCCTTGACCCGCGTGAGCCTGCAGATCGCCTGCTTCTCGATGCGCTTCGTCGCAAATGCGAGGTGAGCGTGGTGCTGCACGATGACGCGAAGAAGCTCGGATCGGTGGCGATTCAGGTGCCCCGCGAGCTGAACGTGGCGCGCATTCTCGATCGCTCCTCGCGGCTTCGCTCCGAGGCGATGCCGGGCCCCAGAGCGCGGGAGCGCGCGTGCGATTTGCCGCTCACGCTGCCCGACGGTCACATCCTGCTCAGTGCGCTTTTGTCTGGCGAGAACGAGGGCAATGCGGTGGCCACGCGCGATGCGCTTCGCAACCTCCAAGAGGCGATGAGCCCAGAGCGTTTGGATGATGCGCTTGTCTATCTCTCCATCCCGCGTGACTCCGTGGATGAGACGCTCGCGCGTGTGCTTGACCGCGCAGAGGCCCATGGCCTTGCGTTGCCGACGCTCCTGCAAGAGCGGGCCTTGGCGAACGGTGCTGCGACCGATCTGGGCGCCCTTGTGAGCACCCAGATCGCGACCTTTAAAAAGACGATTGCGAGCGAGAACGCGATGGGCCTTGATGAGGCTGCGATCGCGGAGAACTGGGAGCGCTTGCTGCAGCTTGCGACCGACAACGAGGTGGCCCTCGACCCCGAGACGCACGAGCAGGCGCACGATGCGATCCGCAAGTTCCGCGGCTCCTCGCCGAGCATTCCACCGGGCGTTGAAGTGGATGCGCGACGCATCAGCGAAGCGGGCATTCCTGAGCTGCTCTTGATGCTCGAGCACCCGCGCTACCGAAGGCTTGCGGCGATGGCGCTTGCGGAGCGCAATGCGCTTGAGCAGATCGAGCCGCTCTGTAAGGCCGTGCGCAAGATGCCGCGCGCGGAGGTTGTGCGTGTTGTTCCGCGCATCGCACGGATGGGCGAGGAGGTTGGCGATGCATTGATCGACGGCCTCTCCGCGAAGAAGACGTTTGTGCGTCATGCGTTCGCGATGGCGCTCGGCCAGCTCAAGTTGCGTCGCGCGGTGGTGCCGCTCCTCCATGTCTTGCTCGCAGAGCAGAGCGAGGTGTGGCGTGACATGGCGCGCGTCTTTGGCAGCTTTGGCAACGCGAGCCTGCGTGCGCTCACGCGTCAGATCTCGGACGGCAAGGGCCCCGATGATCGCATCGCGATTGCCCTCGCACACCTCGCGCACAACGGTTGCGAAGAGGCCGTGACGGCGATGAAGAAGGACCCCGATCGCCGCGTGCAGCGCATCGCCGAAGAGGCCCTCTCGCACCGCATCTCGACGCGTGAGCGTGAAGAGATGGTGGCCGGCAAGCGCGCAGTGGATGCCTCGGATGCAGGCCTTGTGTTTGCGCGGCGCTTCATCGAAGAGCTTGAGGGACGCGCGCCCGAGACCGACCTTCAGAGCGACGAGTGAACTGGCGTCTGAACTCGTGAGGCCAAGCAGCGCGTGAAGCGCGTTACGCTCGGCGCATGAACGAAGGTCGCTCCAAACGTGTCGGTCCTACTCGCGCAAGGGACGTTGTGTCGTCATGCCTTGCGCTCGCACTCACCGCGCTCGTGGGCTGCGATTGCGGTGGCACGCCAGCGGTGGAATGCCGCACCACGAGCATGTGCAGTGATGGGCGCATCTGCGTCGACATGCGCTGCGTTGCCCCGAGCGATGCGGGCACGCTTCCGGATGCGGCGCTTTCTCCCGATGCTGCGATGTGCGCCACCTCCCGCGTGTGCGGAAGCGCCTGCTGCGCCTCAGGTGAGACCTGCACGGGAGGCACAACCTGCTGCGCAAGCACCTCGCTCTGCGGAAGCGATTGCTGCGGCGCAGACGAGCGATGCGAGCTTGGGATGTGTCGACTTGTCTGCGCCTCCGGCGAGGAGGCTTGTGGCGAGGGTGCGAGCGCGGTCTGCTGCGATGCGGGCAACGTCTGCTTGGGCGGCGCGTGCGTCGTCCCAGGCGCGATGTGCACGCCAACCATGCCTTGCTCTGCGACGGAGTATTGCGAGCCCACGCTCGGTCGATGTCTTCCCCGCGCCATGACGGAGCCTTGCGAGGTGCGGCCTCCTCCGGGCACCTTTGACCCGACGGTGGAGTGGCGCTGGACGGGCGATGCGACGGTCGTTCCGACGCACAACCAGATCATGATGACGCCCGCAGTCGCGAGCCTCACCGACGATGATGGCGATGGCGACATCGATGGCGATGACGTGCCCGATGTTGTGTTCAACACCTTCGCGCAGACAGGTCAGTACTACGTGAACGGCGTGCTCCGTGCCGTGAGCGGTGCAGATGGAAGTCGCATCTTCCCAACGAGCAACCCGCCCTACCGCACGATGCCTGGCGCGGGTGTGGCCATCGCGGAAGTGGATGCGAGCTCACCTGGGCCTGAGGTCATTACCTGTGCCGAGCGTTCCGGTGGCGTCGGCTGTTGTGATGGCGATGCCGGGGCGCTGCTCATCTTGTCCTCGAGCGGAAACATTCTTCGCCGCATGGAGGACGTGAACTGCGGCTACTCCGCACCGGTTGTCGGCGACATGAACGGCGATGGCACTCCCGAGATCGCAGTTCGCTATCACGTCGTGCATGCCGATGGCTCGACCGTGTTCAATGTTGCAGGCCGTGATTCGACTGCCGTGTCGGCCTCAGGCGACCTCGTCACGATGGCCGATCTCGATGAAGACGGACAGCTCGAGCTCGTCGGCGGCAACGCCGCATTTCGATATGATGGAACTCCCCTGTGGAGCAATCCGACGGTGACGGATGGCTACCCCGCGATCGCGGATCTCGATGCCGATGGCGCACCCGAGGTCGTGGTCGTGGCTCCAGGCGATCACGCGATCTACGCATTCCATGGGCGCGACGGTGCACGCCTTTGGGGACCGATCGACATCAACCAAGGCAGGCCGACGGCTGCGGGCCCGACGGGCGGAGGCCCTCCGACGATCGCGGATTTCGACGGCGATGGATTGCCTGAGATCGCTGCCGCGGGTGGCTATGGCTACGTCGTCTTCGAGCACGATGGGACGCCCAAGTGGTTTCAGACCACGCAGGACATCAGCTCGCGCGTGACAGGCTCCAGCGTCTTTGATTTCGACGGCGATGGTGCGGCCGAGGTTGTCTACAACGATGAGCTCTTCCTGCGCGTCTACGACGGCACCACGGGCGCGGTTCGACTCGAGCAATGCAACACCACAGGCACGCTCTGGGAGTACCCGCTCGTGGTCGACGTGGATGCGGATGACCGCGCCGAGATCATCGTCATCGGCAACAACTACGGAGGTCAGCGCTGTCGCGACGGCACGATGAGCCAGGCCGGCATCACGGTCTACGGCAGTGGGACCAACTCGTGGGTGCGCACGCGTCGCGTCTGGCCACAGCACACCTATCACGTGACGGATCGAGACGACGCGGCAGGCGTGCCGCGCAGTGAGGCGCGCAACTGGGAGAATCCGCGGCTCAACAATTTCCGCCAGAACGTCCAGCCAGACGGCATCTTCGATGCGCCCGATCTCGTGCCACTCGATGTGCAGTTCGATGCCGTCTCGTGTGATGCGGTGCGCGTGCGTGTGGCGAACGTTGGACGTGCCGGTGTGCGCGCGGGCGTCCCCGTCGTCCTCTTGGATCGCGACCCGACGATGATGGGCTCAGCACCCGTGGCAACTGGCATGACGACGCGACGCCTTCTGCCCGGCGAGAGCGAGGTCATCCTCTTGCGGCTCGCGCGTCCGATCGCGCCTGCGATGCCAGTCTCGTTCTGGGTGCAGATCAACGGCGGAATGATGCCGCTCACGACGCTCTCGCAGTGTCGCGTAGACAACGACACGGGCCGCATCGAGGCCTACTGCCCAGACGTCGGCTGAACACGGAGAAGACCATGAGCGACATCCATCTCTACATCGATCACCACTGGGTAAGCCCCTACGCGATGTCCGCGTTCGTCGCGCTTGAGGAGCTGAAGGTTCCCTACACGCTGAAGGAACTCTCGCTCGCGGCAGGCGAGCATCGCGGGGCGCAATTTGAAGCGCTGACAGGGCGCGTGCCCGCGCTCCAACACGGCGAGTTCTGGCTCGCGGAGTCGCAGGCGATCGATGAGTACGTCAACGATCTCTTCGGCTCACCAGAGCGTTCGATCTATCCGCTCGATGCGCGCGAGCGTGCGGTGGCGAGGCAGATCCAGGCCTGGCTTCGCAGCGACCTCGAGGCGATTCGAAGCGAGCGCTCCACCCATACGATTTGGTATGCGAAGGCGACCGAGCCGCTCACCGAGAAGGGTCAGGCGGCCGCAGCGAGATTGCTGCGCGCAGCGAACGCTTGGGTTGGAGAGCGTGAGCAACTCTTTGCGACGTGGTCGATCGCCGATGCCGATCTTGCGCTGATGCTGAGGCGCCTCTCGGCGAGTGACCCGGGCGCGCTTCCGGCGAACTTGGCCCGCTATGTCGCGCATCAGTGGTCGCGCGCGTCGCTAGCGCGTTGGGATGCGAAGGTGCGTCCAGCCTACGTGCCTTACTGACAGCGTTGTCGATAGACCAACGGCGCTCTTCTCTACGGCGCCATGCACATCAATGCGAGGCGTGCGCAGCCCACCTCATCGGACGCGTCTGCGCAGTGCGTGTAGCCGTCGCAGCGCGGGTCGCTCTGAAACGGGAAGGCGGTTCCGTCATCGCAGCGATAGGTCGGGCAAACGCGCTCGTCGGAGCCGTCTGCGCAGTCGTTGTAGCCGTTGCATCGTAAGTAGGAGGGCAGCGGGCTTCCATTGCAGCTGGGCCCTGGGCAGCCGAGCTCATCGGAGTTGTCCCAGCACTCCTGCCTTCCATTGCAGCGCACACCGGTGCGCATGGATCCATCGGCGCAGCGCACGAGGTTCGCGCAGCCCTCCTCATCGCGTCCGTCTTCGCAATCATTCACGCCATTGCAGCGTCGCTCGGTGCCAATGATCGTGTTGTCTCCACAGCGAAACGCGCACGCCTGATCGCAGGCGAAGAGCAGCTCAAGCGAGGTGCGACAGAGTGCGCCCTCGAGGGCCTCGCAGGAGGCGCGGGCGAAGCAATCCTCGTAGCAAGGCGTCGGCAGGTAGACGTCGCGCAAGGCCATTGCGGCCCGGTCGCCCTCGGTGAGCAAACCGCACTCTTGAAGGTGGCTTGCGAGCACCGTGCGCTCGGAGGCGCAGGCAGGGAGAAGGAGGAAAGCGAAGGGAAGCCAAGCACGCATGAGCGCGCGCTGAGCAACTCGCGTACCGCTCGTGGCGTGCCGCATTGAGCCACCGATCGCTGGATCGACTCATGCAGAGGGTGGCCGCATGTCGCGCAAAACATCTCGCTTCTTGGCTTCCACCTTCGCCTTGGGTGGCGCGCTCACCGCGCTGCTTCATGCGGACCCTGCACACGCATGTGGCGGCTTCTTCTGCAACAACGTGCAGCCCGTCAATCAAGCGGCCGAGCGGATCATCTTCTCGCAGGCCGAGGATGGGACCGTCACCGCGATCATCCAGATTCAATACTCGGGTGAGGCGGAGTCGTTTGCCTGGGTGCTCCCTGTGACAGGAAGCCCCGAGGTGCATGTCTCGTCGAACCTGGCGTTCCAGCGGCTTCAGACGGCGACCAATCCGCAATACACGCTGACGACACGCATCGAGGGTTCGTGTCGCGATGCAGACTCGCGCTCCAGTCCCTCTTTCGGCGTATCGAGCGATGCAGGCCTCTCAAGGTCGGATGCAGGCGGTCCGATTCGCGTCGTCAATGAGGGCTCGGTTGGTCCCTACGACTTCATCGTGATCAACGTCGACCCGATGACGCCGCGCGCCTCCGATGCGGCCGTGGCTTGGCTTCGCGCCAACGAGTTTCAGATCGATGAGGGCGGGGCCGATAGGCTTGAGCCCTATCTCGCAACGGGCATGAATTTGATGGCGTTTCGTCTGACGAAGGGAAACTCCACGGGCTCGATTCGACCGGTGGAAATCACCTTCGGGCGTGGCCAACCGTCGATCCCAATTCGTCCGACAGCGGTCGCTGCGGTGGCCGATATGGGCGTGATGGTCTGGGTGCTTGGTGCGCACCGCGCCGTGCCGATCAACTACGCATCGCTTGAGCTGAACGAGGCGCTGATCAACTGGATCAACCCCACCTCGAACTACAACGATGTCGTCACCGAGGCGGCGAATCAGGCGGGCGGCCAGGGCTTTGTGACGGAGCTTGCGGGCACGAGTGCAACGCTCTCGCAGGTGCTCTATCCCGACTTCGAGCGCGAGGGCTGGACTGACCTCACGCGTGGTGGCGCAGGCGCCTGGACGGGCCGCGAGGGTGAGCTCTTCAACACGGCGCTCGCGCGCTTTCAGGGCTTCGATGGTGTGCGTGAGGCGCTTCGCTCCAGCATCGCGCTGCCAAGCCCAGACGTGACCTACGAACAGCTCTTGAGCTGCCCGAGTTGCTACTTCCCTTCCGACACGATGGACATCGAAGGCTTTGAACCCGCAGCCTTTCTGACCGCACTCGAGCAGAACGTGATCGAGCCGATGGAGCGCACAAGCGCACTCTTCACCGCACGTCCGTATGTGACGCGACTCTACACAACGATGTCCGCGGAGGAGATGACACGCGACCCGGCATTCGACTTCAACGCCGACTTGCCCGACCTCTCGAACATCCACAACGCCGAGCGCGTGATCGAATGCTCGCCGAGCATCTCGCAGTTTGAAGCGCCCTGGCGTGTGAGCCTTGCGAGCGGCGAGACGCTGCGCGGACGCGGCAACACCTGGCCCTTGAGCACGACGGGAAGCGTCCCTGCGAACCGCGCGATTCGTCGCTACGAGACGACGGGGGAGGGCGAGCTCATCGTCGACAACGCGGCCACGATCGCCACGGCCATTCGCGAGAACAACGCGCGCATCCCGGGCCCACCGCCAAGCTCGGCATCGGGCGGCGCGAGCGGAGGCGGATGCAGCGCGACACACAGCAACACGCATGCATCAAACGCGTGGATGGTTTCGTTGTTGGGCGCACTGGCCCTCGTCATCCGCCGTCGTCGATGAACGCGCAGCGCACACTTCTCCTTGGGCTCGCGCTCGGCCTTCTTGGCTGTGCGAGCTCGAACGTCGTACCTGAGCCGACCGAGGCTCGGCTTGAGCTGGGCACGGGCACCGCGCGCTTTGTGCCGATCACCGATGGCGCCGAGCTGGAGATGATCCACGGCGCGCAAGGGGGCTGGCATGTCTGGGTCAGCGTGCGTGCGGAGGGCATCACACAGGGCACAGGCACGCTTGAGATCGAGCACGGCCCGGCCGACGGAAGTGCACCCATGCAGCGCACGCGCGTGGGCGTGATGTTCGACCCGGCCGATGCCCAAGGGCGTCGCGCATCGCTCGGGTGGACGGCGATCTTCGACAACCCCTCGTGTCAGCAAGATCGCCTCTATCGCATCCGCGTCACGCTCACGACGGCGAGCGGCCAACGCCTCAGTGACGAGCGCGATGTGATGCCGCGTCCTGGGATGTATCCGCCCTCACCGTGCGGTTCGTAGTCGCGCGTGCCTCGCGAATCGCCACGAAGAGCCAGACGCCCGGAAGCACAAAGAAGAGACCCAGCCGCAGGGCGAAGAAGGCCACGCCAAGGAAGAGCACCAAGACCACGCCTGGATCACCCGGTGAGAGAAGGCGCTCGATGAGCTCAAGGCGATTGAGCCCGTAGGCCAGGGCCTCATGCACGAGCACCAGCACGAGTGTGAGCAGCGATAGTCGTATGGTTGCAATATGATTTCGCGATGAGGTCATACGGGCCTCGCAGTGAGCATCGCAAGCATGATGGCGTTGCCCAGGGGTCCCCCAGAGACAAAGCGCGCACCCTCGCCATGCGGGACAGAAACGCCAAAGAGGGCGGCAGTGCGAAAGAGGCTCGCGAAGGCCTCGTCATCGTGTGCACGCCTTGCGGCCGAGAGCGCAAAGCCTGTGGCAGAGACCGACACGCCAAAGAGCACGGGCCCGGAGTCGATGTCGCCGAGACCAACATGACCCTCGCCGTACTCGCGAATGCCGCCAAAGCCGGCGAATTCTGCGCGCCCCTGGGTGAGCAAGGCGTGGTCGAGCTCACGGCTCAGCGAGACATCGGCAAAGGACCAGAAGAAGGCACCGAGCGCTGTCCCTGAGCCACGTGGGACGTCGCGCGGCTCGCCAGTGGAGGGGCTTATCGACTGGACCAGATAGCCGCTTGTCGGATCCACCCAGCGCGCACGAAAGAGGGCGGCCTCACGCGCGATGAGGGCGCTCCGATCCTGATGCGTGAGCCTTGCGTGAAGGCCAATCGCCGCGACGACGGAGGAGATGTCGCAAGGGTAGGCCTCGCCTGGGTAGGTCTCGATCACGCCGTTCGGGCTCGCCTCCAGATTGCGCGCGAGTGACGCGATCAGCGTGTCGTGCACCGCGGCAAAGCGCGTCGCCGGATGCACCTCACGGAGCACGCCGAGCGCGAGCGCTGCGTAGCCCATGTAGGCGTGCCCTTGCCCGTGCGTCATGCCCTCAAGCGGTCCCTCGCCAAAGGCCGAACGACCAAACGCGAAGGTCTCCTCGCGCATCAAATGCTCGGCGGCTTGCTCCATCGCGGGCACATAGCGATCTCGAAGCTCGGGATGCGCTTGCACCACCTGCGCAAGGCCCACGATCGACATCAGCGCGGCACCAAACGCCCACTCGCCATCGAAGCGTGCACTGCCTGTGTGAAAGGCCTCTTCGGTCGGTGCACGCGACACGTATTCGGCCACGGAATCCGCCAAGGCACGCTCGGTCTCAAGGTCGTCGTCGAGAAAGCGCTGCGCGTCGTGGCCGATGATGTGACGCGGGAACGCCCACGCGGTGCTGAGGATGCAGAGGGCGAGCAGCACACCTTCTGCGAGACGTTTCTGAAGCATGCATCCAGCCTGCATCGCGGCGCGCACGGCTGCAGGCCCTCGCTTCATGAACGGTCGAGGTTGCGACGTGAGCGGCAGCCGAGCCCCACATCGCGGCCCCCACATCGCGGAAAGATTGAGGGCGCTACGGCGCTCGATCCAAACTTGCTGTGTGGCCCTTGCTGAGAAGAGTGACTCTCTCGACGTCGAGCTGGATTCATCGAGTGGTCAACGTCCTGATGACGCTGATGCGAACGACATGGATGCGCGCGAGCGCCCACCTGAGTCGACCAACGTCACGCTTGCGCCAGAAGACCGCATCCTTGGCCGCTGTCGCCTTCGCTACCTCGTCGCACAAGGCGGCATGGCTTCGGTCTACTTGGCGCAGTTCAATGCAGCGCAAGGCTTTGAGCGCTGGGTGGCCGTCAAGGTCGTGCATCCGCATCTCGCGACCGACCCGCGCTTCATGGCTCTGGCCCTGGTGCGCTCAGCCCTGAGATGCTCGCAGCCGCCGCCCTCGCGGTCGCTTCGCGCCGCGGGTCAGGGGCTCCTCGATATGGCGCGCATCACCGCGCGTGTGCAGCATCCGAACGTTTGTAGCGTCGTCGACTTCGGCAAAGACGATGGCACTTGCTACCTCGTAATGGAGTACCTGCATGGCGAGTCGGTCGCGACCGTCATTCGTCGTGCACGCAAGGGCGCGGGCCTCCCGTGGCAGCTTGCTTGCCGCATCATGGCCGAGGCCTGTCGCGGGCTTCACGCAGCACACGAGCTTCGCGATCAGGAGGGCAAGGCGCTCGGCATCGTGCATCGCGACATCTCGCCGCAGAACCTCTTTGTGCTCTACGACGGCGTGACCAAGGTGCTCGACTTCGGTGTCGCGCCATACAGTCCGTTCGAGAAAACCAAGGAGTACGCCTACACGGCACCCGAGCAGCTCATGGCGCAGACGCTCGATCGACGCACCGACATCTGGGCGCTCGGTGTGGTGCTCTGGGAAGTGCTCGTCGGGAAGCGTCTCTTTCGAGGCAACTCGGATGGCGAGACGGTGCAGCGCGTGATGTACGGTCGCATCGCGAAGCCGACTGAATCAGGCGCGCCTTACCGCAACGCGAACATGCCGGAGATCCCCCGCGCACTCGATGCGATCGTTGCAAAAGCGACCGCGCGCGAGGCGCATCAGCGCTTTGCAACCGCAGCCGAGTTGGCCGATGCGATCGAGGATGTGCTGCACGAAGAGGGCGCACGCGCAGGTGGCAAAGAGGTGCAGGATTGGATGCGCGAGGTCTTCGCCGACAGGCGCGCGATGCGCGAGGCGATGCTGCGCAAAGAGATGCCCGAAGGCATCGTCCCCTCCGTCGAACTTGAGACTGCACGAACGCTCGTCACGCCCAAGCCCGATGTGAATTTCACCAACGCGCTGACTGCCCCGCGTGTTGCGCCACCGCCTCCGCCGAAGAAGGCCAAGCAAGAGATCAAGCACTGGCAGATCGCCCTCGTCGGAGGTGCAGCGCTCGGTGCAACGCTGGCCTTCGGGATGTGGCTCGGACGCGCAAGCGAGACGCCCGAGGTGCCGCTGCAAGCGCTCCCGCCCCTGCCTTCCGCACAAGTTCTGGCTCAGCAAGCACAAGTTCTGGCTCAGCAAGCACAAGTTCCGGCTCAGCAAGCACAAGTTCCGGCTCAGCAAGCACAAGTTCCGGCTCAGCAAGCACAAGTTCCTGTTCAGCAAGCGCAAGTTCCGGTTCAGCAAGCGCCCCTCGCCGAAGCCCAAGTGCCGCTCCCGCAAGGAGTGCTCGCAGAAGCACAAATACCGGGCGCAGAAGCACAAATGCCGCCTCCGGAAGCACAAACACCGGCTCAGGAGGCACAAACTCCGGCCTCGCACGGGTCGAGGCGCGGCCAGCCTTCGGGCCGAGGCCAGGCGCCTGCCACGCGCGCCCCTGTGACCTCCACCCGCCCGACGGAGGCGCGTGCCACGGGCTTGGTGAACATCATCGCGATCCCCGCTGTGCGCATCTACCTGCGCGGCCGCAGCCTGGGTGAGACACCGCTCGCGAACCTCTCGCTTCCGGTCGGCACGCATGAGCTTGAAGCGCGTCCGGCGGAGGGCGATGGGCCTGTGCGGCGTCAGCGTGTGACGGTGGTGGAAGGTGAGACTGCGCGCGTTCTCTTCCGCTGACCGCGCGCTTTGCCGTGCGACCATGCGCGGATGATCACGCTCTACCAACCACCGCCCATGTGGGGCTCGCCCTCGATGTCGCCCTTCTGCATCAAGCTCGAGGTGCTGCTCAAGATGGGCAACGTCGCGTACGAGGCGAAGCCGGCCGATATGCGCAAGGCACCCAAGGGGAAGATCCCGTTTGTGGTGTTGGAGGACGGCACGTTGTTGGGCGACTCGCAGCTCATCCTGCAGCATCTGCGTGAGACGAATGCCCTCCTACGCGATGCGCACCTTCGTGAGCAGGAGCGCGCAACCGGCCATGCCGTGAGGCGCATGATCGAAGAGGCGACGTACTTCGCCGGCCTTCACGTGCGCTGGCTCCGCGATGCGAACTGGCCCCTCACGCAGGCGGCATTCAAGAAGATTCTCCCCGCACCGGTCGCCCTCTTTCTTCCGCTCATTCGAGGCAGCGTGAGGAAGTCTGTGCGTGCCCAGGGGACGGGTCGCCATGATGAGAAGACCATCGACCAAATGGCTTGCGCAGACTGGAGTTCCGTCGCCGCCGTGTTGGGCGATCGCACCTTCTTGCTCGGCGAAACGATCAGCACCATCGATGCGACCGTCTTCGCCTTTCTTGAGTCGACACTCTGCTTCCCGATCGAGTCGCCCATCGCGGCGCACATCAAGAAGCAGCCGAACCTGGTCGCCTATCACGCACGCATGAAGTCGAAGTTCTTCCCAGCGAGCTAGACGCGTCAGCGGAATGCTCTTCCGACGAAGGCCACGGCGAGCGGCACGAGCACAAACGCGCTCCACCACATCGCTGAGAAGCCGAGGTGAAAGAGCATGTCGGTCTCGTCGCGACCGAGCCACCATGTGAAGGTGATCACGACGGCGCTCAGACCTGCCGCCCAGGCCACCCACGGGCCGAGGGTCGGCACGCGCCCGCCAGGGGAGAGCTCGCGCAACGCCCCGAGGTATTTGAGGACGTTGAAGGGGATGTGGAAGAGATTCGATGCGAACGAGATCACGCCCCACCAGCCGAAGATCGCGCTCAACGTGTGCTGTTTCCAGAACGCCTCGTCGATGCAGTGCTCGCAGAAATAGCCGCCGAGATTGTCCTTCACGCGGAAGATCACAAAGCCTGCATTGGCGCGAAACGAAGCGGGGGCGAGCGGCACGTTGTCGACATGACAGAGGCAACAACGAACCTCCTCGTCGTCCCCTGCGCCCTCAGGCGAGGCCATCCTCGGCAAGGCCTTCAAGCCCTCTCGAAGCGGCGCTCCGCACTCGCAGTATTCCGCGTCGGAGGTCGAATACATACGGCACCGGCTACAGCGAACCTCACTCATCTCGGCTGCCTATCACGCGGTTTGCGCTTTTCGATGGAGGAATCGGCCGAATCCGCCTCAGACCGCGACAGGCGCCTTGATTGGGGGATGCGGCTCGTATCCTTCGAAGCGCACATCATCATATTGAAATAAGTTGATATCAGTCACGCCCGGATTGAGCACGAGACGCGGGAAGGGGCGCGCCTCACGGCTGAGCTGCAAGTCAGCTTGCTCGAGGTGATTCAGGTAGAGGTGCACATCCCCGAAGGTGTGCACGAAGTCGCCGACTTGGAGGCCAGAGACCTGCGCGACCATGTGCGTGAGCAGCGCGTAGCTCGCGATGTTGAAGGGCACGCCGAGAAAGACATCGGCGCTCCGTTGATAGAGCTGACAGCTGAGCTTTCCGTCGGCGACGTAGAACTGAAAGAGCGCGTGACAGGGCTGAAGCGCCATCTTCGGGAGGTCTGCAACGTTCCATGCGGAGACGACGAGACGACGCGAATCGGGCCGCGCCTTCAGCTCTTTGAGCACATCGCCAAACTGATCGATCACGCGTCCGTCGGGCGCAGGCCAGCTCCGCCACTGCACGCCGTAGACGGGGCCAAGCTCGCCCTCGGCATTCGCCCACTCATCCCAGATCGTCACGCCGTGCTCGCGCAGGTACGCGACGTTGGAGTCGCCGCGAAGAAACCAGAGGAGCTCATGCACGATCGATTTGGTGTGCACCTTCTTGGTCGT
>JBILQT010000318.1:0-7680 GCA_044373065.1 Sandaracinaceae bacterium
CCATCATCGTCAACTCCGACGAGATTCGCGATGCGCTCTCGGAGCCGATTAACACGATCGTGGAGGCCGTCATGGGCGCACTTGAGCGCACGCCTCCGGAACTGAGCGCCGACATCGTCGACAAGGGCATCGTGCTCACCGGCGGTGGCTCGCAGCTGAAGAACCTCGACGTCCTCCTCCGCGAGGAGACGGGCCTGCCCGTGATGCTCTGCGACGACCCAGTGAGCGCCGTCGTTCTGGGGTCCGGCAAGGCGCTCGATCAAATCGAGCTATTGCGCGAGGTCACCATCTCGTAGTCTCTGGTCCGTGAACGAAACCGGACCAGTCGACGGAGATGTTGCGTGGCTGCTGGCGCGAATCGGAATCGCGCTTCCGCATGATGGGCCTATCGACGCAGTGGATGCGCTCGATGCGCTGCTTGTCTCGGAGGAAGTGCTCGCCGATGCGATCGCACGCGAGCTCGATACGATGGTGTGCGACCTGGAGCAGAGCGTGGATGCCGATGCCATCGCGTTGCTCCCCGAAGACGTTGCGCGCGCGGTGGTTGCGCTTCCAGTACACCTCGACAGCACCGTCCTTCAGGTGGCGTTCGCAAACCCGCTCGACCCGCGTGCTGTGCAGGCCGTGGTCGATGCGACGCAGCGCCCAGTTCGTCCGCTTGTAGCGCTCCTGACACCGCTCCGGCGCGCCATCGATCGCGAGTATGGAGGCGCGTTGATTCCGGAGAGCACGCTCTCGTTGCGCAAGCGTACCGACCTGCCTGCGGAGTCGACGCAGCGCCTGGGCGCAACCCTCTCGGGCGAGCTTCCCTCCTCGCACACAGCGCCTGTCATCCGGATGGAAAGCTCCGCGACGATCGAACAGCGCTTTGATGCGCTGCTGCTGGCACTCGTCGAGCGAGGCGCGCTGACGCGGGATGAATACACAGACGCGTTGCGACGGCTGCTCTCCCGCGAGCGCCCCTGACGCTTCTTCCATTTCTGGCGTCCCGCGAGGTCGCGCGCTAGAGCCGCAGCCGTCCCTGCCACCGATACCTTTTTGGTGGCATCTCCCTGGGCCGGAATCGAACGACACCCTTCGGTCGTTCAGGTCGGCTGTGCCTCAACCCTCGCGTGAGAACGGTGATTCGTGAGCAAGCGCGTCCGAGAAATCGCGATGGCGATGGCGCTCCTCTTGATTCCGCTCGTCGTTCTTTACGCGAGCGTGCGTGACCCCTCGCGTCAAACCGCGTTTGACCGCAACGTGCTTCGCCCGCTCGGCTGGGTGCAATCGCTTGCGACGGGGAGCGCGCGCGTCGTGTCGGACTTCCTTGGCGACTACGTGCTCCTCTTTGAGGTGCGCGAGGAGAACGACAGGCTCGCGGCGCGTGTGGCCCGGCTCGACATGGAGCGGCACGTCCTTCTTGAGCAAGGCGTGGAGAACCGTCGCTTGCGCTCGCTGCTCCAGCTTCGCGAGCGCATCGGAGGCGAGCTCATTGCGGGTGAGGTGATCGCGCGCGACATCGCGCCACCCTTCTTCCGCGTGACACGTGTCGAGCTTGATCGCGGCGCGCGTGACCGCGTGCGCTCGGGCATGCCTGTGCTCTCGGGAAGCGGCCTCGTGGGCCTTGTGCTGAACGCCAGCGCGCAGACATGCGACGTGCAGCTCATCGTCGACAGGCGTGCGGCCGTTGACATCATCATCCAGCGCACGGGCGCACGCGGCATGTTGCGCGGCACCGGAGAAGAGGATCGCTACCTCGCGCGCATTCAATTCCTCGGTCGCGAAGATGCCTTGCGCGTGGGTGACCTCGTGCACACCTCGGGGCTCGGTCAGCGCTTTCCGCCGTCGATCCTTGTGGGGCGCGTGACGCGCATCGTCCGCGAGGATTTCGGTCTCTACCAGGAGGTTGAGGTCACGCCCGCCGTCGACTTTTCTCGCCTCGATGAGGTGCTGATCCTCACTGAAGGAGCGCTCTCGGAGGAGCCCGCCTCCGCACCCGCGGTGGAGCCGCGATGAGAAATTCGCTGCTCTTTCTCTTCGCGTTTGGGCTGCTGCTCGTGCAGTCGTCCCTCTCGGTGCTCATCCCGATTCATCCCTTCGTCCCTGTCCTGCTCTTGCCGATCGCGCTCTACCTCGGGGTCACGCCCGACGTCGCCTTCCTTCGCGGCGCACTCATCGCGTTCGTTCTCGGCGTGGTCTCGGATGAGACGACAGGGGCCCCCTTGGGCTACGGAACCTTCCTCTTCGTCGCGACCTTCCTGCTCTCTCGCGTCGCAGCCTTTCGCCTCTTCTTGCGCGGCGTGCCCTTCCAGATCGGTGCAACCACTGGCATCGCATTCCTCGCGAGCGCCGCCATGCTCGCTGTCTGCGCCATCCTCAGCGACAACAGCCGCGAGCCCTTCACCCTCGAGATGACGCCCGGAGGCTGGGCGGGTTGGGCCCTTGAGCGCACGATTTCGAACGTGCCGCGTGTCGGCGCCGTCACCAACATCGCCTCGGTGTTGTTCGGCTCAGCCATCGCCACAGGCCTCGTCTCACCCTTGATCTACGCCACCGTGCGCCGCATCGAGACCTTCACGCTGCGCGTTCGAACCAGGCCCGATAGCCAACGCACCGAGAGCGGAGTCGTGCTTTGAGCCTGCTCTCGCAGCGGCGCGAGGTTGGCGAGTTTCGCAAGCGCTACAAGTGGATGGCGCTCGCGGTGATTCTCGCCTTCGCGGTCATCATCATCCGCATGGTCTACCTGCAGATCATCGATCGTGATCACTACCGCGACGTCGCCCGAGAGAACATCACGCGCACCATCGGGATGCCTGCAACGCGCGGCATTCTGCGCGACAGCCAGGGCCATGTCGTCGCGACCAATCGTCCCTCGTACGACATCTTCCTCACGCCGAGTGCCTTGGCCGAGCACGACGTCAGCACGATTGCGCGCCTGATGGGCCTGACGCCTGCGCAACGCCATGACCTTGAGGAGCGCCTCTCGCTTGTGCCTGAGCGAAGACGAACGCATCAGATTCGCTTCTTCACGGACATCTCGCGTGAGCAACTCGCCGCGATTCAGACGCACAACACCGACCTCACGCATCGCGTTGGGCGCCGTGATGTGACGGCTGTCGACGTGGTGGCAACGCCGCTCCGGACCTATCCGTATGGATCCCTTGGCGCGCATGCCGTCGGCTACCTCAATGAGCTCCGCGGAGATGAGCTCGCCGAGCTGCGGCCAGCCGGGTATCGCCTTGGAGATCGCATTGGTCGCACGGGGATTGAGCGTGCTTGGGAGAACCTCCTGCGCGGAAGACGCGGCTACCGACGCGTGATCGTCGACGCGGATCTCGCGCGCTCCGAGCGGGACGAAGAACCCGATGTGGTCGAGCCCGTTCCAGGTCGTGATGTGGAACTCACGCTCGACATGGACTTGATGCGCATCGTCGAGCGCGCGATGCGCGGTCACCCCTCGGGTGCCGTGGCGGTCGTCGATGTGCGCACAGGCGCAGTGCGCGCCGTCTACTCGAAGCCGAGCTACGACCTCGACGCCTTCACGATGGGCCTCTCGCGCGAGGAGTACGCGGCCCTTCGCGACGACCCGTTTCGTCCACTCATCGACAAGGCCATCTACGACGCGTTCTTCCCCGGATCGATCTTCAAGCCCTTCAGTGCGCTCGCTGCACTCGAGGAGAATTTGATCAACCCAAGCGAGCGCGTCCTCTGCACAGGCTCGTACGTCTTCGGCGGCAATCGCTTCCGCTGCAACGTGCTCACAGGTCACGGCGAAGTCGATATGCGCGAGGCGATGATGCAGTCGTGCAACGTCTACTTCTACTCGCTCGCGGAGCGCGTCGGCCTCGATCGGGTCTCGCGCATCGCACAGGATTTTGGCCTCGGTCGACGCACCGGCATCGGCCTCAACACCGAGTCCCCTGGCTTCATCCCAACGCGCTCCTGGTACGACCAACATGACATCGCGTGGCGTGGTGGTTTCGCGCTCAACACGGCGATTGGTCAGGGCGATACGAAGACGACGATCATCCAGATGACGATGGCGTACGCCGCCCTTGCCAATGGCGGGACGCTCTATGTGCCGCAGGTCGTGCAGCGCATCTCGGCCCCAGATGGAACCGTGCTTGAGGAGTTCGAGCCGCGTGTGCGTCGTCGCGTGCACGTCTCGCGTGAGAACCTCGCGTTCGTCATCGATAGCCTCTACGGCGTGGTGAATGACCCGATTGGCACGGCCTACGCGGTGCGTGTTCCGGGCGGCGTTCCTATCGCGGGCAAGACGGGTACGGCGCAGGTGCATCAGCGTGTGCGCCAGTCCGAAGAGGACGCCTCCCGCGCTCTCTACAGCAACCGTGCGCACGCTTGGTTCGCGGGCTTTGCACCCGTGGAGAATCCGCAGCTCGCGATCGTCGTGATGATCGAGCACGGCGGCTCGGGTGGTCGCAATGCGGCTCCCGTCGCCATCCAGATTCTGCAGGAGTACCTCTCGCCGCGCTTCACCGGTCCTGACGGCGTGCCGGATTCTCCCGCGCCTCCGCAGCCACCTCCCCTGCGACCGACGCGTCGTCGACCAAGGTAATGAGCGATGGTCACCATCGGCAAAGGACTCCGCGACCAATTCGATTGGCCCCTCTTCGTGACGGTGGCTGCCATCGCCGTCATGGGCGTGACGAACCTCTACAGCGCCACAAGCGCGCATCCTGAGGACCTCGGGCAGCTCTACATTCAGCAGATTTACTGGGTGACGATTGGCTCGGGCGTCGCGGTCTTCATCGCGGCCGTCGACTACCGGCACTACGAGCGCCTCGCTTGGTTCGCCTACGGCGCGGGCATTGCGCTGCTCTTGCTCGTCTTCATTCTCGCGCCCGAGGTGCGCGGCTCGCAGCGCTGGATCTACATCGGAGGCTTCTCCTTACAGCCCTCCGAATTGGCCAAGCCAGTGCTCATCCTCGCGCTGGCCAAGCACCTCCACAACGACCCGAAGACGGAGGGCCGCACGCTCCAAGACCTCGTCGTCCCGGCGCTCATCTTGATGGGCCCGATGGGTCTCATCCTCCTTCAGCCCGACCTCGGCACCGCCCTTCTCTGTGCCTTCATCTTCACCACGATCATGCTGCTGACGAACCTGAAGAAGCGCTCGCTCTTCACGCTCATCAGCACGTTCGCGATGTCGCTCGTGCCCATCTCGATCTACATGCTGCAGGGCTACCAACAGCGCCGAATCGATACGTGGTGGTCGATGTGGGTCGACAACGATGCCGACATCCAGGGCGATGCTTGGCAGGTCTACCAGTCGATCGTGGCGATTGGCTCCGGAGGCGCGACGGGCAAGGGCTTCATGATGGGGACGCAGAACCAGCACGGCTTTGTCCCTGACACGCACACTGACTTCCCCGTCGCTGTCTGGGCGGAGGAGCAGGGCTTTGTTGGCATGATGATCCTGCTCGGCCTCTACGCGTTCTTGATCCTCTGGGCGCTGCGCATTGCCTCGACGGCGCGTGATCGATTTGGCGCTGTTGTCGCGGTCGGTGTCGCCGCCTTCTTCTTCTGGCACAGCGTGATCAACATCGGGATGGTCTGCGCCCTTCTCCCCGTGGTCGGCGTGACGTTGCCGCTGATGAGCTACGGCGGCTCAAGTGTGCTCACGTCGATGATCTGCGTGGGGTTGTTGATGAACGTTTCGATCCGAAGGTTCTCCTATTGATGCGCGTGTTCGGCATCGTGCTCGCGATGGTGCTCGGGCTTGCGGCCCCGGCGCTCGCACAGGTGGATGACGAGACGTTCGCGCGGCCCGCGAATGCGGAGCCCGATGCGCTGCGTGTGCGCCTTGCGACAGAGCTTCATGCGCATGGCCCCGCGGAGACGCTGCGTGCGATTCGTGCGCTGCCCGAGGCCGAGCGTCTGCGTGGTGATGTGCGCGTGCTGCATGCGCATCTGGCCGTTGAGCTCTCCGAGCATGCCGATGTTGCGACAGCGCTTGAGGGCTTCCGCACGCTCTTGCCTCCAATGCTCCATGGCTGGGCACTCGATGCACGTGTGCGCGCGCTTCTGTTCTTGGGTCAGACGCAGGCGGCAGTGGAGGAGATTGCCGCGTCGCAAACAGCCGGTGCCGCACTCTCGTGGCGCGTGCGAGCGCTGCATGCCGAGGCGCTCTTTGCACTCGGTCAGTACGCGCAGTCGGAGGCAGCGCTCTTGCCCGTGGTGCGCGAGGATCCCGCCGATGTCGACACCTTCGCGCTGCGCTTGATGCAGGCCGAGTGTGCGCGTGCGCTGGGTGAGTCCGCGCGTGGCGCGACCGTCCTTCGAACTCTGCTTGTGGCGCGCCCGCAGCACAGCGATGCCGATGCAACTGAGCGGCTTCTTGCCTCGTGGCTGGGGCAGGCCGCGGTGCCCTGGACGTCGGAGGAGCGCATCGCGCGTGCTGCACGCTTTGTGACCTCGCATCGCGCACAGCGTGCTGTGGAAGAGCTCGAGCCCCTGCCGCGCCCGCGTGAGGATGCAGCGCTCCGTGCGTGGCTTGAGGCGCGTGCGAGTGCACTCTATGAGAGCCGTCACTACGTCGAGGCCGCAGCGCTCTACGCGGAGTCTGCGAGGCTCACGGGCAACGCGCGGCATCGCTTTCTCGCAGCACGCGCGACGCTTCGTGCAGGCCAGGATGACGAGGCAATCACGGCCTTTCGCGCGTTCATCCGCGATGAGCCAAGGCACGCATCGGCCACCGAGGCCGAGTGGTTGGTCGGCGCGACGCTGCTGCGTGGCGGGCGCATGCGCGAGGCGCGGCAAGCCCTCTCACGCTTTGTGCGTGGTCCACGTGGGTCACGCTCACAGGGCCTGCGACGTGAGGCGCTCTGGCACCTCGCGCTGCTCGACTTGGATGACGGCCACCCGCGCGATGCAGCCGATGCATTTCGTGCCTGGGGCGCGGATGCGACGACCGCGATCGACCGTGCGCGCGCGCGCTATTGGGAGGGACGCGCCGCCTTCCTCGCGCACGATGCCTCGCGTGCCGAGCGCCTCTACCGTGAGGCGATTCAGAGTGAGGCGCTCGGTTGGTATGCGCTGATGGCTGCCTCGCGCTTGGTGGAGATGGGCGAGGCGCCGGGCCATCCGATGCCCAACGATGCGCCGAGTGAGGCCATGCATGCGCCGATTGTGGAGCCTGCGATCGTGCGTCTCTACGCCTCGCTCGGGCTCGATGCCGAGGCCGCACAAGCGCTCCGCGCACGCGAGCGCGGGCTGACAGGATCACGTCGCGCCTTCGTCGAGCGCCTTCAAGAACTCGGCGATGCCAATCGCGGATACCGCCTCGCTGGTGTGAGTGCGCTGCTCGGCAGCGTGCCCGTCCGAGAAGCGGAGTGGGTCTGGCACGCGGCCTATCCGCGCCCCTACGAACGCGACGTGCGCGCTGCAGCCTCGGCCGCAGGCCTCACGCCCGAGTTGCTCTACGCCGTGATGCGCCAAGAGAGCGCGTTCGACCCGCGCGTCGTGAGCTACGCCGATGCGATTGGCCTCATGCAGCTGTTGCCCGACACCGCACGTCGCTACGCCGAGGGCTCCTTCGGTCGCGAGATGCTCTACCAGCCTGCAGAGAATGTCCGTCTCGGTGCGGCCTACATGCACGCGCTTGAGGATGAAATCGGCATGCCTCTCTGTTTTGCGGCCTACAACGCCGGCGAGCATCGCGTGCGTGAGTGGCTTCAG
>JBILQT010000319.1:0-7636 GCA_044373065.1 Sandaracinaceae bacterium
CGCCGCAATCGCAATCATCCCGCGACCACGAAGCTGCACGACATCGACCAAGCGCCCACCAATGCGCACCGGCCGCACTTCGCCGGTGAGGTTCGTCTCATGCGCCACGAGACACGTCGCAAGCACGTACACGTAGCGGTCCTCTTCAAGCGTCATCACCTCGATGATCTTGTTCGGCTGCGGCAGTACGAGCGCGCGCTCACCCACCTCAATCCGCAACATCGCACCCATCTCCGCATCACGCGCACACCACGCAGCGGCCTTGCTGCGATCGACAAGCATCGCGGTCTTCACGGGCGCGAGCATCAGCACGCCATCGGAGATCGACATGCCCTCCAGCTCGCGCACAGGCCCAGGCCACTTCGAGAGCGCGCGCCCCGGAGCCATCGAAGGACGAAGCGCATCGTGCTGCGTGACCCCCGAGCGCGTGGGCACATCACCTGAGACGACCGCATGACCAAACTCCGAGGGCATGCGCCCAGGCTTGGGAATGCTGGCGGTGAAGACCTCGGCAGGCTCGAGATCGAACTCCAGCGAAGGGGGCGGCGACATCGAGCCGCTCGACATCCCAAGCATCTCTTCCATGCGCCGCGCCATCGACACTTGGCCACCGCGCACGAACGCCTCGCGCGCCTTGTCGATGCGCCCATCACGCCACATCGCAAGGCCGAGATAACCCCACGCGCGGCCATGCTCCTCATCGAGCGTGACTGCGCGCTGCAGGTGCTTGATCGCCTCATCGAGCTGCGCAGTCTTGAGCAGCGCGAGGCCAAGATTCACGCGCAGCGCGACGTCCTCCGGATGCACGCGCACAAGGTCCTGCCAGAGCTCGATCGCACGCGGGTAGACGCCCAAGCGGAAGTACACGCCCGCGAGCAGATCCTGCCCCTTCGCATCACGCGGCTGAAAGAGCAGGGCTCGCTCAAGCTCGTCTTTCGCTTCGACCACGCGGTTCGCGATCAAGAACTCGCTGCCACGCGAGAGATGAAAGAGGAACTCTTCGTCGTAGGGGAGAGCGTCGTCGAGCACACTCTTTCTTCGGGCCATGGGTGGCAGCATGCCCGTGTCGTCCCTCGAATGTCACGATCGCTTCGCGGCATCGCACAGAGACGCGCTAAGGTCCGCTTGTGCGGATTTCTCGACCGCCGCCTCCGCAGGCGCCGCCTCCCAACTCCCGATTTGGTCCCTTCACGCTGATCGAGCGCATCGCCGTGGGAGGGACAGCCGAGCTCTTCCGAGCCTCGGAACCGCGCGCCGTGGGAGAGCCCCGCACCGTCATCTTGAAGCGTCTCTTGCCCGCCTTCGCCAGCGAGACGCAAGCGCAGGCGATGTTCGCGCAAGAGGCGCATCTCGGTGCCCGCGTCACGCACCCCAACGTCGTGCGCGTGCTGGATGCAGGCCACGCCGATGGCCTTCCCTATCTCGTCCTTGAGCACGTCCCCGGGATCGATCTATGGCGCCTCCTGCGCTGGCTTCGGCGCAGTGAACGAAGCCTCGACCTCCCGCTCGCGACCTTCGTTGCACACGAGCTCCTGCTTGGTCTTCATGCCGTGCATGAGGCGCGCGCGGAGGACGGCACCGCCCTCGGTCTGGTGCATCGCGATGTGAGCCCGAGCAATGTGCTCCTCTCCGTGCACGGCGACGTGCAGCTCGCAGATTTCGGCATCGCAAGGGCCCTTCTCGCCGAGTCGTTTCCGCAAGCAGCGCTCGCCCGCTCGCATGGAAAGCTCGGCTACCTGAGCCCCGAGCAGGTCGCGGGCGCCGAGGTCGACAGGCGCTCGGATGTCTTCGCCGCAGCTGCACTCACGGCTGAGCTCTTCATCGGTGAGCCGCTCTTTGTCGGCGCCTCCGAGCTCGCGACCTTGCTCGCGATTCGCGATGCGGATCTCTCGCGCCTGGATCGCGCAACCGAGCGCCTTCCAGCGCACCTCGTTCGCATCCTGAGGCCTGCCCTTGAGCGTGAGGTCGCAACGCGCACACCCACCGCAGCACAGCTCGCAAGCGCGTTGGCAGAGTCGCTTCCCTCGCGCGACCTCGCAGGCATCCGCGCAGACCTCTCCGCCATCGTCAGCGAGGCCGCGCATCTGCGCGTCCCATCCTCCGCGAACATCACCGCGGTGCGTGCCGCACTCAAAGACGACGCGCGCCACGACGACGCACGCAAAGAGCAGTACCAGCTGGGTGCAACGGCCGAGACGATCACAAACGAGACGTGGTCGTTCGCAAGCGTCGTCGAGGGCCTCCGCACCGGCAAGTTCGCAAGCTCATGCTGGGTGAAGCGCACCGACGAAGGCGCACCCAGAGCGCTCGCCGATTGGCCCGATCTCGCGCGCCACGTTCCGACCTCGACCACGCCCTCCGCGGCGCATTGCGATCGCGACTACGACATCGCCACCGAGGGTGCAGCACGCGCCCTCGCGCAAGCATTGCTTGAGCGCGAGACAGGCCTTCTCGTCTTCGAGCAAGGCGGCACGCGCAAAGAAGTCTTCGTGGTTGGCGGCATCCCGGAGTTCGTCTCGTCGAACATGGCGAGCGAGCTGCTCGGAGAGTTTCTCGTCGCACGCGGCGTCATCTCGCGCGGCGAACTGGAGATGGCCCTCGCCGTCATGCCGCGCTTCGAAGGCCGCCTCGGCGAGACGCTCACGGGCCTTGGTCTCATCGACGCGATGGAGCTCTTTCAGCTGATCGCAACGCAGGTCGAAGAGAAGCTGCTCGAGCTCTTCACGTGGGAGTCAGGGCATGCGCGCTTTACACGTGGCGTCACGCACACGGCGCCCGCATTTCCGCTCTCGCTCGATGGGTGGCAAGTGCTCGAAGAGGGCATCCGACGGCGCACCGCGAGCGGTCTCATCACCTTCGCATCTGGACAATCCTTCGTGGTGGAACGCCCAGCACCACGCGGCCTTGCACAGGCGCCACTGAGCCCAGTTCAAAGGCATATCCTCGACCGCGCCACGCGCCCGATCACCCTGACCCAACTCGGCGCCACCTTGCCACACGACCCGCGTGACCCGCGGCGCCTCATTCGCGAACTCGGCTTTCTCCTCGCGCTCGGCGCCGTGCGCTCCTCCTGACGACCACTGCCATGACCACGCCCTCCACGACCAATCTCACGCCGCCCGACGGCATGCGCGATGTGCTCCCTCCCGAGGCAGAAGAACGACGCGCCCTGATGCGCACCGTCTCCGAGTCGCTCGAGCTCTTCGGGTACGCCTTGGTGGTGCCGCCCGCCTTCGAGCGCGCAGCCCTTCTCGATGTTTTGCTCGCAGGTTCACGCGCCTCGCAAGACGCCGTGCGCTTCGTCGACCCGATGAGCGGCGAGGCCGCAGTGTTTCGTCCGGACATCACACCGCAGGTCGCGCGCATCGTTGCAACACGCCTCGGTGAGCGCCCGTCCCCGTTCCGCCTTTACTACGAGGGCGAAGTCCTCCGCACACGACGCGGGCGCGCGCGCCGTCAGCGCCAGGTGGCCCAGATCGGAGCCGAGTGCATCGGCATCCCAGGCGCACCAGGTGATGCAGAAACGATCGAAGCCGCATCGTCCGCCCTCCGCGCAACTGGACTCGAACACACGATTGAGCTCGCCCTCGTCCCGCTCGCGCGTTCGCTCGTTCGCACGCTGCATCCAGACTTCCGTGAGGACGTCCTGCAGGCGCTCTCACTTCGCGATCGAAGCGCACTTGAGAAGCACGCAATGCGTGCCCAAGCGCCTGCCGATCTGCGTTCCGCACTCGTCGCGCTGATCGAGCTCAGTGGCGATGCGAGCGTGATCGCCGAGGCCAAGCGCTGGCTCGCTCCCTTCGATGTCGAGGGTCATCTGCAAACCCTCGACGCACTGCGCTCCGAACTCGAAGCACGCGACATTGCAGGCAAGCTGCGCTTCGATTTCGGTGAGGTCCGCGGTTTCGATTACTACACAGGCCCAAGCTTCTCCCTCCTCTCGCGAGGCCCTGGCGAGCCCATCGGCGGCGGCGGACGCTACGACGCGCTCCTCGGACGCATCGGCCCCGAGCGCGCGGCATCCGGCTTCGCCATCGACATCGACAACCTCGACTGGGCCCTCCGCGCACAGCACCCGGCGCGCAATTCCTCGAAGCGACCGCGCCTCGCCGTGGTCGACGCGCACGCCGTCTCCCGCGCACTCCGCAGCGCCGGCTGGGCCGTTTCTTCGCTCCCCGCCATGTCGCGCGATGAGAGCCTCCGCTGGGCTGAAACGTGGAGCCACGACGCTGTCGTCATCGACGGCGAAATTCACTGGCTCGAAGGGTCACGCGTGGCAGAGACCGCGCGAACTGAAGCCGCGACTCGCGTCCGCGAGTCTCTCGAACGAAAGGTTTCCCGATGAGCGTCACAGTCATCGTTGGTGCCCAGTGGGGCGATGAAGGCAAAGGCAAAGTGGTCGACTTGCTCACGGAGCACGCCGACATCGCAGCCCGATACGGCGGCGGCGCAAACGCCGGTCACACGCTGGTCGTGAACGGCAAAAAGACGGTCATCCGCCTCGTCCCCTCCGGCATCCTTCAGCCCAAGCCGCGCTGCATCCTCGGCCCCGGCATGGTCATCGACCCCGCGGTGCTCATCGCCGAGCTCCGCGCGCTCGGCGAATCCGGCGCGGACGTCTCCGCCAAGCGCGTCCTCATCTCCGAGCAAGCGCACGTCGTCTTGCCCTACCACATCCTCATCGACACCCTCCGCGAGGCCACAGCCAACGCCATCGGGACGACCAAGCGCGGCATCGGCCCCGCCTACGAGGACAAAGTCGGACGCCGCGGCATTCGCATGGGCGACCTCCTCGACCCAGCGCGTCTTGCAGCGCGCATCGAAGCCGCCGTCGAAGCCTGGCGCCCAACCATTCTCGCCTTGGGCGGCGAAGTGCCCGACGCCAAGGCACTTATCCAGCTCTCGCTTGACCACGGACGCCAGCTCCAATCGCTCATCGGCGACGCCGCCGGCGAACTCCAAGACGCCGTCTTGGCCGGGAAGAAGATCATCGCCGAGGGCGCGCAAGGCTCCCTCCTCGACATCGACCACGGCACCTACCCGTACGTCACAAGCTCCACCGTCCTCGCCGGCGGCGCCTCCACCGGCCTCGGCATCGGCCCAACCCACATCCACTCGGTCGTCGGCATCACCAAGGCCTACGCCACCCGCGTCGGCGACGGCCCCTTCCCCAGCGAGCTTCACGACGAAGTCGGCGAAGCCATCCGCAAGCGTGGCGGTGAGTTCGGCTCCGTCACGGGACGCCCGCGTCGCTGCGGCTGGATCGACTTGGTCGCCCTGCGCCGCGCGGCCCGACTGAACGGCCTGACGGAAGTGATCGTCACCAAAGCAGACGTTCTTCAAGGCCTTGCTGAGCTCAAGCTCTGCGTAGCCTACGAACGAAACGGCGAGCGACTTCGCGACGTCCCCAGTTCACTCGTGGGCGTGACGCCCGTCTACGAGACGCTCCCCGGTTTCACGGAGGACCTCTCGACCATCCGCGACCCAAAAGCGCTCCCTGCATCCGTCGTCACGCTGATTCAGCGCATCGAGGAAGCCACCGGAGTCCCCGTCCGCTGGCTAAGCGTCGGGCCAGACCGAGAAGCAAGCATCCAGCTCTTCTGAGCGCTGACGTTCTTCAACCAAAGCCCGCTACTCAGCGGGCTTTTTCATTGATTGCACAAATAGAAAAGCCCGCCGAAGCGGGCCGTCCTCACTCGATGGCGCGGTGCTCAGTAGAAGACGCGCACGCCGCCGAAGACCTCAAACTTGTTGAAGCCAGCCGGGTCGATGAACCCGCCCGTGAGCGCTGCGTTGTACTGGTACCCCGTGAAAGCACCCTGGTAGCGAGCCGAGGCGTAGAGCGCGAGCCAGTCGGTGAAGCGATACTCGCCGCCCAACGAAGCGCCTACACGTACATCGGTTCGGTCGCCGTTCGACGCGTCGATGATTCCGCCCGTCGGTCCGACGATTGCGCCGAAGTCCATGAAGCCGACCTCCGCCGACACCGTGAGCGCAAACGACCCGATCGTAGCCTGGAAGTTCACCAAGCCGCGGTCGCGGCTGTAGTAGTTGCCCAGGAAGGACGGGAAGAAGTCGCGGTCGTAGCCGATGCTGAAACGCGTTCCCTCGACGATCTGCCAGCGAACCTCAGCCTGCGCGACGATTGAGTCGTAGTCCTGCTGGTAGCCAGGGATGGCCGTGCTGCGACCGAAGAACCCCGCGGCGTAGCCCACCATCGCCATGAGCGAGACGTTCTCGCTGAGCGCGCCATTGAGACCGATGCGGCTGCGAAGTCGCGCGCTGTCGTTCAACTGTACCGGCGACGCCGTCGAGCGGTCCGTGAAGTAGTCCTGGTACTCGAATGTCGTGTCGTGAACGATCGCCGTGTTCGGCAGGAAACGAAACGTCTCCTGAAGTGTCACGCGATGCGCCATCGAGTTACCGAACTGGAATCGCGCATCCTCGAAGAAGTCGAGCCCGAAGTTGTACCCAAGACGAAACGACACGACGCCGCCATCGGTCTGGGCGACGAAGTCAACGCCGGCCTGGTTCCCAATGCGGGCTGGGCTTACGCCTCCACCGTTCTCGGTGAAGGGGCGAACCGAACGCTGGAAATCCTCGTAGATTGTGACGTTAAACGGCCGCTCGGGGAGAATCGTCAACCGGAGATTGCCCGCAAGCTCAACGTTCCTGCGATTGGAATCGGCGAAGAACTCGTAGTACGCGGCGCTCACGCCACCACGGAAAGCAACCACTGGCGGCGTCGACGTCGCACTGTCCCGCGCCTCACCCTCCGTACGACGAGGGGCCGTCAGCGTCGAGAAGGAGAAACTGGGGGTAATCCGCAGAATCGCAGAGTCGACACGACGACCATTGTCCTCGGTGTAAAAAAGGTTCGAATCCCACCCGATCTCAGCTCCAATTCCTGGATGAAGCTCAAAATCTCCAACGCGGAAACCGGGGCCCGTTGAAGCTTGGGCGAAGAGCACTCCGGTCGGGAGCACGGTGAGCAAGAAGGTCGAAAGACCCAGGAGTCGTCGCATGAGCAAGCTTGTCCTCGGTAGCGGGATTACTACTACGCACCGTTGTACCAGCGGTGCTTCGACCCGTGAACGAGTCGGAGTCGCTGCGAAACAGCGACCCAAGTCTAGATGTTCGGAGGGTAGTCCGAATCCGCGGCGAGTATATCGAGGGGGTCAGGGGTGTCAACGCCGTCGAGTACTCGCCGCTTCTGGCTAAGTTGGTGGCACCAGCGCCGCCAAACGTTCAGCCCTGAGGTTCGAACACGAAGGGGAACGTGTAGCTCACGCTTCCGCCTTCCGGACCGGTGGTGAAGCGGAACCCCTGAACAACGCGGACCACGCAGCTCGCGACAGCGTCGCTCCCCGTGGAGTTTTCGGCTGCGCGCACGCCCGAAACGGAACCCGACTCCTGAATCGTGAGCGCCACGGAAACACGACCCTGCAGGGTTGGATTCTGCCGAAGTTCGCGCTCGTAGCAGGCCTGGATGGCCGATCGTCGCTGCTGAATCAAGCGAACAACGAGCGCCGAGTCAAAGTCTCCGGCGCCGCTCTCATCATCCACATCGCTCGGAACCCGGAAACGACCTCGAGGTGCGTTCTCGACCATGGCTTCACCTTCCGCACGCTGCTGT
>JBILQT010000057.1:0-31323 GCA_044373065.1 Sandaracinaceae bacterium
AGAGCCACTCCCCGGCATCCCGGCCGGAACGCGTCTCGTAGAGCTGACGCCCACCCAACGCGAACAGTTCTGCGACTACTACCGAGACTCGTTGGGAGCCGTGAGCCCTGGGGACGGGCCCACGTGCACGAACGGCGAGCAGTACACTTGGAGCGGGATGGAGGACTGCATGCAATCGTACGAGACGCTCCCAGCGGATTGTCCAACACTCGTACAAACCGACGTGAACTACCTGAACAACATCCAGGACCGCTGTCACGAACCCGGCTTCGACCCAAATAACTACTCGGGTCGACGCGGTTGTGACGGGCCCTGAGCAAACGTGAAGAACGCCCGGCGGAGCCTGCCTCTGCCGGGCTTCCTTCTTCGACGGCACCGAAACCCTTCTCCTCGTTCTGCCGTCGCCGACGTAAAGTCGCCCCCGTGAGCCACGACCCAACCAAGCCAGGCGATTCTCCTCTCGCGCGTTCGTCCGCGACCCCTGCGGCGCGCAAGAAGGGCCGAGTCGTCGCGATCACGGGGGCGTGCTCCTTCCTCGGCCGCAACCTCGTGGGTGTTCTCGAAGAGCGCGATGACGTCGAGCGCATCGTTCTGCTTGATGTGGCCTCACCGCCGACCACCGGAGCCAAGTCACGCAGCTACCGCGTCGACCTCACGCAGCCCACGGTCAGCGCACGCATCACTGAGATTCTTCGCGCAGAGAACGCCACGGAGTTCGCGCACCTCGCCTTCCTCGCGAGCCCCACGACCGCCGAGCCCTGGGCACACGAACTTGAGAGCGTCGGCACGATGCATGTGCTGAATGCCTGTCGCGAGTCTCCGATCGAACGCTTCGTGGTTGCCTCGCAAACGCTCCTCTATGGCGCGCATGCCTCGAACCCAGGCTTCCTCACAGAGCAAGCACCGCTGCGGGGCCTTCGCGGTGGGCGCGGCACCTTCTTCGGTCGCGCCGAGTGCAGCTTTCTCGCGGACAAGATCGACGCGGAGCGTGAGGTACAGCGCTTTCGCGAGGAGTGCCCGAAGACGTCGGTGGCCGTGCTGCGCTACGCGCCTGTGCTTGGGCCTTCGGTGCGCACATGGGCGACACGTTGGCTCTCGCGGCGCATCGTTCCGACGCTCATGGGCTTCGACCCGCTCGTGCAGTTCATTCACGAGATGGATGCCGTGAGCGCGCTTGTACTGGCACTCGACCCCTCACGCTGGAAGGCACAGGGCGTGTTCAACATCGTGGGCCAAGGCGTGCTGCCGATCTCGATGGTGGTGAAGCTCGCGGGCCGCGCGGGGCTTCCGATTCCAGGCCCGCTCCTGCGGCGCAGCGCTGAGCTCTTGTGGATGGCTGGGATGAACGAGGCACCCGCTGCGTTCGTCGAGTTTCTGCATCACGTCTGCGTCGCCGATGGCGCACGCGCACAACGCGAACTCGGCTTTGTGCCGGCCTTCTCCACGAAGGAAGCCGTACTCGATTTCGGCGGTGCGCTGCGCTTGCGTGAAGCCCGCTTGCTGGGCCCCGAGTTGTGAACCGACGCCCGAAAGAGCCCTCCATGACCGACGCCAAAAAGCCGCTCACGCCCTCATCACCCAAGCGCCCCAGTGGCCGCGCACAACGGCCTCTGCCAGCCCCGAGCGAGGTTGCAGACGTTCTTCCGTCGCCTGCTTCCGAGGCGACACCGAAGCCCTCCACGGCACGCACGAAGCTGCCGAACGCACGCGCGAAAAAGCCCTCCGTCGTGCAGCAGCGCGAGGCCGAGCTTCGTGCGGCTTCGCGACCTGTGTCGTGGATCAAGCAGCGTGAGGCGGAGCTTGCGGAAGCAGCACGTCTTGAGGAGGAAGAGCAGGAGCGCCTCCGCGTGGAGCAGGAGGCGCGTGCCCTGCAAGAGACGGCAGAGCCGGTTGCGCTCGATGAGGTCGTAGACGACGCGCAGTACGCAGAGGTCTTCATCGAGCCCGTGCGTCCCGCGGTCACCGAGGCACACCCGAGCGAGGCGCGTCTGGATGAGCTGCTCGATGAGGCTGCGCGCGCGGCCCGTGATCCGAATTCGCGAAAGCATGTCGCGGCTGCATTCGCGAAGATTGCGCAGCATCTGGGCAGCACGGAGGTGATGGATCACGTCGAGGATGCCAGCCTTCTGCAGACCGCACGCGAGCTCCTCAGCCCGGAGTACTACGTACGTCAGTGGGGCCGCGTGGCGCTGCGTGATCGCAGTGAGGACGTCGACGACTTCGGGCTCGACAAGGCTTACGAGCAGCGCATGCGGCCTCTGCTTGAGGCGCTGCATCGCCGCTGGTTCCGCGTGACGACGCGCGACATCGAGAACGTGCCGAGCGAGGGCCGCGCGCTCTTGGTGGGCAACCATGCGGGCGCGCTTCCTTGGGACGGGCTGATGCTCAAGACGACGCTTCAACTTGAGCACCCCGCGCACCGCAGATTGCGCTGGCTCAGCGAAGACTTCGTCGCACACACGCCCTTCTTGGGCGCCCTCACCACACGCCTCGGCGCCGTGCGCGCATGCCCCGAGAATGGCGAGCGTCTGCTCAACGACGACAAGCTCGTCGCCGTCTTCCCCGAGGGTGAGAAGGGCGTCGGCAAGCCCTGGTCGCAGCGCTACGAGATTCAGCGCTTTGGTCGCGGCGGCTTCATCAAGCTCGCGTTGCGCACGCGAACGCCGATTGTGCCTGTGGCCGTCGTTGGCTCGGAGGAGACGCATCCGATGCTCTTCCGCAGCGACCGCTGGGCGCGCTGGCTCGGCGTCCCCTTCATGCCCGTCACGCCGACCTTCCCGTGGCTTGGCCCGCTCGGCCTTGTGCCGCTCCCAAGCCGCTGGGTGATCCGCTTCGGCAAGCCCATCGACTTGAGCTCCGAGCCCGCAAGCGCCGCACAAGACAGCCTGCGCGTGCAGCACCTCGCAGAAGAAGTACGCAGCGCAGTTCAGGCCCTCGTGAAGCAGGCACTGCGCGAGCGCACCAACGCGTTCTGATCAGCGATAGCCCTGCGCCTGCAGCGTGAAGAGGTGCGCGTACTTGCCCGACTTGGCCATCAGCTCGTGATGGCTGCCCGACTCAACGATGCGCCCTCCGTCGATGACGAGGATCGTGTCGGCCATGCGCACCGTCGAGAAGCGATGGCTGATCAGGATCGCGCTGCGTGACTCGGTGAGCGAACGGAAGCGCGCGAAGATGCGCGCCTCAGCCTCCGCATCCATCGAGGCGGTGGGCTCATCGAGCACGAGGATGTCGGCGTCTTCACGCATGAACGCACGCGAGAGCGCGACCTTCTGCCACTGACCGAGCGAGAGCTCGCGCCCCTTGTCGAACCACTTGCCGAGCTGCGTCTTCCAGCCGTCCGGCATGTCGCGCACGACCTCATTGGCCATGCCTTTCTCAGCCGCGATCGTCCAACGCGCCTCGTCGTCGATGCCCGTCACATCGCCCACGCCGATGTTCTCGCCGAGCGTGAATTGGTACTGCACGAAGTCTTGAAAGATGACGCCGATGCGCGCGCGAAGGGCCGTCTCGTCCCACTGATCCAGGGGCAATCCATCGAGCGTGATGCGCCCGCTCGTCGGCCGATAGAGGCGCGTGAGCAGCTTGATGAGCGTCGTCTTGCCCGCACCGTTTTCACCAACGAGCGCGAGCTTGCCCTTTGCAGGCAAGTGAAACGAGATGCCATCCAGCACGGGCTTCTCAGCCTCGGGGTAGGAGAAGGTCACCTCCTCAAAGCGAATGCCATCACCGGGCGTCGGGCCTCGCGACTCCGTGCCGTTGTTTCGCACCGAGGACGGGTGCTCCAAGAACGAGAAGAGCGTGCGCAGGTAGGGCCTGTCGCCGAGCAACGAAGCCGAGGTCGTGAGCAGGTCGTGCAGCGCCTCACGCGCCCGACGAAATGCGACGAGCGCCATCGTCATCTCCGCGAGCGAGAGCGTCCCTGTGGCCGCGAGCCAGGCGACCCAACCGTAGAGCGCATAGAACGAGAGCGTGCCGAGCTGCTGCAATCCGAAGCTCGCCAGATTGCGTCGAATCGCGAGCCGTTTGTCGTCATCCCAGAGCGCCGTGAAGATCGCGCGGTAGCGCTCCAAGAAGACGGGGCCCAGGCCGAAGAGCTTGATCTCTTTCGCGTAGTCCGCGCGCGCGAGAAGCATCTCCAGGTAGTTCTGTTTGCGCGTCTCAGGAGAGCGCCAAGAGAAGAGTCGGAAGGACTCCTTGTCGAAGTAGAGCTCCGAGATGAAGACGGGAATCGTCGCGACGGCGAGTGCGACAAACGACCAGAGCGAGAGCGTCGAGAGCAGGGCACCGAGGCCGAAGAAGGAGACGAGACTCTGCACGAACGAGAGCACATTCGAGACGTGCGCCGTCGGTCGGTAGGAGGCCTCGCGCCGCGCGCGCGTCATGCGATCGAGCACCTCGGGGTTCTCAAAATCGGCGAGCTCGAGCGCGAGCGACTTCTCCAGAATGGTCTCGTTGATCCGCTGCCCGACGCGCTGGTTCAGGAGCGATCCGATCAGGTCGCCGCCTCTGCGAAGCGCTGTTGAGCTGACGACAAGGACTAGCTCGACGCCCACGAGCATCAGCACGTGGTTGCGTGTCGCCTCGTCGCTGATCTGCGCAGCATGCTCCACCGCGCTCACGATCTCGCGCGCTGTCCACGCGATGGCCGGCGCAAAGAGCGCAGCCACAAGGCCCAGCACCGCCGATGCGATCGCCTGCTTCGGGTCCGTTTGAAAGACCAGCTTCGCCGCAGAACGAGAGTCGCGAAGGGACTCACTCCACGTGGGATCTGGCTCGTCCGGGTCGTCCTTTTTTGACACGCGAGCACCATATCCGAAGTGCCTCGCGAATCCTCTCCAAGCGCCTCAATGAGGGAGGTCCGCCTGAGGTGAAGAGGCACCGATCAGGGCGCACACGCGTTCAGCGCACGAGATATGCGCTTGTAGAACCCAACTTGCAGGTTATGGAGCGGCCGCGGGTGGTCCCCCGCGCTTCTCGCTGGTTTCGCCAGCAGGAGGTCTCGCTGGTTTTCCATGGCGGGACAGAAGACCGACCTCAAGACGAAGGTGACCAGTGGACATTTTTACGTATCTCAGCGAGACGACCAACTACACGATGCCCCAGCTTCAGGGGATCATCTCCGCCTGGGTGGCGACGGGAGTCTTTGAAGGCCGAAGCAAAGTCCAGACGGACAACGGCCACGTGAACGAGGAGGACTACACCAAGCAGTCCGTCTATTCGCTCCTCTACTCGCTGTATCGGCAGGTCGGCACCGTGAAGGATGAGCACGGAACGCCCTACGAATTCACGTTCAACACGTGGGGATACGCCTGGCCGAAGGCCTGGGGACCGGCGCCCTTCCCGGAGAGCGAGCCACAGCGCTTCGGCAAGAATGCCTACACCGGCCTCTACCACTTCGATGCGATCCAGAAGATGGCCGCCGAGAAGAACGGCCGCGTTCACATTGTCGAGATGGGTTGCGGAACCGGCGCAGGCGCCGACCTCACCTGCGAGCGCACGATGCCCAAGTGCACGTACGAGGCCGTCGACATGCAGTTCGCGGGCGTCTCCACATGCCGCAAGAAGTTCGTTCCGCGCCACAGCCACCGCCTTGTCGCGACGCGCGCCGATGCGACGAACCTACCGATCGGTGACGAGGTCGCTGACATCGTCGTCGTCAACGAGACGCACGTGACGGATCAGGGCGAGGTCATGACGGAGGAAGATCGCAAGTTCTTCCGCTCGGCCAAGCGCATCCTCAAGCCAGGTGGCTACCTGAGCTGGGGCAACGCGATTCCAGACATCGCTTGGAAGCCCTGCTTCGACTTCATGGAGTCGATCGGCATGAAGGTCATCGAAGTTTGCGACGTCACGGAAGAAGCCGTCATCGCACGCGATCAGGACAAGGCCCGCATCCAGGCCTATTGCGATCAGGCGCTCGACAAATTCCCAGCCTTCAAGGTGCCGGTGTTCGGCGCGCGCAAGCGTCTTGAGGCGGAGTTTGCGATGAAGAACCTCGCGCGTGACCCCGGAACGCGCCTCTATGAGGACATGCGGACGCGTGGCGACACCTACAAGGTGGCGCTCATTCAGAAGCTCAAGTGAGCGTCTGAACTCGGGGAGTTCTCCCCAGAGAAGAGAAAGGTCGAGCGATGTCTCGGCCTTTTTCTTTTCCGTCTCCTTTACCCAGAGAGACGCTGCATGTGATCGTTGCTGCATGACGACTCGGACGCTTCGCCTCGCACTCCTCGTTGGAGCAAGTGCACTTCTCGCTGCATGCCCACCGCCGCCTCCCATGCCTGGCTCCGATGCTGGCATGCCGAGCACTACGCGCCTCGTCTTTGATCCGCCCACAGCGGGCACCGCCATCGACTTCGGCGACGTGCCCTTCCCCGATGATCTCTACCTCGGCGAGAGCGGCATTCAGATGGGCGCATTGCCCGGAGAGAGCGAGAGCGTCGCGCGCGAACTCTATGCCTCTGTGCGACGCGGCCTCACCGAGATCGATGGCTTCGGAGCGAACTCAGCCATCTTCTTTCGCGTCGAGGGTGCGATCGATGAAGCGACGCTTCCCGCAACGCCATCCGCCTCGCTCGCAGCCAACGCTGCAGTCTTCCTCGTCGATGTGGATGCAGCCTCACC
Source organism: Sandaracinaceae bacterium (assembly GCA_044373065.1). Taxonomy (GTDB): domain Bacteria; phylum Myxococcota_A; class Polyangia; order Polyangiales; family Sandaracinaceae; genus JAFLCL01. The sequence goes on from JBILQT010000057.1 coordinate 6,625, forward strand.
GACCGCGATGCAGCGCATGCCTGTGGCGGTCGAGTACTCGGCCTCGCGCGGCTACCTGACGCTGCGTCCCGCGGATGGATCGCCGCTTGAGCCGGGGCGCTCGTATGCAGCGGTCGTGACGCGTCGTGTGCTTGGAACGGACGGTCGCGCACTCTCGCCTGCCAGCGCGTTTGCGACGGTACGGGATGCGACAGCCCAGCCAACCGACCCGACGCTTGCGCGCGCTTGGATGGAGTACCGCAGTGTGCTCGCAGGCCTCTCTGCAGGCGGCGTCGCCGCCTCGGATGTGGTTGGCCTCGCGCACTTTCGCGTGCAGACGATCACCGAGGACATGACGGATGTGCGCATGCAGATTCGCGCGCGCAGCACACCAGCACTTCGCATCGAGCGCGTGCTTGCACGTGGCGCAGAGCTCGACGCGTTGCTCGGCACGCCGACGACGCCTGGTCCTGGTGGCGATGCGCCTGGCGGCGTTGCGCACGACAACATCGGCTACGTCGTCGATGGCACCTTCGAGGCGCCCAACTTCCTCTCTGCCACGCCGCACGCGCACGACACCTGGCAACACAGCGCCGATGGGCACGTCATGGTCCGCAGCACGAGCACCGTCTGGTTCACGCTTGTGCTCCCGCGCGGCGATCTGACCAACGTGCCCACGGTCATCTACCAACACGGCCTCGGCAACGACCGCAGCCAGATCTTCGCCATCGCCGACACGCTCGCGCAGGCAGGCTACGCCGTCGCTGCGATCGACATCCCGTACCACGGCATGCGCGCGGCTCCGATGGCCGTCGATACCGCGCACACCTTCGGCAGCACGATGGGCCCCGACCTCTACGGAGACATCACGGGCACGCAGATCTACGTCGACTACCTCGGCGTGTTTGAGCCCGGCCCCTACGCCGCGTTCCATCCCTTCTATCCGCGCGATGCCTTCCGCCAATCCGTCTCGGATCTCTTCGCCCTCACCGACACGCTCGAGCGTGCCGACTGGAGTGTCGTGACGACGGCTGCCGGTGGGCCCGCGACACTCGACCTCGACACGACCTCGTTCTCCTTCGTTGGCATCTCGCTCGGCGGCATCCTCGGCACGATCTTCACCACGATGGAGCCCAAGGTCGGCGCGGCCGTGCTCAACGTCACAGGTGGCCAGCTCACGCGTCTTGTCGACTACAGCGCGAGCTTCCGCAGCACCTTCTTCCCCATTCTCTTCCCGCAGTTCTCGCTCGACCTCACCGAGCTCGACGCGACGAATGAGACCATCTCGACGCTCCCGATGATCGCGCTCTACCAGACGCTGATGGATCGCGGCGACTCGATGAGCTTCACGCCGCGTCTCGCGCGCACAGACACCGACGTGCTCTTCCAGATGGCCGTCGACGACGAGACGGTTCCAAACCTCGCGACCGAGTCGCTGGCCCACGCATCCGGAGCCACCATCGTCGCGTTCGACGCGCGCTTCACGAGCTTGGAGCGCGTCTCGTTGCCTGTCGGCGCGACCTACGATGTGGGAGGCGGCAGCCGCGTCGTGCGCACGATGACGACGTTCGCTCCGGCCTCGCACGGCCTGCTTGTGTCGCGCAACGGCAGTGCTTCGGTCGAGCATCCGCCGGTGCCGCCTTTCGTGGAGCTCGCCGCACCCACGCCGATCAGCAATCCGATCACCGCAGCGCAATCGCAGGTGGTGCGCTTCTTCGACAGCTGGCGCGCAGGCACGCCCGAGGTGCGCTGAAGCCACGCGCGAAGCCTTGTCGAATGCGCGGCGCCGGTCCACGTCGAAGCCCCTGTGAGCCAGAAGCCCGTTAGCCCTCTACCTACCGATCACGCGCTCGTTGTGCGTGCCGCCGTGATCGGTGTTGGTGCCTCGCTCGCAGTGCATGCGTTGCTGGGTGGGCTCATCGCAGCGTTCGACTACGTGCCGGACTCGGGCTTCGAGTTCGAGATGCCGAGCGAGGTCGAGTTTGGGCTCACGGAGGCCACAGCGGTCGAGGTTCCACCGGCGCCCCAAGCCGAGCCTGAGCCTCCTCCTGAGCCCGCTGCCGCACCGAGTGAGAACGGCACGGGGCCGGGCGTGATGGATGCGGGCGTCGCGTATGGAGATGCCGGCATCCCGAGCGATGCACCCCGTCGTCGAAGGCGCGATGCGGCGATTGGATCCGATGGCGGCGCGCCGAGTGAGGTGGAGGGCGCGGGCAATGGCTCGCCCGTCGCGTTCCTTCCGCCAGGCGGACAAATCGCCCTCCGTCTCGACTTGGATCGCGTGCGTGAGTCCGCTGTGCGCGAGGATGTCGAGCACCTCTTGGGCGCGCTCCCAGACTGGCAGGCGATCCTCGGCAGCTCGGGCATCGACCCCCTGCGCGACCTCTCGCGTGTGCTGATCGCCACGCCCAACTTGCGACGCGAGACGCTCGTGATCGCAGGTCGTCTCACGCCCGAGATGGGCGACCCGCGCGCGGTGCTCACGCATGTCGTTGAGGCCGCGGGAGGAGAGGCCGCGTGGGAGCAAGTGCACGGCGTGGACACGACGAACTGGCCGAATCCCGACGCGACGCCCAGGCGCATTGCACTGCTCGGTGAGCACCACTTCGCCATCGCACGCGATCAGGATTTGCCGCGCGTGCTCGCCTTCGCAGCGGCCCGTGCACAGAACGCCAGCGAGGTCACAAGCGCGGCCGAGGCGTTGCTCTCGTTGCCTGATCACACGGTGCTGACGATCGAGGTCGAGGGCGCGCGACGCTACGTACGCGGGAGCCCCTGCGGTGTCCCGACGGGCCTTCGTGCCTCGCTCGAAGAAGTCGATGATCAGGTGCATGTGCGCCTGCGCGGGCCCTTCGAGTCCGCCGAGGATGCGCGCGCTGCGGCGGCCTGCTTCGAGCGTCTCCGCGACCAATACCGCGGCAACATTTTCGTCAGCACGTACCTCTCCTCGATGGGCCTGGGCGGCGTGCTCCCGCGCCTTCAAGTGACGACCGAGGAGGCCACGCTCGGCGCCGATGTCGACCTCACGCTGAGCAACATGCGCGGCATCCTGCGCTGGGCCACGCAGCTCTTTGAGCCGCGCCCAACTTCGCCCCAGCCAAGCGACGAAGTTGCGGTTCCTCCTCCGCCCCCTCCGCCGCCACCACCGCCACCACCGCCTCCTGCGCCACCCAACTGAGGCGAGTCGCGTGACGCCGCGCGCGAGGTGGGCGAGCATCGCAGGATGCTGTGTGGCTCTCGTCTCGCGTTCGTCGCTTGTTGGCTCGCCTGGGCCTCCGGATGCGGCCGCGTTCGCTACGGCGAGACCATGCGTGATGCGGGCCCGGATGCATCCATGATGATCGATGCATCCGTGACGATCGATGCGCCGGACGTGGTGGATGACACGATCGACGCGCCCGTGACGATCGACGCGCCCGTGACGATCGACGCGCCCGAGAGCGTCGACGCGTTCACGCCTCCCGATTCAGGCGGCGCACGGGCAACGCTCTGCTCCCGTGCCACGACGCTCGCCTGCCTCGACTTCGAGGCCGACCCACCTGCACCCTGGGCCGGCGCGAGCTCGCCCACGGCGATGCTGCCGACATACGTCACGCGGGCGGACTTTCGCGGAAGGGCGATGCGCGCGACGGCGGGCATGTCCCAGTACTCCAGCCTTCGCATCCCGATCGGCGACCCCGCGCTCTTTCGGAGCGGGCTCTACGTCAGCTACTACATGCGCCTCAGCCGTCCAGCGACGACTGGCTATGTCGTGGTCGGCGAGTTCAACGGCGCGCGCTCGGGGACGTTCACCAAGATCTCGGTCGACTCCGACTTCGGGGGCAACGTGCAGCTCTCGGCCACGGGCGGTGGCGCCGGACCCGTCGCGCCCTTCCCTACCGACCGCTGGGTCTGCGTGCGCCTCGACCTCACCGCCACCCTCGCCCGCGCCGAGGTCGACGGGGTGATGACGTCTGCTGTACCCGCCTCCGACGTCGGCAACTTCGAGTGGATCTATCTCGGGCTCGCAAGCCAATCCGACTCGGTCGAGGCGTTCTACGACGACGTCGTGGTCAGCACAGTCCCCGTCCCCTGCCTGCCGATGTGAGAGCGCCCGTTCAGCGCGGGACGCGCAAAACGAGGTTGTTAGACCCCTTTCCCGGCCAGGAAAGACGAGTTTCCTGAGTTCGCCGCCTCTCCAGACCGCGAAAGCCGCGTTGCAGCCGAAACGTCGTCTTCCCGAGCCGGGAAAGACGTGTTTCCGGATTTCGGCGCCCTTCCTGACCCGGAAAGCCGAGCTGCAGCGGAAAAGTCGCCTTCCCCGGCCGGGAGAGACGTATTTCCCGACTTCGGCGCCCTTCCTGACCGGAACAGCCGAGCTGCAGGCGCGTGGACCCCGCGTCCACGCGAACGGGCAGCACGCGCAGATCAACCCCGCTACGCTCGCGGCCGATGTCCTCCTCACGCACCCTCGCCATCACCGAGCACCCTTACGCGGCCTTCCTAGAGCGCGTCGAGAAGCCATCCCGCTACGTCGGCGGTGAGCATGGCGAGACGAAGAAGGATTGGGAGAGCGCGCAGGGGCGCATGTGTCTCGCCTTCCCGGATGTCTACGACATCGGCATGAGCCACCTCGGCTTCAAGATTCTCTACGGCATCATCAACGGCCACGAGAAGCTCCTCGCCGAGCGTTGCTACGCGCCCTGGGGCGACATGGAGAAGGAGCTGCGCGCGCACGGTGAACCGCTCCGCTCGCTCGAGAGCTGGAAGCCCCTGCGCGAGTTCGATGTCGTCGGCTTCTCGCTGCAGTTCGAGCTCACGTACACGAACATGCTCTTGATGCTCGACCTCGGCGGCATCCCGCTGCGCTCAAGTGCACGCGGAGACGACGACCCGCTCGTGATCGTCGGTGGGCCTGTCGCGACGCACGCCGAGCCCCTCGCGGCCTTCTTCGATGCGGCAGTGATCGGCGATGGCGAGGAGAAGTCGACGCAGATTCTCCTCACGTGGACGGCGCTCAAGCGTGCAGGCGTCCCGCGTCGTGAGCGCCTCCGCGCACTCGCGATGTTGGGCGGCATCTACGTGCCCTCGCTCTACGAGACCGAGGTCGATCCGGACACAAACTTCGAGGTCGTGAAGGAGCCGAAGCGCGAGGCGAGCGGTGAGCAACTGCCCTTCCCCGTCATCCGCGCGTTCGTGAACAACATCGACGATTTCCCTTTTCCCACAAGCGGTCCCGTCAGCTCCACCGAGACGATCTTCGATCGCGTCTCGGTCGAGATCAGCCGCGGCTGCACCGAGGGCTGTCGCTTCTGCCAGGCCGGGATGATCTACCGTCCAGTCCGCGAGCGCTCGCCCGAGAGCATCGTCGATTCGATCACCAAGGCCGTGAAAGACGGCGGCTACGACGAGGCCTCGCTGACCTCGCTCTCCACCGCCGACTACAGCGCGATTCATCCGCTCGTGAAGGCCGTGATGAAGAAGTTCGAGTCCGAGAAAATCGCGCTCAGCGTCTCCAGCCTGCGTGCGTACGGCCTCGATGAGGGCCTGCTCGACGAGATCAAAAAGGTGCGCGCAACGGGCCTCACCTTCGCACCCGAGGCGGGCACGCAGCGCATGCGCGATGTGGTGAACAAGAACATCACCGAAGAGCAGCTGATGACGACGGCCGAGCGCGTCTTCTCGCGTGGTTGGTCGAAGATGAAGCTCTACTTCATGATCGGCTTGCCGACGGAAGAGGACGAGGATGTGCTCGGCATCGTCGAGACCGCGCAGCGCGCACAAGACGTCGGCAAGCGCGTGCAGAAGGGCAAGCCCGAGGTCGTCGCGAGCTGCTCGATCCATGTGCCGAAGCCCCACACGCCCTTCCAGTGGTGCGCGATGGACACCAAGGCCGAGGTCACGCGCAAGAAGGAGCTTCTTCGCGAGGCCGCACGCAGAGCCTACGTGCGCATCAAGCTTCATCCGACGGACGGAAGCTGGCTCGAGGGCGTGCTCGCGCGCGGTGATCGATCCCTCGCGAACTTGATCGAGCATGCGTACCTGAACGGCGCGCGTTTCGACTCCTGGGAGGAGTGCATGAAGTGGGAGATCTGGGCGAAGGCCTTCGAGGCCACGCAGACGGATCCCACGCGTTTCCTCGGCACGATCCCCGTCCGCGCGCGCCTTCCCTGGGACCACATCCACGTGGGCTTGGAGGACGGCTTCCTGCTTCGCGAGTACCGCAAGGCGCTGCAGAACCGTCTCTCACCGCCGTGCGGAAAGGTCGCTGGCATGTTCGTGCAGCACACGAACCTCGAAGAGGCCGAGGCCGATACGCGCAGGCTCGTCTGTTACGACTGCGGCGTCGCCTGCGACATGGGCCAGATGAAGCAAGAGCGCCTCGTCTTCTTGCGCACGCTCGGCGCCAAAGAGCCGCCTCCTGCACCGCTTCCGCGCGCGCCCGGCAAGGTGCGCCCGATGCACGAACAGCCGCCTGAAAAGTTCGCGCAGGGAGAGGCGATTCGTCTCCGCTTCCATTACGAGAAGCTCGGCCGCTCGGCGTACCGCGGACACCTCGATCTCGTGCGCGTGATCCCGCGCGTCTTTCGACGCATCGACATGCCGCTCTTCTACACGCAGGGCTTCCACCCCAAGCCCGAGATGGTCTTTGGCCCCGCGCTCGCGCTCGGCACGGCCAGCCTCTGCGAGTACATCGATGTGAAGCTCGACAGCGCCGTCCCCTTCGATCGCACAGACCTCCCAGCGCGCCTCAATGCCGTGACCGAACTCGGCATTCACTTCCTCTCCTGCACCGAGCTCGGCGCGGAGGATGCGAGCATCAACAAGGTCATCGACGAGGCCGTCTACATCGTCGGCATCCCGCGCGCGGCCTACAGCGAAGCGAACTTCGTGCGCCTTGGTGCGACCTCGGATGAAGCGCTCGCACGCGTCGTCCACGCGCGCCTTGAACAGGCCGCACAAGGTGCACCGCTGGTCATCTCGCGACGTACTGCATCGAGCGGCGAGATCGAGGGCCTCAAGCGCAAGATCGAGGTCTCGAAATTCCTGCGCGAGGTGCGCGTCGGCGAGGGCGGCGAGCTGCTCACCCAAGCCGGCTTCATCGGCGATTTGGTGCCGCTCCTGATGCGCGTGCACATCACGCCCGATGGCGCGACCAAGCCTGCTGAGGTGCTCGAAGCACTCTTCGCGGAGCCGGGTTCAAGCTTCGATCTGCCCGCGCGAACCCTGCGCGCGACGATGACGTTCGGCGGTCACGTGCCGCTTGATCTGGCCGCCTTGCGCGAGCATCGCCGCAAGCTCCGCAACAAGCCGCTCGTGACCGACCTCGAGAACACCTCGCTCGAGGGCTAGACCGCTCATCTTTTGGTTTGATCCTGGCTTACGTCCTCAGTCGTTCCCTGCGACGTAGCTCCGCTACGCCTCAGTCACTCCTTCCGGGCGCGCTCAGGCTGAAACCAAAATCTGAGCAGTCTCAATCCAAGCTGAACGCGATCTAAGGCCGCCTCAGTCGACTTCGATCTCGATCGTGCTGCTCGCGGGCTCTTCCAGCTCGTCGGATGCGACCGGCAAGGGCGGAGGTGAGGCCGCCTGCGAGGTGCGTGGGTCGACAAACGCGCCACGGGGGAGCACCGCAAGGCCCTGCTGCGTGCGTTTCACCAAGCGTGGCGAGGGAGTGTCGAGCGTGCGCACATTCGGGCGTGGCGCGATGCCACTCGCCTCGGGCGTCGGCGCAGCGAGCTCCACCGGCGTCTGCGTCGGAGGTGGTGGCACCGAGCCCGTCTTGCGATCCCCTTCCGAGACAAAGGGCTCCTCATCCATGAGCGGCAGCGGCCCAATCTTGCTGCCCGAGGTATCGGCCTCCGAGAGCAAGGCGAGCACGCGGCGCAGCGCATCACTCCGAAGCGAGGCGAGCTTGTGCTCATGACGCTCAAGGCGCGTGATGACAGCCCGCGCCGCGCTCATCGCCGCATTGTGCACACGCGGCCCCGCCGTCTCGAAGGCAGCGCTCTTCTCAGCCAGCACACGACGCGCCTCATCGCGTTCCTGCGAGAGGAGCGGCAGAAGCGCAGCACTCTGGTCGCGCTCCCTCGTCATCGCATCGAGCGCCGCGCGCAGCTGACGCGCCTCGGCCACGCTGACCTCAAGCGCTTTGCGGGCGGCATCGCGCTCCGCAAAGGCCTGGACGCGCGCAGCATCCGCGGCGACACGGGCCTTGTCCGCGGCGACAAGGGCAGCCTCCGCCTCTGCTCGCGCAGCGACGGCCAGATCACGTGCGCCCTCGGCCTCCTCACGTGCGGTGCGCTCATGTCCGATGCGCTCACGCTCCATGCGGAGCGCCATCTCCACCTTGGCCTCGCGCTCGGCACGCTCAGCCCGCTCACGCGTCAGCAACTCGCGCTCCGAGCGCAGCGCAATTTCGGAGGCCGCCTCAAGCTCCTCCCTCTGCGCCTGCCAGGCTGCGCGCGCCTCTTCGAGCGCCGCTTGAACTTTCTTCGCCGCATCGAGCGGCGGTGAAGCAGGAACCTCGCTCGCGCGCTTCTCACGCTCGCCGCGTACCTCCGCCTCCAACGTCACGAGCTTCTGCGCGAGCGAGTCCGCGAAAGCCTCCGCACGTCGACGCTTCGCCTCCGCATCCCCGAGCCGCGCGAGCAACTGCCCAAGCTCGCCCTCTCGACCCACGGCCTCGAACGCCGGCGTCGACACACGCGGCGCGTTCTCACGAAGCGGCGGACGATTCCCAATGGTCCTGCGCGCACTGAGGTCGTCTGCGGGCGGCGTCACGCTGTCTTCAGCGCGTGGGTCTCGACGAGGCGGTCTCTTCGAAGTCATTGGAGGATTATGCCCGAACTGCGGACGACCTTGAACGTGCTAAGGCGTCCTCACGCCGCCCCGCTGTGACTTTTTGGGCGTTCTTCGCGAGGAAAAGACCTTGTCGGACCGAAGTGATTGGTTGAAGAGCTTGGTGCGCGGCGCCGCCACACGCGTCGGAGAACGCGTGCGTGAGCAGCCCGCCGTCGCTGCACTTCGAGGGATGGCCCGCGACATTCGCGCCCGCGCCGCAACCATTCCGGAGCGCGCACTTTCCCGCGCCGCCTTGCGACTTCCCGATGTCACGAGCTCAAGCCTGCGCTGCGGTGATGGCGCGATTCACTTCGAGGCCGAGCTCACCAACGGCCGCTGGGTGCACGCCAAGCTCTTCCCCGAGAAGCCACGTTTTGCAGGCCGCGGCGCGAAGGAAGTCGTCTTCCGCGTCGAGCCTCCCGAGGCCGCCGGAGAGCCCGTCATCCGCGAGCTGATCGGCGCCATCGCAGCACTCATCGCGCGCGCGCTCTGGGCCGCAGTGCTGGGCCCGATGCCAAGCGAAGAGCTCATCGAGGGTGCATTCGTCGAGCGCGACGGCGCTATCGCACACGTCGATCTGCGCACCGTCCCGAGCGTCCGCAAAGCACAGTCCGGAGGCGCCGCATCGACCATGATCGACACGCTCTCGATCGAGCGCATCGAGGTCGGCGATCACTGCCTGCAGCTCGTCATCGCCCTTCCCTCGATGGGCTGAGGCATCGACCTTCAGCCGAAGGGAAGCGTGCGCTGCGGAAGCGCCTCTTCGATCTGCTGAACGAGCGCATCGAGGTCTTCGTTCGAGTGCAGAAAGTCGAAGCGGCTCGCATCGAGCATCAAGCTCGGTGAGCGCTTCCACGCACCAAACCAGCTCTCGTAGCGGTCATGCAGATCACCGAGGTAGTCGCGCGGAATGCTCTCCTCGTACTCGCGGCCACGCTTGGCGATGTTGCTCAAACAGCTATCCACGTCGCGACGCAAATAGACGAGCAGATCCGGCGCGCGCTGCCCCTCGAAGAGCTGCCCGGCGATGAGCCGATACGTCTCCCAATCGCGCTCGTTCATCGTGCCGCGACCATGAAGGTTCGCCGCGAAGATGTCGGCGTCCTCGTAGGCCGTGCGGTCCTGAATCGCGCTCCGGCCTTGGTCGAGTGTCTCGCGCGTCATGCGCACGCGCTCCGCAAGAAAGCGCAGCTGTGTGGGCAGCGCCCAACGCGCCATGTCGCCGTAAAAATCAGCGAGGTAGGGGTTCGCCTCGGTGCTCTCAAAGAGGCCGACGTAGCCGAGGCGCTCCACAAGGCGACGGGTCAGCGTCGTCTTTCCAGAGCCGATATTGCCTGCGATCGCGAGAAGGACTTGCGCGCTCATCCGAGGCGGAGGCTACACGCTCGCGCGCAGCTCTTGGGAGGCAAAGCGCGCTGCAGCGAGCACTACAGGCAGACGCGATTGCGACCGCTGCGCTTCGCCTCGTAGAGCTTCTCGTCCGCGGCCTTCAGGAACGCAGTTGCGTCCATGCCGTGTGCAAGCTCGGCGCAGCCCATCGAGGAGGTGATCGGGATGTGCTGGCCCTCGAAGACGAAGCGCTTCTCTTCGATGCGACGACGGAGATCATCTGCAATCGCACCGCCACCGACGACAGGCGTCTCGGGCAAGATCGCGCAGAACTCTTCGCCGCCGTAGCGACCAAAGACGTCATCCGGACGCAGGCGCAGCTTCACGAGTGTGGCGAACTCTTTGAGGACGTAGTCACCCGCGAGGTGCCCGAAGCTGTCGTTGACCTTCTTGAAGAAGTCGATGTCGAAGAGGACGGCCGTGAGCGGACGCGCATGGCGGAGCGCGCGTGGGATCTCGCGGTCGAGCGTCTCAAGCAGATAGCGCTTGTTGTGAACGTTCGTGAGGCCGTCTTTGATGGCCATCTCATGGATGGTCTCGTGGTACTGCGCCTCCATATCGGAGCCAGTCAGGTACTTCACGATCGTGTCGCCGATCTTCACCTGATCGCCGCGGCGGAGTTGGTACTCCTTCACGAGCTCGTCGTTGACGTACGTACCGTTCGTCGAGTCGAGGTCGCAGACGTACCAAGCGGCGTTGCGCTTCTCGATGCGGCAGTGACGACGCGAGACGCTGTCGTTGTCGAGGACGATGGTGTTCTCCTGGCCGCGACCGAGGGAGAAGACCTCGCGCTCAAGGACGTGGCGCTTGCCGAACTGGCGCGGGTCCGATGAGTAGATGACGACGAGACAGTCGGTTCCGCTGCGGAGAGGCCGAAGCTCCTCGAGAGGGGTCACGCGAGTCTTGATATCGGGCTCGTCCACGCCACACCAAGCCTAAGGCCATGCGCAGGGAAGCGTCAACGAACTCGAAATCTGTCCGCTGGCCCCCCCAGAAGAAGCACGCGTTCTCTGACTTTCGCGATAGGCTCGCGTCCGCATATGCATCGAGGCGTTCGTGAGTTCATCCGTTGGGCCGAAGAGAAGAACGGCCAACATGGCATCGTCCTGCAGCCCGCGGCGCTCACCGCCGACATGACGACGATCGAGCAGGAGATTGGCTCGCCGCTCCCCGCCGACCTGCGTTTGGTGCTTGGGCGATTCAACGGCGCGCAGCTTCCGAGCGGTGTGCTGCTGACAGCCGCTGCGGGCCCAGGCGCGACGATCGATGCGGCGCTCAAAGAGGTCGCAGGGCAGCGCGAGAGCTCGTTCCTCGATCCGGATCTGCTCGTCCCTTTTGCACGCACAGAACACGGCTCGGTGCTGGCCTTTGATCGCAGCGCAGCGCCCACGAGTGACACCTGGCCGATTGTCGACTTCGATCCGGAGTCAGGCGATTTGCGTCTCGTGCATCGCACCTTTGATGCGTGGTGCCGCGTGCAGGTGAGCGAGTGGACATCGCCCGATTTCGGGAGCGCGTTCACGCTCGATCGCTACCTCGCGCAGGGCCAACGGCATGCGTCGGTGGAGCCCGATGTCTCGGTCGCGCACGTCACGATTGGCCACGCGCAGCGTCGTGCAGGCCAGCCCGAGGCCGCGCTTGCTGCGTACCTCACGGGCGCACGCTGCGTCCCGGCAGAGCCCTGGTGTGACTGGGAGGCCATCAAGCTCGCGGTCGTGCTGAAGGATGACTCCGCCGTGCTTGAGGCAGGCGGAAGGCTTGGAAAGCGCGCTCCTGCACGCAAGTGGGCATTGCGTGGGACGACGCCCTCACGCGTCGCGTTCTTGGTCGCACGCGCACACAACCGAATCCCGCGCAAAGACTCGGTGCCCTGGCAGCGCATCATCGATCACCTGACCTTGCAGGCGCTCGATGACGACGATCGCCATGCTTGTGAGGCGATTCGCAGTGGCCTTGAGTTTCCAAGTGATCCGCTCCCGACGCCGCAGCCTGCACAGGCCATCAAGGTGCCGCGCTTCGAGCCGCCTGAGCTCTGGTGGGAGCATCTTCGTGCGCACTACGCCGCAGGCTCGCTCCGTGATGACGATCTCGCGATGTGCCCGATCTATGACGGGCTCGCGCCGGCCCATCACGCATCCGAGTTGCTGCGCATCCGCCGCGATTTCTGATCGCAATCACCTCAGTCCATTGCGGGCAGCGCATCGAGCGAGGACTATCTGCGCCTCCCTGAAACATTTCGCGGAGCCTCGTACGTTCGAGCGCGAAGGAGTTGATCGATGCCGTTGACTGAGCACCCCCGCCCAAAACGCCGCGTACGTCGCGCGGGGCGGCCGCGTGCTCAGACAGCGGAGGAGCGGGCCGCGCAGTCGACGTCGGGACGCGAGCGTGGTGTTGCGCTTGTCATGGCGATGATCGCGCTGGCCATCCTCGCGGTGATGCTCGCCGACATGCAGCAGAGCACGGCCGCTGCGTTCATCGTGGCCTCCGCCGAGCGGGACCAACTTCGCGCGGAGTACATGGCGAGGAGTGGCATCAACCTCACGCGCTTGCTCGTCGCGCAGGAGCCGATGATCCGCGCGACCGTCGCGCCGATGTACCAGATGATGATCGGCCGTCCGCCACCGCAGCTGCCGGTCTGGAACTTCGCGAACATGCTGCTCGGCCCCTTCTGCAACTACCGCGGCACGCAAGAGCGCGCGGGCGAGACCGGCTACGACTTCTCGAACGCGGAGGGCATCGGCGACACGAACGCAACGTGCGATGTCGTGGCCTTCGCCGAGAACAGCCGCATCAACCTGAACGACCCGCTCTTCTTCGATGGCGACCGCGCGCGTGTCAGCGTCGCGATGCAGTACTTCTCGCTCATGGGCGGCTACCAATCGCCCTCCCCTTTCGACCCGCTCTTTGAGCAACTCGACGCCGACGGTCAGACCTCCACGCGCCAGGACATGGTCACCGCGCTCGTCGATTGGTGGGACTACGACACCGAGCGCACGAACTTCGATCCGGGTGCGGCAACCGTCACCGTCGGCGGCGCCGAGGACGACATCTACCAGCGCTTCGATGACAACTACCGCGCGAAGAACGCGCCCTTCGATTCGCTCGAAGAGATCCGTCTCGTGCGCGGTGTCGGCGATGACTTCTGGTCGACGTTCATCGAGGAGGATCGCGAGCATCCGGAGAATCGCCTCGTCACGATCTACGGCTCCGGATCGGTGAACCCGAATGAGGCGCCGCCGCAGGTCTTGCTCGCGCGCGTCTGCTCGGTGCTCATCGATCAATCGCTCTGCACCGACCCACTCGAGGCCTCGAAGTTCATCCAGCTGCTTCGCACGCTCCGCTCGGTGGCGCCGATTCCGTTCTTCACCACGGGCGGCGACTTCATGACCTTCATCGAGGGTGGCGGCGGTGAGCGCGACCTCTACCCGATGATCCGCGGCTTCCTCGGCGCGGAGAATCCGATTCTCTTCCGACCCGTGACGATCAGCCCCGACCGTCGCCAGCAGCTCGACCCGCTCCTCGTGACCGGCGCGAAGATCATCAGCCTCATCGTCACCGGCACCTCGGGCCGCGCGTCGGTCACGGTGCGCACGGTGATGAACTTCCACGAGCGCTGGACGCCGCCGCCGCCGAACGCGGGCGTGATGCCGGGCCTGGGGATTTTTTACTACTACCGCGTGGAGTAACGACCTCACGTTCGGTCTTGCGGAAGGTTGGGCAACGGACGTAGTCACGTCGCATGACCCACCCCAAGACCGATGCTGTCGCCGCCCTCGCCGATCAACGCTTCGAAGAGACGCTGTCGCAACTGGGCGCGTATCTCGCCTTCCCAGCCATCTCTTGCGATGCCGCCCACGCGGGCGATGTGCGCGCGCTCGCCACGCGCATCGCTGCGGATCTCACCGCGCTTGGCTTTGCGAATTCACGCGTGCTGGAGCTTCCCGATGCGCTTCCCTCCGTCGCTGCGGAGTGGATGAATGCAGGCCCCTCGAAGCCCACGGTGCTCATCTACGGTCACCTCGATCTGCAGCCCGTCAAAGGCGAATCGTGGACGAGTGATCCGCACACGCTGCGTCGTGATGGCGAGCGCATCTATGCCCGCGGCTCGGCCGACGATATGGGCGGCTGGGTCTCGCATCTCGGTGCGATCAAGGCCTGGCTCGATGAGGCAGGTGAGCTGCCCTGCAACATTCGCCTCTTCATCGAGGGCGAAGAAGAGATCGGCTCGCCGAACTTGGAGCGCTTCATGGATGCGTATCCAGAGGCCTTCGTCTCCGACGTGATGGTGCTGACGGACTGCGAGAACCCCTCGCCGGATCTGCCGGGCCTCACCGTCTCGCTGCGCGGCTTGCTCGAGCTTGAGCTCACCTGCGAGGCACTGCGCAGCGATGTGCACTCGGGCCTCTGGGGCAACCTCATCCCCGACCCTGCGCTTGGTCTTGTGATGCTCATCTCGCGCCTCCTCGATGAGGACGGACGCTTGAAGTTGGGCCGTCAGGAGGTGCCTGAGTCGTGGCGCAAGGACGCGTGGAATGTCCCGCTCACCGAGGAGGTGATCCGCGGCGGCGCGCGCCTCGTCGATGGCGTGAACAAGCTGCCCGACAACGGCAAGCCACCGGCCGAGTGGATCTGGCGTCAGCCCTGCGTGACGGTGCTCTCGACGACGCTTCCGCAGGCGGGCTCCGAGAAGAACGCGATTCGCGCGAAGGCCTCGGCGGTGCTCTCGTTCCGCGTGGCGCCAGGGCAGACGCACGAGGCGCTCTACGCCGAGATCGAGAAGACGCTGCTCAGCAATCCGCCCGGCGTGAAGGTCACGCTCACGCGTCGCGGCAAGCCCGGCATGTCCTGGCTCTATGAGCCGAAGGGCCCCGCGTTCGAGGCCGCGAACCGCGCGTATGCGAAGGCTTGGGGAAGGCCGCTCTTGCAGATTGGCGTCGGCGGGACGATTCCCTTCGTCGCGCTCTTTGGTCGTCGCTTTGGCACGTTGCCGCTCATCTTGAACGGCGTGATGGACCCGGAGACAGGCGCGCACGGGCCGAACGAGTCGATGCATCTGGGCGTCTTCCGCAAGGCGATTCGCGCGAACGTGCATCTCTACGCGGAGCTGGCTGAAGTCACCTCGCTCACATCCTCGCGTTGACGCTTCTATTTCGACGACGACTCACGTAAGAGGGCTTGGCTATGCGGACGCTCGTTCTTTCACCTCGTTATACCGACGACTCGAACGCCATGTGGCGTGCGGCGACGGCGCGCGGTTGGGAGGTCGTCCGCGTGCGCTCGTACAAGGCCGATGCGATTGAGGCCGACGTCGCAAAGCACGGCCCCTTCATCTACGGCGAGACCTTGCTCGCGGATGCGCTCGCCGAGCCGCTCGGCATCGCCGTGATCGAGCCAAGCCCGCAGTGGTTGCCCGAGTTGCCCGAGATGTACCGCAAGCGCCCCGTGCGTTTGGCGACGCTCGGTGAGGCGCGCAGGCTCTCGGCCGCGACATTCGTGAAGCCCGTCGACGAGAAGATTTTCAAGTCGCGCGTCTACCAGGATGGCGGCCTCATCGACCCCGACTTCGCACTCGATGACAGCGAGCTCGTGCACATCTCCGACGTCGTGAACTTCGAGCTGGAGGTGCGCCTCTTCGTCGCCAACCGACGCGCGCACACCTACTCGGCCTACCTCCGCAACGGCGCGCTCGCGAAGAACGAAGCCGGCGAGTGGCCGCTCGGCGACGACGAGGCGAAGCAGGCAATGCGCTTCGCGAACAGCCTCTTGATGGACCAGAACGTCGACCTCCCCGACGCGCTCGTCATCGACATCGGTCGCACAAGCGACCGCGGCTGGTGCGTCGTCGAGGCGAACCCTTGTTGGTGCTCGGGCCTCTGCGGCTGTGACCCGCGCGCCGCGCTTGAGGTCTGCGCGGCAGCCTCGAAGCCGAAGGCCGAAGACGCGAAGTGGACGCGTCGGCCGAAGGGGTAGTGGTTCGGAGCTACGCCTCGTCGATATCGTCCTCCAACACAAACACTTCGTCCGTGTCCGATCGCGGCTTGAGCCTCACTGGGCGATCCTGGCCATTGGGTTGAATCAGTGTCTTTGATGCGAAGTCGTTGGACCCATCCGACATGAGGACCCGCGTTGAGAGCGCTGCGCTGATCTGCTTCGCAAGCGTGAGTTGATCACACGACGGTTCGGCGCGAATCGTCGCAACCTCGACGGTCACTGGGAACTGCCCTTGGTCGGACCACACGTACAGCCCGAGGTCTCCAGGAGTGCCCGTCGTCGAATCGCCTTCAACGACGTCGATCCTGTTCACGTCAATGCCAAACGCCGTCGCGATGACCTGCGTGAGGATGGGCATGTCCACTCGCTCCAAATAGAAGGCCCAGAGCAGTGGAGTCGCGGCCCACGCCTCAAGACCAGCCGCCGCAAGACGCTCTGCGAGACGCTGATACTCCACGGAGCCATCGTGCCCTCCTGCACCGACTCGCAACACATCGTTGGCAACCATGTAGTCCGGACGCCCCGTGAACGCCGCGATGACCTCCGCGAGATTCCCGTCGCACATGTGTGGATACAAGTGCGCGAGCAACGGCAGGTAGTCCCCGTCAGGCACTCCCGATGGGAAGACGCGGAGGAGGAGGTCCCAGGTCGACTGGAGGTGGGGAGGAACGTCGTTCTTCTCGTCCTGTGTCCTGGTCACGGTCCACTCCTCGCGCGTCTCGGAGCGACGCAATCCTCTGCGGTGCAGACACTGAGCTTCACCAACCTGTCCCGCCGACCTTGCCCTGAAACCACCTCGGCCAACCGACTGCGCCGAAGCCACTCGGGTCGATCTCACGCAGGCGACTCACCAAGGCTCGTTGAAGCGCGTCGGGTGATGCTCCGCGGGGCACCGAGAGCACGACGTCGGCGTTGAGCACGGTCGTCATGACGTCGAGCAACGCCTCGAAGGAACTGAACACCTTCGAGCACGTGTTGCCCTCATCCACGATGGACACGACCACGCCGTCGCCGGTCCGTTCGAGGCAAAACGCGCGGGAATAGTCGTCCGTCGCGAAGGGAAGAAACCGTCGCGTATCGAGCAAGAAGGAAAACGCCTCCACTTTCTTGGTCCAGGTCTCGAAGGAGGTTGTGCGGAAGAATTCGAGAAAGCCGTCGCAGCTCACGCGACCGTAGGTGCCGTATCCAAGGAAGGCCTGCAGGGCCGCGGTGTCGCTGGTGCCAAACCCCGTCGTGTTGAGGAACGCGGCGATTTCCTCGGCACCGAAGCCGGGTCGCTGCACGCGCTCGTACTCCCGAGCAGATTCCTCCTCCTCTCCGAGTTCGCCGATCGCGCTATCCCAGCTTCGGCTCCAAATGCGGTGGTTCGCTTGGAAGTAGGCTTCAACACGTGTGTCGATGTGGGTCGTATCCATCTGAGGTTCGCGTCCGGGATGAGAAGACACCAACTCAGCCCCGCACCCAGTGCACGACGCTTGAGAGCTCCCCGGTGCTGAAGAAGTGCACCAACACCTCCTGAGCATTCGCGGCTTCAACGAGACTCGCGAACGGAAGCGTGACGACATCGTTTCCCGCGGGCACAGGCACATCGCCACCGTCTGCCGGCTCTGGGTCAACTCCGTACGCGTAGTCGTCATCAGGCCCGCTGAAATCGATCGCGTATCGACCTTGGACGGGGCCGCTCACAAGCAGCCGTGTGCGGGCGCCCCGATACAACCAGACCTGCGTCCGCTCCCTCCCGTCCAGAGCGGCAAACGCTGCGAGAAGCTGCGTCTCGGTCGGTGCGTCGACAACAGAGGATGCGACCCTTCCCTCAACGACGTGGTCTTGCTCAATGGAAATCACCCGGACCTGCGCAGTCTCATATTGCAATCCTATGCGCCAACATCACTCCATCTCGGGATCAATCTGAAGGAGGTCGATGAAGCTCTCGAATGAATCGGCGACGCGAACGAACGCAAACGCTTCGTCGTGAAGGCAGAGGTCAACGCACGGGGGCGTCACGTCGAAGTTCAGGACGATTTGGTTTCCGCCACTGCCACGACCGATGCAGACGATGTTGCTCCCTGTCGCCTTCCGCCAGCTCTCGGTCGCTCCCCAAGCCGTCTCCGGGCCTCGCTCGTCGTTCAAGCAATAGAACCTGTCGACGTCTCTGAGATGCGGGTCCTCTGCACCCGCGGGGACGAATCCGCTGAGCTCGGGATGCCCACCGTTCGCGAACGCCAGCATCTCTCGATATGCACTTGGGAGAGTCACCCCGAAGTGCGCTTCGAACGCGGCGAACTGCGCCTCGGACGGCGCTTCGCGTGCGCGGGTCGACTGGATGTTCAGCTCGCTCAAGTCCCTCATCGTGCTCCTTCTTGACGAGATCACGGCACTGTCGCGACCTCCGCTCAGCGCTCCCAGAAATGATAGGCCGTGCCGTCCGACCGCATGAACAAGTACATCGTCCCGCCGCCGAAGTTGGCCCACTCGACGATGCACTTCCCGCTCGCTTGGCGGACGAGTTGTGAGGGTTGACCCACGCGGTTGCGGCATCCGCGTGACCACCAGCCGTAGTGCTCACATGGGACGGGAGGAGTCTCTCTGCCTTCGGTGCTCAGTATCTCGGCGCCCGAGTTCGCTGCCGTGACGCCAAGGTCATCGAGCTCCACTTCGTCGGGGAGCTGGAGCACGAACGAGTCGCCCATCGCGGGCTGATGCGCGTGTGTGCTTGTCCATCGCGGGGCACCACCTCGATACGCCGCCATCCCATCGGGGTGCGCGTCGCTCCACGAACGGATGAGCACCTCGGGAGCAATCTTCGTTTCGCCACTCGGTGGCCCAGCGAGGGGAGCGAGGAGTGGATCGCGTCGCAAGACGAGCGACGCATTCGCACCTCCCTCATGCGACCACGTCTCGCACGTGGCCTCGTCGGAGTCGCATTGGAAGAGCAGGACGCTGCGTTCGTCGTCGAGCGCGAACTGCGCAAGGAAGGTCTGAAACGCACCGCATTGCGCGCACGTGGGCCATGCCCCAGGCGGCAAGCCCAAAGGGAGCCCTCCAAGTCGATCTCGATGACGAGGGACGTCCGGGTGGAGAACGCCGAGCTCAAAGATGGGCACCTGCAGGTTCGTCATGGCTACTCCGACGCGCGCAGCGCCGCGTTCTCAACCCCGAGTTCAAGGTTCCGGCTGCAACTCCACCACGCTCTCATCCCTCGCGACCACGCGCCCATCGATCGCCTCTTCGAGGTCACGGCACTGTCGCGCGACCTCCGCGTCGGCCAGCTGGCGCACGAGGGACGACGGCGCGAGTTCACCGTCGTCCTCAAGCATGTCGAGCATGTCGAGCGGCATCCACGCTGCAAGGCCGAGCGCCTCACCCTCGCGGCCCTCGCGCACGCACGCTTCGAAGTCCACCACGGCCTGGAGAAAGGTGAGCAGCACCGCGCTCTCCGGGGTCTCGAGGGTGGACGGGATCTCATCATCGAGAGACTCCTGCAGCCGCGCAGCTTCATTGCAGTGCTCGGCGGTCAGGTGAGTCTCAAGCGCAACGAGGATGCGCTCCATGTCTTCCGCGAAACGAGGGGAGCCGTGCGCCGCAGCCCGTCGCGCGCGACTCGCAACGCGAAGAAGACAACGCGCCCCGAGGGCACGCGCGACCTCGCGCTCAAGGCCATTGGCGACCGAGCGAACGACATCGCGGTGCAGGAGATATTTGGGATCCTCTAGGACCAGATTGAGTCGCACTCCGATTCTTCCTCACGGCGACGAGAAGAACGCTGCCGTTCTCGACCGAACGTCCACCGTCACCACGGTCGGTCCGTCGACGATCGTCCCGGGCGGAACTCCCGGAATGACGGTCTCGAAGAGCACGACCCACTCGTTCTTGTCGAAGGGTCTCGCGCCGATGAGAGGCGGGATGCTTCCGCGCCTGGCCTCAACAAACAAACTGGCGATCTCAATCGCATCTTCCTTGGTCATCGGATTCCAGTCGCCAGAAGCCAGAAAGAGAAACGGCGTCAGGCGTGGCGTGATCCTGGCGCCGTTGGCTTGTGAATCGTCTGTTCTCTCAGCCCGCTTCGTCTTCGCCGTCGCCCTCACTGCCCGCAGAGCGGACCTCGTCGAAAAAGACGTCCTGCAGTGTCTTGTCGCGTGGGAAGAGACCTTTGATCGCGCTGGCGACCTTCGCGTACGTGTCGAGGAAATCCTCTTTGGCGCTGTTGCGAAGTGCGCGCTTGCTGGCGGCGAGGTTGAGGGCCGTCGTGCGGTTCGCGAGGGCGGCCTCGTAGCGGGTGCGTGCCTCGATGATGCGTGTCTGCATCGCGGCGGCCTCACTCCAGCGGCCTGCGGCGGCGGCGATGCGGCCCTCGAGCGCGATGAGCGAGTCGACCTCGGATTGGCCGAAGAGCTTCACGATGGGCGTGACGCCCTCGGGGAAGACCATCGCCGCAACGTCTTTGCCCGCCTCATCCGCGGCGCGCTTTGCGCTGCGGGTGACGCCGTCTGCGCGGAGGTCGACGATGGCCACGGCGACGCGCGGCGTGATGCAGTCGAGCACGGCGGTGCGGTAGTCGGCCTGCTTCGTCGCCAGCCCCGTGCGCGCGGTGAAGAGCTGGTCGATGTTGGCGCGAAGCTGCGCCTGCTCTTCGGCGGTTGGGTCGAACGACTCGATGTACTGAAGGAGTGCACTCTCGGCGTAGCGGGAGAGCGACTCACAGCGCGTCACCGGTGTCTTGCGATCAGGTACCTGCATCAGAAACCTTCCTTTTCTTGAGGACGCATCTCACCAGCGAACGCGCCCAGCTGTCAAAAGCGACGCGATTTGCTTGGAAAAACGGGCGCAAACTTCACTTCGAGCGTCGCGAAACTTCCGCAAGGCTCCCGCCACGTGGCGGCACACGTGCGGAAGTTTCCGCAAGGCTCCCGCCACGTTGCACCACACGTGCGGAAGTTTCCGCATCGCTCCCGCCACGTTTCACCACCCATGGCGGAAACTCCGACAGAGGTGTCGCCACGTTGCACCACACGTGGCGGAAACCCCGCCGGAGGTGGCGCCACGTTGCAGCGCCCCTGCGGAAACTCCGCGGGAGGTGTCGCCACGTTTCACCACCGATGGCGGAAACCCTGCGGGAGGTGTCGCCACGTGGCGGGGCGCGCGCGGAAGGTTTGGCTCAGCTTCCTGGGAGGCAGAGGCGGAAGCCGGAGAGGTAGATGCGGTCTTCCTGTATCGCGCCGTTTTGGAAGTTGACGAGCGTCGAGACGTAGACGTCGAGCTGCGCAGCTGAGAGTTCAGCGACGCTTTCGACGCTTCGACCCCGACCCTGGAACATCCCGCTCGCCGAGCGTCCCGTGGCGATCCGAAGCGGCACCACGGGGCCTGAAGTCCCTTCGCGCCACGCGGCGACCGAGACGTGCGTTCCAGACGTCGGCGCA
The DNA here is from genome assembly GCA_044373065.1 of Sandaracinaceae bacterium. GTDB lineage: Bacteria > Myxococcota_A > Polyangia > Polyangiales > Sandaracinaceae > JAFLCL01. Next base: position 28,224 of record JBILQT010000057.1, read on the forward strand.
CCAACCGCGCTCGTGAGCAAGACAACGACGCGAACGCCATCCAATGCGTGGAAGCTCCAGTCGACCAACGACTCGCCCGGTAGTTGGATCTGCGTCGTCATTCCAGGCCCACATGTCGCGTCGCCGCATCCTGAGACGGCCACCATGAACGACGTGTCGATGGTCGCCCGAAAGTACCCAAGGCCGTCATGGCTGACGCGGACATTCCCAGGGCCCAAAGGGACAGCAGTCACACTGTATGGGTCGACCGTGAAATCAAAGCGAAACAGATTCGAGTTCGGGTCGGCGTTCGAGTAGAGGCCGCCTGCTGCTCCGGTGACTTGACGAAGCGGCCCACTGTTCACGTAGCCCATGGACGTTGATGACTCCGGGAACCCGACCGACATCCCGTTCTGATAGGCACGGACCACCCTTCCGCCCACGAAGCCTCCCCATTTCGCCCCGGTGAGTCCTGTAGCCCAAGGCGTGCAGCTGGGGTCCGCAACGTTGGTGCAATCAATGAACTGCTCGCCGCCGCCTACCACGAAGCGGTCAGCATTCGCGCGCACAAAGGGGGGCGTGCTCGCGCCTGGGGAGTAGCGTCGGTTCCCTACCATCTCGTTCTCGTCCCAACCGACTACCAGCACCCCCGCAAGGCTTGAGGGCTCGAGCCAAGTCACACGAGGATTCCGCGCGGGGTCCAACCAGATCGCGTGCGACGGAATCGTGTTGGCGACCTCGTCACTCCCAATCTGCACGGTGTTGGCGAGCATCGCGAAGGAGCGCCATCCGGGGAACGAGGCGAAGCTCTCCACGAGCTGCACCACGCCCCGCCTTCCGTCGCCGAGGTCTTCGAACACAATCGAGGGAGCAGCGCTGCAACTCAGCGAGACGGTGCGCTGTGGGCCAGGGACCGTGGGCATGGGTCGCATGAAGGCATCCGGCACCGCGAACGCATCGAGGTTTGCGTCAGGCACCATGAACGCATCCGGCACGACGAACGCATCGAGGTTGGCATCCACCCCCGCATCCACCGCGACACCGCCGCCATCCCTCCAATACCGCTCCTGATTGAACACCAGCGTGCACCCCGGGAGCACGAGCGCGCTGACCACCAGCGGTAGAATCGACGTACGCATCAGAAGCTCCCTTCCACGCCAAGGCCGCGCCAATGCAGCTGCGCGCGCGATGTGCGCTCCGAGTGGCCCTCGGTTGCGAGACCGATGATGCCGAGGATGGCGCCGAGGGCGGTGACGCCGAGGCCGATGTCGGCGGTGATGGTGCTCTGGAAGAGCATCTGCGTGTCGGCTGGGCCGCAGCCCGTCATCGCGCATCTGCCAGGGAGTGCGCCGTCTTCGACGAGCACCAGCGCGCCTGCGACGCCGAAGGTCACAAGGCCGATGCCCGCGAGCGTGAAGCCTGTGATCGTCAGCACGGGCGTGGGGTCGGAGGGTGCCGTCACGGGGAGTGGGGCACGTCGCGTGATGCTTACGTGCACGCGCACGGTGGCGCCGCCTGCGACGCGCACGCGCTGTGGCTCGGTGACTTCATCGGGCACGCGCACCTCGACGACGTGGTCGCCTGCGCTCACGCGGATTGGGGCCTCGAAGGGCGTCGTGCCGACGCTGACACCATCGATGACGACGACTGCGCCCTCGTAGGCCACGTCGATGTCCACAGCGCCCACGCGCGTCTGCTGCAGCGCCATCTCTGCCTCGACGACGGCACGTCTCTCCGGGTCGATCTCGCCGGCCTCTGCGAGGTAGTGCGCGAAGGTATCCACGGCCTCCACCGCATGCCCGAGGCGCGCATGCAGCTGCGCGATGTTGAAGAGCATCGCGGGGCGATGACTCAGCCGATAGGCGGCCTCGAACTCAGCCATCGCGGCGGTGTACTGCGACTCGAATTGCGCCTCGTCGTAGAGGGCAAGGCCGCGCTCGTAGTGAAGGCGCGCCTGCTCCAAGTCGGAGGCGGAGGGCGCGGCCGCTTGCGCTTGGAGAGAGGACGGCGCGAGGAGCGCGAGGAGGAGCCCTGTGGCCAGCCAGCGATGCATCGCGCGAGCTTAACTGAGGCTTCGCCCGTTCGGCCTTTCGAAGCGCCTCAGCGGGCGTGCACGAACCACCAAAGGAAGGCGACCACGATGAGCTGGAGGACGACGACGATGGCGTAGACGACCCGCATCTCGAGCTTCTTCGGAGGCTTGAAGTTGGGCGGGAGCGGCGGCCGATCTCCGAGGTAGGTCGGCTCCCAGGCGAGCTCCAGAGGCGTGTGGTTGGGGTCGGAGGCGAAGCTGAGCAGCGACTTGAAGCTGTCCGTGATCCCCGTGTAGTCGCGGTGCTCCCACGCATACACGACCATGCCGTGCGCGAAGCATTGCCGGAGACAGCCGAGCGCGCGGTCGATGAAGGCCTGCGCCTCAGGAGTCGGTGGGGCCGCCGCAAACGCAGCGTGGGTGACACGGACCGTCTCGATGTCATCCACGAGCACAGAGCGCTTCGGGGTCAGCACGCCCGTCCTCTGGCGCCCTCCCATGTAGGCGCGCGCCAGCCTCTCGATGAGAAACGCGGCGGAGATTTGCGCACGCGTGACCTCGAGCGACGTCCATCGTCGGACATCAACGAGCGCGTCGCGATGCGGGTAGTCGGCTTCCCAGCGCTTGTCCTCGTCCGTGCTCACGCGCAGAGCGTCGGAGGCTTGTGTCTGCAAGGTCAAGGAAGAGATGACCGCAGAGGCGGAACGCGCGAGCATCGGCCGGTGAGCATCGCAAGGCACGCAGACGGGCTGGTCATTGAGCGGCCTGGCGAGGTGAGCCCCGGCATCCTGCGTGCGCAGCGCTGGATGTGGCCGCTCCTCCGGCTCGCACATCGACCGACGCTTGCGGGTCTCGAGCACCTGCCCGAGGGGCCCTTCTTGCTCGTCGCAAACCACTCGGCGGGGCTTGGCGTCTCGGAGATCTTCAGCTTCGCCGCGCTCTACCTGCGCGCCCTCGGCACCAGGCGACCACTCGCGGGCTTCGCGCTCACCACCTCGTTCCGCACGCCAGGTCTTCGCTCGGCGCTGCGTGCCGTGGGCGCCATCCCCTCCACCTACGAACACGCGCAAAGCACCCTCGCCGCGGGCG
>JBILQT010000320.1:0-7598 GCA_044373065.1 Sandaracinaceae bacterium
GTAGACATCGCTCGCATGAGCGTCCCCAGCGCCAAACCCGATCGCACCGTGGTTCTCGCCGTCGTCGTCGCGGCGCTCGGCTACCTCGTCGACATCTACGACCTGATCCTCTTCAGCGTCGTGCGCACACCGAGCTTGCTCGGCATCGGGGTGGCGGAGGCCGACGTGCTGGAAGTCGGAGTGCGGCTCATCAACTACCAGATGATCGGCATGCTCGTCGGAGGCGTCGTCTGGGGTGCGCTGGGCGATAGGCGAGGGCGTCTCTCGGTGCTCTTCGGCTCCATCCTGATGTACTCGCTCGCCAACATCGCGAACGGCTTTGTGAATGACGTCGAGACCTACGCCTGGCTGCGCCTCATCGCAGGGATTGGGCTCGCCGGAGAGCTCGGCGCAGGCATCACGCTCGTGAGTGAGATGCTGCCTGCCGAGAAGCGCGGCATCGGCACCACCATCATCGCGGGCGTGGGGATCTGCGGTGCGCTCGTCGCGGTGGTTGTCTCCTGGGTCGTCGATTGGCGCGTGGCGTATTGGGTCGGCGGCGGGATGGGCCTTGTGCTGCTCATGCTGCGTGTCGGCGTGCTCGAGTCTGGCATCTTCCAGAACCGCAAAGAGTCGAAGATTGCGCGCGGCAATTTCCTCGCACTCTTCTCCAGCGCCGCACGTGCGCGTCGCTACATCGCGGTGGTGATCGCGGGCCTTCCGATCTGGTTCGCCATCGGCATCCTGGTCACGCTCGAGGCCAACATCGCGGGACCGAGCGGCCTTCAGATGAGCCCCGTACCCGCGGTCGGAACCTGCGTGCTCATGGCCTACTCCGGCCTCGCCGTCGGCGACTTCGCAAGCGGCGCACTCAGCCAGGTACTGAAGAGCCGCAAGCGCGTGCTCTTCGCGTTCATCCCCGCCAACGCGCTCGCGATCATCGCCTACTTCACCCTCGGCGCGACCTCGGTCACGGCCTTCTACGCCTGCGTGTTCATGCTCGGCGTGGCCAACGGCTACTGGGCCATCTTCGTCACCGTCGCCTCGGAGCAATTCGGCACCAACCTGCGTGCGACGGCAGCCACGACGGCACCCAACTTCGTGCGCGGCGCCCTGGTCCCAATGAACATGGCCTTCCTCGCGCTCGGGCCCAGCTACGGCCCCGTGGGCGCGGCCGTGATCATTGGCGCTGTCGTCGCGCTCATCGCCTTCCTCGCCGTCTTCGCCCTGGAGGAGACGTTCGGCAAGGATCTCGATTACGTCGAGCACTGAACGCTACGCTGAGGGCATGAACCGCAACGACGACACACGCATGCTCGGAGACCTCGCGACGCGCCTGACGGCCATCGAGTACAACGTCCAGCGCCTGCTCGGACACGTTGGCCTCGCCTGGGAGAATCCACCGGCCTCGAACGTGCTGCCGAGCGAGGTCGTGGTGGCGATGTCACGCGGCGACAAGCTCATCGCCATCAAGCTGCTGGTCGAGCGCATGGGCATCTCGCTCTCACAGGCCAAAGACGCAGTGGAGCGCGGCTACCTCTGAAACCGCGCCAGTTTCTTGGATGTACGCCCATGTCGTACCTACGATGGGCGCATGACCAACCTCGTCGAACGCCGTCGCAACCGAAGCCGCAATGCATGGGAGGCCGTGGGCCTTCAACTCGCGCATAGCCGCGAGCAGGGGAGGCTCGAGGCGCTTGTGCTCGCCAGCGATGACGGGCTTGTCGTCGCGGAGGCGGGCGATGCGAGCGTCTGTGGCGAGCTTGCCGCTGTGGCGCCCTACATGAACCGCACGCTCGGTATGCCGATGACGCCACTCCTTCGCGGCGCAGAAGTCTCCGTCCGCACGATGCGTGTGCACGGCATGTCGCTGCACCTCGCCTGCGTCGGCGGTTCCGTCGCGCGCGATGCCGTGATCGCCTGCTCGCTCAAGGGCGTCGAGCGCATCCTCACGGCCTCCTGAACGCACACGGTGGATCTCGGTCCTGACCTGTGCGCATGCTGATGGGGCGTGCGGGAGATCGAGACCAAAGGACAGACCATTCGCAGCCTGATGGCGGCGATCGAAGCGCTCTGGGGTGCGGATGTTCTTCGTCGCACCATCGAGGCGTGCCCACCTGAGGTGCGCGCAAGCCTCACCGATGGGCGCTTGGTCTCAGGCGGTTGGTACCCGGTGGGCTGGTACCGCGAGGTGCACGCGGCGCTACGCGTCGTGATGCCGAGCGAGCCGAACATCTCGTCGAGGCTTGGACGCAAGACGACCGAACTCGACCTGCAGGGCCCCCTGCGCTGGTGCCTTCAGCTCGCAGGCCCGGAGCTGCTCGCGCGCTTTGCCGACAAGATTCACAGCTCGTACTTCCGAGGCGGGAAGACCACCGTGGTGCGCGAGAAGGGGCAGCTCACGCTGCGCATGAGCGAGATGCACGGCATGAACAAGCACATGTGGGACGACCTCGTCGCAGGCTGCGCCGTGCTCTTCGAGGCAGCGGCCGGGCACGACGTCCTGCTTCGCAGCGCGGGCGGCGTGGCCAGCACGGTCGAGTTCACGCTCATCTGGGATGATGCGAAGAAGACGGGCTCGTAGGCCCGCCTGCGTTCGCATTCCGGACGACCGATTGGGGTACTGCATCGTGCAGGAGGCCAATCCGCGCGACGCAAACGGGTACTGCATCGTGCAGTGGGCCAATGCGCGCGACGAAGAGGGGCACTGCATCGTGCAGTAGGCCAATGCGCGCGACGAAGAGGGGCACTGCATCGTGCAGTAGGCCGATGCGCGCGATGAAGCGGGGTACTGTGCACTCAAACACGGCCTTTTCGCGATTTCACCCTGACGCGAAAAGCCCCGTCTCAGCCCTTCTTCGCCGCAGCCAGCGCCTTCATGCGCTCACGAAGACGCGAGGCATAGCCAAGCTTGTTGTCCTGCTTCACGCGGCTGATCGCGAGCGCGTCCTCAGGCACATCGCGCGTGACCGTCGTGCCCGTGCCGACGTAGGCATTCTTGCCGATCGTGATCGGCGCAATGAGCTGCGAGTCGCTGCCGATGAACGCGCCGTCTTCAAGCACCGTCGTGTGCTTCTGCACGCCGTCGTAGTTGCAGAAGATGGTGCCCGCGCCGACGTTCACCTTCTCGCCGATGATGCCGTCGCCGAGGTAGGCGAGGTGGTTCGCCTTGCTGCCGCGACCGAGCGTTGTCTTCTTCGTCTCGACGAAGTTACCGATGTGCACATCGGGCCCAAGCACGCTGTCGGGACGCAGATTCGAGAAGGGGCCGACCTGCGCGCCCTCACCGACGACGCTCTTCTGCGCGACCGAATAAGGCTTCATCGAAGCGCCCGGATGCACGATGACATCGTCGAGCACACAGCCCGTGTCGATGCGCGCGCCTGCACCAATCTTCGTCTTGCCCCGCAGGTGCACGTTGGGCTCGATCGTCGCGTCAGCTTCAATCTCCACCTCGGCGCCGATGTAGGCCGAGAAGAGGTCGCGAATCGTCACGCCGCTCTGCGCGAACTTGCGTGAGATGCGAAGGCGCATCGCCTTCTCCATGTCGGAGAGCTGCGCTCTGTCATTCACGCCCGAGACGCTCTCTGCGTTCCATGCGAGCGAGGCCACGCCGCCTTCGCTTGCAGCCATCGCCACGACATCCGTCAGGTAGAGCTCGCCCTGCGCGTTGTTCGTGTCGAGCTTGGCCAGGCTCGCATTCAAGAAGGCCGCATCGACGGCGTAGACGCCCGTATTCCACTCCTTGATCGCGCGCTCCTCGGGGCTCGCATCCTTGTGCTCACGGATGGCCATCACATCGCCCGAGGCATTGCGCACGATGCGCCCATAGCCCGTTGGGTCATCGAGATGCGCGGTGAGCACCGCGAGCTTCTTGCCTGAGTTGCGCTTCGCCTCGACGAGGGAGGCAATCGCCTCGGCCTCCAGCAGCGGCACATCGCCCGCAAGGATCACGACATCACCCTCGAACGACGCAAGCGGCTCCATCCCGCAGCGCGTCGCGTGCCCCGTGCCTTTCTGCTCCGTCTGCACAGCGGTCTCGATGGCCTCGCCAAAGCGCTTGCTCAAGTCGGCTTCGACCTTGTCTCGACCATGCCCCGTGACGACCACGATGCGCGCAACGCCCGCCTTCTGCGCGGCGCGAATCACGTGCGCGAGCATGGGCAATCCGCTCACCTCATGGAGCACTTTGGGAAGGGCACTCTTCATGCGGGTGCCTTGGCCTGCGGCGAGAACGATGGCGGCGATGGGTCGTGTCACGGTGGGTTCCTCCGCTGAGCAGGATAGCCGCGTGCGCCTTGTGTGTGTTCGCGTTTTGAACGGCCGCGGCCTGCTTGCGCGCGACGCCCGCAGAAGCCCTACGGTACCCTCGGCGCATGACGACATTCGACCCCACGAAAGCCAAACAGCGCATCGACAAGTTCTGGTCGCTCAACGCGGAGTTTGGTCACGAGCACAACGCCTATCGCGTCTACCTCAGCGAGATTGTCAGCGACCGCTACGTGCTCGTGAATGGGCTTCAGCTCCTGCGCGATGAGCTTCAGCTCGCCGGTGAACACGAGCGCGAGATGGGCGATGGCGATGATGTCGTCGCCTGTGGTGCAGACCTCAGCCTGCCCAGCGTGATGACCACGCTTGCGCACACCAACTGCGGCGACCGCATCCATCAAGGCGAGGCGACGACGAGCTACGAGCAGGTGGTCGCCTCACGCTTCGCCTGCATGTCGGAGATCGGCGAGTACAAGCTCGAGGCCTTCTCGCCGACAGGTGGCGGCACCGATGATGGCGGCACGCTCGCGCACGTCACCGTCGCGCACGCCTACGATGAGCCGCTTCGGCAGCGCTTCTACGCAGGCAACCCATCCTCCTTCTTGCTCGTGAACATCGACCTCAAGACGCACGTCGGAAGGCTCGAAGTCGACGGCAAGCTCGTCATCGGAAAGACGCAGGAGTCGAAGTGGCGCGAGCCTCGCTCGGCCTGCGGCGCGGTGGTCGGAGCCCTGAAGCACTACAACGCGGAGAACGGCGTGCATCGCCGCATTCGTCAGGATCTCGGCGAGGAGAATTTCGCGCTGCTCACGACCAAGGGCGTGAAGACCAAGGATGGCGTCGACATCACCTCGGCCGTGGCCGGCTCCATCGTGGCCATCCAGGGCATGCTCAACACCGCGAAGGCCTTGGAGACCGAGATGGACGAGCGCGGCGTCGCGCATCTCACAGCCTCGATGACGGTGAATCGGCCGCACATCGACGACACGATCATCTACCTCGCGCGCTGCACCGTCTTTGGCGGCGAGGCCAAGATGCAGGACTTTGGTACCGATGCATCACGCTACTCGGGCCGCACGATGGAGCACCGCGGAGACCGTCGCCTGCTCATGCTCTACGACGGGCTCGACCCCTCTGAGCACCGTGTGCAGACGCGGCAGTACGGCCCGCGCACTGGCGCCGAACACGCGTGAACTCACGCGTAGTGAATCTTGATCGTCTCGATCGCGGCCTTGATCAGCTCACGCACCTTCGTTGAGCTCGTGTGCCGCACAACGACATAGCCATCGCCCTCGTAGCTCTCGTTCTTCGGCTTGCCGATGTCCGGGAGCTTCGCTTCGACGAGGTGGGGACCAAGCAGCGCCTGCGCCTCGCGCACACCACGAATCGCGCTCACCTTGCCCTGCCCCATGCCGCGTAGATAGGCCGTCCCCGCCGCGTAGGGGCGCTTCCATTCTGCATCGAATTCGCCGTCCACCACCGCGCGCGACCAGGCCCGATAGATGTCGATGTCATTCACCAGGCCCGTCATCTGGCAGAGCTGCGGCCCCGGTGGGCGCTGCGCGATTTCACCTATCGCAATCGAGCCATCCGAGCGCGCAAACCACTCCATGTGCGTCATGCCGTCATCGAGACCCAGCGCCTTGATCGCCGCGATGCCTGCCACCTGCGCCTTCTCATACGAGGCGCGCTTGGTCTCGCGCGGCAGCACGCAAGCCCATTGAATCCAAGGGTTCTCGAGCACCTCGAGGCAGCCAGGGTGGTAGTCGGCAAAGGACATCGCGCGAGGCACGCCGCCAATCGTGAGGGTCTCAAAGCTGTGCTCGGTGCCCCGCAGCATCTCCTCGGCGAGCACGGGCGCATCCTTGCGCATGTCCATGCTCTTCAATGCCAAGAGCAAGTCTGTCGTGTTGCGAATGCGGTAGGTCGACTTCGCACCCACCCCTGCGGGCGGCTTGAGCACGAGCGGAAACCCAACAAGCTCTGCGAAGGCGCGCGCCTCCTTCTCGCTCGTCAGGAGCGCATGCTTGGCCACAGGCAAGCCTGCCTTGCGCAGCGCGTCCTTCATGTCGGCCTTGTCGCGAAAGAGGGTGGCCGTGCGCACGCGTGTGCCCGGTACATCGAAGTGCTCACGCAGCTGCGCAAGCTGCACCATCAAGACCTCATTGATGCCGAGGATGCGATGCGCCTTGCCGTGCTTCTTCTGAAGCAGCGTGGCCGCCTCGCGCAGGTCCGAGAGCTTGGTTCCATCATCGACGAGCGCGATGTCGGCGCAGAGCTCGGCGGCCTCTTTGGAGCGTCGTCCGAAGATGCCGAGCAGGCGAATGCCCTCGAGCTTGGAGAGCGCGCGCACAAAGCGCATCACGTCGTAGGAGGGGAAGGGCGCGGCAAAGAGGATGTTGCGAAGCACACGTGACTCTCGCCGACATCGCACCGTTGCGGAAGCCAGAGATGGATTGATTGAGTCTCGGTCTCGCGCCTTGATAGGCTCGCCCCACGTTGGTCACGCTGCCCAAACCAGGCGACAAGGTCGCTGGAAAGTACGTTGTTGAGTCGCTGATTGGGCGCGGCGGGATGGGTGCGGTCTTCAAGGCGAAGAACGTGCTGACGGGGCGTCGCGTGGCGCTCAAGTGGATAGCGACGCTGGGTGAATCCGCACCCGAGCCTGAAGCGCGCCTCCTGCGCGAGGCGCAGGTGATGGGCCGCATCGAGCATCCCAACGTCTGCGCCGTGCTCGATGTCGGCCAGGGCGATGGCGCGCTCTTTCTCGTGATGGAGCACCTCGAGGGCTGCTCGCTCGGCAGCTGGGCCGAGGGTCGCGAGCTCGCAGTCGCACAGGCGATCCAGATGCTCTTGCCCGCGATGGCAGGTGTCACGGCAGCGCACAACGCAGGCGTCGTTCATCGCGATCTCAAGCCCGACAATCTCTTTGTCTGTCTCGATGCAAGCGGTGCCGCGCAGACGACCAAGGTGCTCGACTTCGGCATCTCCAAGCTGCTCGACCCAGGCGGCGATGAGCTCGGCAAGCTGACGCGCACGGGCCAGGCGATAGGCACGCCACAGTTCATGGCGCCTGAGCAGATTCGCGGTGACTCCGACCTCGACGAGCGCATCGATGTCTACGCGCTTGGCGCGATTCTCTACCAGCTGATCTCCGGGCGACTGCCCTACGAGGCCGACAACTACAGCGGCCTTGTGGTGAAGATCGCGACGAGTGAACCGGCGCCCATCCTCAGCGGTCAACCGAGCCTCGACGCGAAGCTCGCAGCCATCATTCACAAGGCGATTGCGACGAGCCGCGAGGACCGCTTCGCGAGCGTGTCGGAGTTTGCGCGCGCCCTTGAGCCCTT
>JBILQT010000321.1:0-7595 GCA_044373065.1 Sandaracinaceae bacterium
ACACCGAGCGCTTGTGCGAGGCGCGTACGAAGGCCCTCATCGTGCGTCACGAGCGCGGCCACGTAGAGCTCGGTGGCTGCCTGGGCACGCATGTAGCGCGCCTCCACACTGCCTTGTGCAGCACGCGGCGCGAGCTCCTGCAACGCCGCGAGGGTTCGACTCCCTTCGGTGATGTCGTACTGCGTGAGCGCGGTGCGCTGCGCGTCGAGAGACGCGTCTTGCGCCGCGAGGGGAAGTGCTGCGCCAAACGAGAGCGCGAGCGCCAACACGAGGGTGCGAGGTCCAAACGTCATGCGAACGAAGTAGCGGTCTTTGAGCGTCAAATCAACGCTGTTCACGCGCTGCCGCAAGAACGTAGTGCGCATAGGCGCCGCGCTCGGTCGCATGCATTCCCTCTGCGCGAAGTCGGCGCGCAACAGGATGCGACGAAGGAAGCACAACATGCGCGACGTCGGCCTCTCGGAGCGCATCGGCCACATCCTCTGGCGCATCCTCGATGTGCATCATCGTGTCGATGGCCTCGACTGAGTAGCAGTCATTGCGCGGGTCGTAGAGCACCCGGAGACCGCGCGCGGCCCCGAGCCAGATGACATGCCCTGCGGCATTCCAACCAGCATAGACGTGCGCCCCTTCTGGCAAGGACTGCACGAGCGAGGTGAAGTCTTCATCGCCCACGCTCTCGTCGTCCTTCATCACAAAAGGCAATGCGCACAAGGCGATGAGCACACTCGCTGCCATACCGAGCGAGAGTTGCTGAATCACACGCGCGACCTCGCCCTTCCCCGCTGTCGCGAGCTTCGCCTTGTGGAGGCCCTCCTCAAGAAGCGGCACGAGCAAGAGGAGCGAGAAGGTCTGCGCTTGAAAGACGTGACGCGCCTGATGAAGCGCCATTGCGCACAGCGTGACGACGAGAAGGCCACTGATGCGACGAAGCCAGGACACCCCGCGCACGACTTCACTCAGGCCGAGCAACGTGAACGTGACGATGAGCGCGAGCACCGCGGGCGTGCCGAAAGGAGGGCGCATCTCGTAGAGCGGATGGAACTCGACGATCGCGCGATGCACCGCCGAGATCGCCGGATCGCCGCCACTCAAATAGCGCCCCACGAGGCGAGGCAGGTCGATGCCGTAGGGCGTGGTGACGAGTGCGATGAGCGAAAGTGCGAGTGCGATGAGACGGCGCTTGGTGTTCGAACGAAGCGCGTCGTCCTCCTTCCAATGCGCGACGAGGCCGAGCACCAGAAGGCCGCTTCCAAGCGGCGCACTGCCATGGGCATTGGCCCACACCACGCTCAGCACAATCGACGCAACAAGCCGCTTCTTCGAGAACACAGGCTCAAGAAAGAGCGCGAGCCCGACGAGCCAGAACACAAACACGGTGCACGAGGGACGAGGCTGAAAGAACGCGCCGCGCGCCATGCCGAGCGCGAGCAACATCGTGATGGCGATCGTGGCTGTGTACTGCGCGCGCCGCTTCAAGATGAACGCGAACACGAGCATCGCGAGGAGGGCCGAGAGGATGCCGTGCGCCGCAAAGACGAAGGTCGGTGTGATCCACTGCGTCAGCAACGCGTAGCCCGCGCCCACCAGCCATTCGTGAAAGACCCAGGCCTCGCCCGCATCGGAGATGCTCCATGCGTTCAAGCGCGGCACATCGCCCGTCTCCAAGAGCACGCGGCCACCCGCGGCGATCCAATAGACATCCGGGTCGAGCATCGGCTGCGTCGTCATGCGCAGCGTCATCAGCGCGAACATGAAGACGATTGCGAGGGGGACAAAGCGCGGGTCGGAGAGTGCACGCAGACCGAGCAGCTTCGTGAGAAGCGGGGGCTCATTCGTCTCGCGTGGCTCAGTCATGTGCGCGTCGATGATGCCAGCGATGCACGCGGCCTATGACACTTTGCGCTTCAACCGCTTCGCTCATTCGGCACGCAAGATTTTGGTTTCAGCGCGAGCGCGCCCGCAGGGCCAGACCGAGGCGTAGCGGAGCTACGTCGCAGGGCTGGACCGAGGACGTAAGCCGCGATCAAACCAAAAGATAAGTGCCTCAGGGCATCCAGCGCTCGCCGGTCTCCGAGCTCACATGCTCCATCGTCATCTTGCTGTCCTTGATCTCGATGAAGCCAAAGACGATGGGCAGCAGAAATCTTCGCGGCCCAATCGAGCCGGGGTTGAACACAGCGAGGCCGCGATCGCGACCGAGAAAGGGCACGTGCGAGTGGCCGCAGAGGATGAGTGTTGAGCCGCCCTGGCGCGCGAGAAGGGCCGCATCGGCGCGGATCTTCGGGCCGTAGACGGCGATGTGCATGAGCAGGAGTTTCAGGGCGCTCTCGCCGAGCTCACCATGCGTGCGCACGTCGATCGTGATCGCATCGGGCAGCTCAACAAGTCGCTCGTCGATGTTGCCGCGCACTGCGATCACCGGCGCAATCTTGGCGAGCTGATCGAGCACGGCGAGGTCGCCGATGTCGCCTGCGTGAAGGATCACATCGGGCTTTCTCGCCGCGATGAACTGCATGCTCTTGGGATGCGGGTCGCTATGCGTGTCGGCCACGAGCACGATGCGAAGGCCGCCATCCTCACGCAGCGTGACGGTGCGTTCTTGATGCGTGAGGGAGGGCGACTTCTTCTTGGCGGCCATGCGAAGGCGTACGTACCCGAAGCGCGCTCAGGCGTCCCCTTCCTCTTTGGGGCTTCCGCTCGTCGGAGCCTCCAGGTCACGACTCGGAGCCTCCAGGTCACGACTCGGAGCCTCCAGGTCACGACTCGGAGCCTCCAGGTCACGACTCGGAGCCTCCAGGTCACGACTCGGAGCCTTATTTTCGCTTGTCGAAGCCTTATTCTCCTCTGACGAAGGCTTCGACTCGCTGCGCACGATGCGAAGGGTGAGCGCGAAGAGGAGAAGCACGACAAGGCCAAGGGCGGCGCTTGCGGCGACGGTCTGCCAGCCGCTTGCCTCGATCCATGTGGGCTCGTGGTACGCGGCATTCGCGCTCAACGGGCCGAGCGTGCCCTCTTCGACGCGCAGCATGAGCACGGTGTCGGCGAAGAGCGCCAGGTCGTAGTTGGGCGGCGCGCTCTCGCTGCTGCCGACGAGCACGCGGTAGCTCCCAGGGGCCGCGACCACGAAGAGGCGGTGGCCATCCACATCGAGGGTGCCGGTCTGAAGTGCGAGCGGCGCCTCATCGCCGTTCTCGATCTCGAGCCGCAGCCCCCGCACGCGCAGCGCGTTCACCCAGATTTCGAAGCTCGTCTGGTCTGTCCCATTGCCAACCCAGAGCGCCGTGCCGAGTTCTGTCTCGGTGCCATCCATGTGCGTGCCGATGACCCGGACGCCGCGCGAGACGGGCTGCAGCGGCAGCGTGAAGTGAAGCGTGCGCGGCATGACGTTCGCCAGCGGGAGCACGACCTGATGCACAGAGGTATGCGGCTCGGTCGCGTGCGCTGTCGGCGCCTGCACCGTGAGCGGGATCGAGACGACCTCGGCCTCTTGGCCCGTGAGGTAAGGCCACTGCGCGCCTGCAGCATCGACAATGCGCAGGTCTGCAAGGTCACTGCGCGCGGCGGCCCACATCTCGGGGGGCACATCGAAGCGCACGATGCCATCGACCGACTCCGGCACCGTGAGCGAGGCCTCATGTGTGAAGCGCGTCGTGTCAATCACTGCACCTGCGCGCATCGAGGTCGCGAGCAAGGGCGTGTTGTCGAAGACCGGGTTGGGCCTTGTGATGCTCAATCGAACGTTGTGGCCGCCCTGCTGAAACGACTCAACCGCGTAGTTCATCACGTCGAAGTTGGGCTGGCGCGCGCGCCCTCCGCCCCAGCGCATCACCTCGCGCGGGTGGTACTCGAGGATGAGCGAGGGCACGCGAATGCGCGCACGAATCACGAGCCCTTCAAGCGGCGGGCTGTCTTGGTTCTCGACACGAATCTCGACAGAGCGACCGGTCGCGGAGGTTGGGATGAGGAGGGCCTCGGGCACGCTCGCATTCGGGACGCGCACGAGGAGCGCACTGCCTTCAGTGCGCGTGCCGCGCGCATCCACCACCGAGACGTTGGCCCGGCGCACGAAGGCCGCGGTCGTTGTCTCCAGCTCAAAGGCCTCCATCGGAAAGCCCTCCGGGCAGTTCACGACGTAGATGCTCTCGGTGCCCTCGACACGCGTTGACGCAATCGTGAGCGGCACGAGCGCGGTGGGAGGCGCGATCGCCGCGCTGCTCTCCTCGCCGATGAGGAAGGTCGGGCGAAGGGGCATGCCCTCACCGCGAAGCTCAAGGGTGAAGTTCGCGTTCCGCAGCGCAGGCATGCGGATCGTCGTGCGGCCGCCTTGGGCAAATTGGTAAATCGCACCGCGCGCGATCTCTCCACGCACGGCCCCATCCGAGTACACGACGTACTGACGAACGAAGTTCACGCCCGGCGCTGCGTGCACCTCCAAGACCCAATCGCCCGAGTGCTGGGAGCGGTGTGGAAGCGCGAATTGGTAGAACTCCGTCGCGCGTGTGACGCCGCCCTCGCGTGCCGTGGATTCAACGGGGTTGTACGCAACGATCGGCTCAAAGACGGTGGCTTCAAGGCGCGTGCTTGGGCCCGTTGCGCGGTCGATCGTGAAGGGGACGGTGCTGCCGTACTCGTTGAAGATGCGGATGTCCGAGAAGTCCTCACGCACCTGCCCGAGCACTTCCGGTGAGAGCGGAAGACGCACGTACGTTCCGTCGTCGGGCGTGTCTCCTTCGATCGCAGTGATGTCGGCTTCGTGCGGAAAGAGACGCGTGATGTCTTGGGCCTCGGCGCGTGCATGAAGCGATGCACAGCAGATCAGCGCGAGACCCAAGAGAAGACGAAGAGAGCGATTCATGACGACTCCTTGGCGGCCTTGGCGGCGCTGGCTGCTTTGTTCTTTCGGAACACGAAGCGTTGGTAGGCGAGCGAGATGGTGAGCAGCGAGAACGCGAGGCCAACGAGCGCGGCGACACGGTAGAGGTCCTCGAGGTTCGAGAGGTCGTAGAGGAAGACCTTGCCCGCCGTGACGAGGATGATGAGCAAGCTCGCCATGCGCAGCGCGGTGCTGTCCTTCCACATGCCCAGCGCGAGCACGAAGACGCCGTAGACGGCCCAGGCGATCGAGATGGTGAGATCGCGCGCGGGCATACGATCGTAGGGGATCGCGAGGTAGGGGCCCGACGCGTACCAATCGACGATGGTGAGGTTGAGCCAGGCAAAGAGCACCACGAGCGAGGCGGCGAAGAGGGTGCCCGCGATGGGGCTCGTCATCGACTCAGGGATGATCGCCCGCTCCCATTCTCGTGCGCGCTCCTTCTCGATCGAGCCGAGCAGCCATGCACCGATCGCGAGCGTCGCAGCGGGCACAAGGTACGTGTACGAGAGCCAGTTGAAGATGCGGATGGCGCCACGGTCGTAGTAGCCAAGCACGTACGGGTTGAGCAGCAGGCGACTGCACACGGCGGCGAAGAGGACGACGGCCACCCACTTCAAGCCTGCGTGGTCGAGGCGGCGATGCAGCGCGAGCAAGGCCATCGCCTCAAGGGCCCAGCCGATGGTGATCCACGACCTATCGAGCTGAAGCGGAATGGCCACCGTCACAAAGAGCATCGCGGCACCGGCGAGCCAGACAATCGCGCTCAGGCGCACGCCTTGGTTGTCGTCATTGGATGTGCGGGCGGCGAGCACAAGGCCGAGCATCAGCACCGCAAGAAGGACGGGAAGCAGGCCGACGAAGGTCGGCCCAAAGGCCCATGTCCATGCGTGATGAAGGGGCTCGAAGAAGACGATGGGCGAGAGCGCGGCGGTGCGCCAAGCCCAGCGCGTCTCACGCAAGCGCGGCATCATCGTCGGGAGCACCGCGAAGAGCAGCATCGCGGCGATCGAGGTTCCAAAGCGCGTCCAGCGAAGTGCCTCGAAGTGCACCTCGGGCAGGGACGATTGCTCATTGGTCATCACCAAGAGGCCTGTCGCGAGAAGGCCCAGGAGCGACGCGGCGGCGAAGGGATGCTCACGCGAGGAGACGCGTGCGGCGGTGAGGACCGTCAGCAACGCGAGGACGAGTGTCTCGAAGGTGAAGAGCCATGCGTGATGAAGGCGCATGTCCATGCAGGCGAGGAGGCCAAGCAGCGGAAGGATCGCGGTGGCGAAGGCGCCCGCTTCCGTCGCCCAGCTCCAGCTCGAGGGGTGGCGCGCATCGCTCTCGGTATGGCTGCGCATCGCCACGACTTGGTAGAGCGCAGCGTAGGCCACCATCACGAGCGACATCACAGCGCCGCGACCCTCTGTCTGTGCGCCGACCGTTGTGACGACCACCCACACAAACGATTGCAGCAGCGCAATCGGTACGAGGACGAGATACCAACGCTCCTTGATCGCAACGCGCAGCGAGATCAGCGAGGCGAGCACAACGCCAATCGAGAAGGGCACGTCGTGCGTGGTCGTTGTGATGAGCGGGAAGCCAAGCCACGCAGTCGTCGCGACACCCAGGATGAGTGTGGAGAACGAGAGCCCGGTGACGCTCGCAAAGAGGCGCGCAACGCCGCTCTCGCCCTCGCGCATCCGGTGCTGCGCCTCGAAGAGTGCGAGGTGAAGGAGCGTCGGCAGGAGCGTGATCAGCGGGAACTGCCAGGAGAATGTCGGCTCGCTGAAGTGCGTTGCACCAAAGATGAGCGTGATGCCTGCGGTGGCTGAGGCGGCTGCGGGAAGAAGCCAGCCGAGCTTGTCGCGCGAGGCCACAACGAAGCTGCCCAGCGTGAGCGTGAGCAAGAGACCGAGCGTCGCGCCAAAGCCCACCTGTGTGCCGTGCTGCACCGCAAAGGAGATGGTGAGTGCGAAGGGCAAGAGCACGGCGCCGATGCGCACGATGCGGTTGGTGAACGACTCACTCTCGCTCTCGTCCTGATTGCGTCCGAGCAACAAGGGCACCGCGGTGAAGAGCGCGGCGAAGATGACGGTCACAACGATGCCGACCCACGTCGTCGTCTCGCTCATGCGGCCGAAGATCCACATCATCTGGTAGAGGCCAGTGAAAGCCATCGCAAAGAGCGCGAGCGAGGGCCACTTCTTCTTGTGCGCGAGGAAGAGCAGCGCAGCATCGAGCACGAGCAAGTACGTGAAGAGCGAGATGGGCTTGTCTTCACCCGTCGAGAGCGCGATGGGCGTGAGGAAGCCGCCGAAGAGCCCGAGCATTGCGATCGAGAGCGCGTTGCGATGCACCGCGAGCGCAGCACATGCAGCGGTGATGGCGACCATCGCGACGCCCGAGAGGAGGTTCGGCACGAGGTGATAGAGGCCGCTCGCGGCCCACGAGGAGGCGTAGAGAATCGCGATGCCTGCGCCCGCAAGCCAGTTGGGCAAGGTCGCGCCGAGCGGCACCGTCGAGCCCTCAGGGATGTCCATGTAGCGACGACGCAGCGGCCACTCCGAGAGCGCAACGCAGGTCGCGCCCGCCATGAGGCCCATGATCACGCGGGCGAGCGGGCCAATCCATCCGTGCTCGACCGAGAAGCGGAGGAAGTAGAGCGCCGCGATGACGAGCACGCAGGCACCGAGCACGGCAGCGCCGCGCACGCCGATCCAGCGTTCCCAAC
>JBILQT010000322.1:0-7561 GCA_044373065.1 Sandaracinaceae bacterium
CGGTCTGCTGCCTGCGCAAACCTGCGATCCATGCAGTCGCGCCGAGCTCTCGGAGGGCTCGATCCATCGGCTCCACTTTGTTGAGCTCCTGGTAGCGCGCGAGGTCCTCGTCGCTGCCCTCCCACATGCGTCCGTAGAGTGCCTCTTGGCGCGCCGAGCTCATGCGTGGCGAGTAGACCTTGAGGTTGAGGTTGAAGCGCTTGGTCAGCTCCTCGGCGAATGTGTACGTCTCGGGGAAGAGGTAGCCCGTGTCGAGGAAGACGACGGGAATACCAGGCGCGATGCGCGACACGAGATGGAGCATCATCGCGCTCTCGGCGCCGAAGCTCGAACTCATGATCAGACCTGAATCCCGTCCACGTCCGAACGTCTCGTTGGCCCAGCGCAGCACGTGCTCGGCCGCTGCGCCTTCAAGCGCCTCGTTGGCCGCATTCACGTCCCACGTGGGCGCCTCATGGAGATGCGACGAGGCACGATCGAGCGAGGGCGAGGCGGCGGCGTCGGGGCGCATGGTGACCATTGTCCAATCACGCACAGCTTTGTCAACAATCGCCTGGCCTGATGTAACGCTTTGTCTTTTTCAGAGAATGAGTGCGCGATGATTCTTGATGCAAATGGTCGTGAATCGAAGCGCTTTGGGCTGAAGTGGTATTACCACTGGCTCCACGGGCAGTTTCCCGCGGGAGAGGTCGAGGCGTTGCCTGAGGTCTCCGAGGACGGTGCGACCGCCATCGAGGGCGTACGCGTTGCGGGTGATTTGAAGGGCTCACCGCTCCTGAAGTTGGCTGCGAATGACGGCGCGCTTGCGATGCGTGTCTTCGCTGCGAAGAGCGCGCGCGTTACGGAGGAAGACGCATTCGATGTGCTCATCGCAGGCGCGGGCGTTGCGGGTGTGGCGGCGGCACTGGAGGCCAAGGAACTCGGCCTACGCTTTCTTCTCGTCGATGCCTCGCGCCCGCTTGCGACGCTGCACGATCTGCCAGCCGAGAAGCCGATTCACTTCTACCCCGAGAACGTCACCAACCTCTCGCAGTTGCGCTTGGGGGGAGGGACCAAAGAGTCGCTGCTTGCGACGCTGGAGCCGCAGTTGGCGGGGCTCGAAGTCGAGCATGCGCGCGTGACCAAGCTGGAGGCGGGAAGTGGTCGCCTACGTTTGCATCGCCTCACGCTGAGCGGGCCGGAGGGGGAGCGCGTGGTGAGGGCGCGCTCGGTGTTGATCGCGCTCGGTCGATCTGGGAACGCGCGTCATCTTCACGTGCCAGGCGAAGCGCAATCGCACGTGTTTCATCGGTTCATCACCGGTGCCGCGAGTGCTGCAAAGGATGTTGTTGTCGTGGGGGGCGGCGATGCAGCCATCGAGACGGCGCTCGCCCTCGATGCGGCGGGTGCGCGCGTCCATCTCGTGCATCGTGGAGAGGCATTGGTTCGTCCGAAGCCGGCGCTCTTGGCGTCGCTCAAGGCCTCCAAGGTGACGCTCAAGCTCGGCGCACGGGTGGAGTCGATCACAGCGCGTGAGGTCGTGTTGCGGGGTGAGGAGCGCTTGTCTGCGGAGCAGGTCTTTGTGCTGATCGGACGCGAGGCTCCGACGGCGCTTTTGAAGTCGCTCGGACTCACACTTCGAGGAGAGCGCACGCCACGCGTGATGAAGCTGACGCTCGCAACGTTGCTGCTGGCCACGCTCGTCTACCTCTGGAAAGCGGAGGGCGCGGTGACGGAATTCTTCCGCGCACATCACCTCTTTCCGTTCGGGATGGATGACCTCTTTCGCCAGTTCGTGCCCGCTGCGGCCCAGTCCGACTCGCTCGCGCATGCACTCGCACACGCACTCGGAACGCCCACGTTTTACTACTCATTCGCGTACTCGCTGGCCGTGGTCGCCTTTGGAATTCGCCGCGTGCGCAGGCGCCCAACGCCACTTGTGAAGAGGCAGACGCTCTCGCTTGTGCTCTTTCAGATCATCCCGCTCTTTCTCCTGCCGCAGATTCTTCTGCCCTGGCTTGGAGCGATGGGCTTCTTCGATCACGGATGGCTGCGCGAGGTCGCGGACGCGCTCTTTCCTGCGGGCTCGATCGAGAACGGCATCCCGATCGAGAGAGCCTATTGGCGGGCCTATGGCTTTGTCCTCGCGTGGCCGCTCTTCATCTGGAACGTGTTCACGGATCAGCCGAATGCGGCGTGGCTCGTGATCAGCTTGGTGCAGACCTTCGTCATCATCCCGCTCATCGTCTGGCGCTTCGGCAAGGGCGGTTATTGCGGCTGGATCTGCAGCTGCGGTGCGCTCGCAGAGACGATGGGGGATGGCTTGCGTGAGCGCATGCCGCATGGCGCGAAGTGGAATCGGCTGAACATGCTTGGGCAGGGCGTGCTC
Organism: Sandaracinaceae bacterium; assembly: GCA_044373065.1. Classification (GTDB taxonomy): domain Bacteria; phylum Myxococcota_A; class Polyangia; order Polyangiales; family Sandaracinaceae; genus JAFLCL01. Next base: position 2,369 of record JBILQT010000322.1, read on the forward strand.
GCTGTGGCGATGCTGCTTCTTGTGCTCCGCGTGCTCTCGTGGACGCTTCCCTCCTGGCTCGCGCATCCCATTCGACAAGTGCAGAGCACGCTGCTCTACGGCAACAGCTTCGGCATCGGATTCGACTACGTGCACGTCGTCGATCTGCTGCTCGCTGGCATCCTTGGCGTGGGCCTCTACGTCGGCTTCTCGGGCCGCATGTGGTGTCGCTTTGCATGCCCGCTTGCGGCGCTGATGAACATTTATGCGCGCTTCTCGCGCTTTCGAATCTTCGCTGAGAAGTCGCTCTGCATCTCATGCGGCAACTGCACCGCGAACTGCCATCAGGGCATCGATGTGATGGCCTTTGCGCGGGAGGGAAAGCCGATGAACGACCCGCAATGCGTGGGCTGTTCGGCGTGTGTGCAGGTCTGTCCGACGGGCACGCTGACCTTCGGACATCTCAGCAAGGATGGGCCTTCGCTCAGTGCGCTTCCGGCTTCGCTCGTGCAGATGCGCGAGGGACGCAAGCACCTGCGCGTGACGCGCTGACCTTACGTCTTTAGTGCTTGGCGCGACCGATGCCGCGGAACTCGAACCCGAGTTCACGCATGCGCTGAGGCTCAACGACGAAGCGGCCATCGATGAGCACGGGGGTCTGCATCTGCGTTTTGAGTGCGGCCCAATCGAGTTCCTTGTAGGCGCGATGCGCGACAGCGAGGATGATCGCGTCGACACCTTGCGCATCGATGGAGCCCGCAAAGCGCTGCACGAAGGGGTCTTGCACGCGCACGTCGGTGCCAAGGGCGCGCAGGGCCTCGATGAGCGTCTCGCTTGGTGTGTTGCGCTCGTCGTCACTCTCTTCGAGGTAGGAGAAACCGAGCACGAGCACCTTGGCGGTTGCGAGGTCTCTTCCGCGCGCTGCGAGGGCTTCACGGGTCAGAGCGAGCAGGTGGAGCGGCATGCCATCGTTGACGTGACGTGCGGCGGGGACGAGCGAGAGCGCGCCGCTGGGGAGGCCGCTCGCGAAGAGCCAAGGGTCCTTCGGGATGCAGTGCCCGCCGACGCCTGCGCCTGCGATGAGCACGTTGCGACCTGGGCTCTTGTTCACGAGGCCGCGCACTTCGAGGAAGTCTGCGCCGGCTGCCTCGCAGACCTTTGCGAGCTCATTTGCGAAGGCGATGTTCACATCGCGGAAGGTGTTCTCGGCTGTCTTGGTGAGCTCGGCGACGACGCACGAAGCGGCATCGAGCTCGGCCTCGACGATGGTCGCGTAGAGCGCACGCATGCGCTCTGAGGTCGCCGGCGAATCGCCACCGCAGACGCGGCTCATCGTGCGTAGGTTCTGAAGCAGGCGGCCCGGCATCACACGCTCGGGGCAGTGGCCCATGCCGAGTGTCTTCCCCACCACGAGCTTGCTCGACGACGCAAGCCACGCGCGGACTGAGCCTTCCATCGTGCCGGGCGCGAGTGTGGATTCGACGATGAAGAGCGCGCCTTCGCGAAGCTGGGCTGCAGCGCCACGCACAGCGCCCTCGAGGGCTGCGTAGCGAGGGCGATGGTCGTGTGCTTCGACGGGTGTCTCGACGCAGACGATGACGACGTCGACCTCGGCGATGCGCGCGATGTCGGAGGAGGCATCGAGATGACCGGAGGAGACGACACGGCGCAGGGCATCGGCCAAGCCGGGCTCATCGCCTTCGATCGGGTTGTGTCCTCCGCGCACCATCGCGGCGCGCGACTCGATGCGCTCGATGCCGACCACGCGAAAGCCCGCGTTCGCAAACGTCACGGCGACGGGCAGGCCGACATAGCCCAGGCCTATCACTGCGATACGCACATCACGCGCCTCGATGCGCGCCTGCCAGGCCGCGAGGTCGCTCATGCGCGGCCCACTTGGATCGGCATGGCTTGTTCACTCGATGCCGTCAGCGCCGCCGCAAGCTCAAGCGCACGCGAGCCGTCGATGGCGTTCACGATGTTGCCGAGGTCGCCCTTTTCGATCGCTGCGAGGAAGCCTTCGAGCTCGGTGCGAAGCGGCTCGACCTTGCGGACCATGAGCTTGGTCATGCTGCCCTCGCTGACGCCGCGCAGCACGCTCATCTCGGCCCAGTTGATCGCCTCCGCATCGGCGTTCTCGTAGAAGTAGAGATCCTGCGTGAGGTAGTCGACGCGGAACATGCCGCGCTCGCCGGTCACGGTGAGCTCGCGAACCTTGGTTGGCGTGAGCCAGTTCGCCTCAAGCACACCCACGACGTCGTTCTCGAAGCGCAGGAGCGCTGAGATGAGGTCCTCGCGCGAGGTGTGAATTTCGCGCTTCGATTCGGCGTAGACGCGGGTGACATCGGCGCCGATCACAAAGCGCATCGCGTCGAGATCATGCGTCGCGAGATCAAGGGCAACACCCACATCGCGGATGCGCGCAGGGAAGGGGCCGATGCGTCGCGCGCGCACTTCAAAGACACGCCCCAACGCGCCTTCGCGGAGCTTCTTCGCGAGCAGCTGAATCGCCGGGTTGAAGCGCTCGACGTGGCCAACACAGAGCACGCGCTTCTGAGCGGTCGCGAGCGCGTCGAGGGCGCGTGCCTCGTTCATCGTGGCCGCGATGGGCTTCTCGACGAGGACGTGAATGCCTTGTTCCAGAAGGGCTTTGGATGTTTCGAAGTGATGCTGTGTCGGGACTGCGACGACTGCGGCATCGACCTTGAGCGCGAGCAGATCCTTCAGCGAGGTGACGGCCTGGCCACCATGAAGGCGCGCGACGGAGGCTGCGATCGTGATGTCTGGATCCATCACCGCGATGAGCTCAGCACCGGGCAAGGTTTGAAGAACGCGCGCGTGGTTTTTGCCCATCGAGCCTGCGCCGACGAGCGCGATACGGACGCTCACAGTGCGCCTTCTTCGCGTGAGCGGCGCTCGGCTTCGGCTTGGCTTCCGACGCGCTCCCCTGTGGCTGTGACCCAGCCGTGCACACGTGCTGGGTTGCCGAAGACGAGCTGAAAGTTGTCGACGTTGTGCGTGACGACGGCGCCTGCGCCGACCATCGCAAAGCGTCCGATCGTGACGCCCGTGATGATGACGGCACCCGCCCCAATCGATGCGCCTTCGCGGACGAGCGTGCGCCCCACGGCCCAATCTTGTGCGCCCTTGAGCGAGCCATCGGCGTTCACCGCACGCGGCACGCGGTCGTTGGTGAAGATGACGCCGGGGCCCACAAAGACGCCCGATTCGATGGAGACACCGTGATAGAGCAGCGCCCCGTTTTGCACCTTCGAGCGGTCGCCGATGACGACGTCAAAGTCGACGTAGGCATCCTTGCCGATGATGCAGTCTTCGCCGATCGTGGCGCGCTCGCGGACCTGCGCTTGGTTCCAGATCGAGGAGCGCTCGCCGATGATGGCGCGGTCGGAAACATCAGCGCTGGGATGGATTCGAACAGACGAGGGGCGTGACATGGGGCGCGGTCGTACGCGAAGCCCACGAGACACGCAAAGCTATGCGTGCGTGTGCGGCACCTGAACCATGAACGCATCGAGTGCGTGGAGGCTCGACGCGTCGTGGCTCGTGAGGATCACGGTGCGCTCCGTCGACTCACTGCGAATGCACGCGACAATGCGTGCACGCATCTCGGGGTGTTGTGCAGCGAAGGGCTCGTCGAGGAGAAGAACGCGTGCATTGCGAGCCAATGCCCGAGCCAACGCGACGCGCTGCTTCTCGCCCCCCGATAGTTTTGCGGGCATCCGTGTGAGCAGTGAGGTGAGCTCAAGCGCAGCGATGAAGCCGCGCGAGTCGGCTGCTCCTCCGAACGCGATGTTCGCGCGCACATCGAGGTGCGGAAAGAGCAGCGCATCTTGCGGGCAGTACCCGATGGCGCGCGTCTCAGGCGCGCTCGCGAGGTCGATCTCCTGGCCGCCTAGGAGGAGCGTTCCGCGTGCAGGTGTGAGGCCCGCGATTGCACGCAAGAGTGTTGTCTTCCCGCATCCAGAGGGGCCGCGTAGCGCGATGACCTTCGACGTCGTCTCGAAGGCGAGCTGCAGGCGAGGAACCTTCACGTGCAGGTCGATGCGTGTCGCTGAATCAGACATCGCGGGCTCCGCGTGTGAGGCCGAGATGCACGGCGATGGCGAGCGCGGAGAGGACGAGACTGGCCGCACAGAGTGCGAGCGCGTCGACATCTCCGTCCGGTCGCTGCAGCGCCGCGTAGGTCGCGAGCGCGAGGGTGCGCGTGGAGCCTGGTGCATCACCGGCGAAGATCATCGTTGCGCCGAATTCACCGAGCGCGCGCGCAAAGAAGAGCGTGGCCCCTGCACCAAGCGCGCGTGAGGCGAGCGGCAACGTGACGCGCCGAAAGGCTTTCCACTGCGAGTCGCCAAGCGTGCGCGCCATCTCTTCAAGGCGCGGATCGACGGACTCAAATGCCGACTTTGCAGAGAGCGCAAAGAGCGGGAAGCCCACACAACTTGCTGCGAGCACTGCACCGAGAAAGTGAAATGCGAGCCGGATGTGAAGTGCACTGAGCAAGCCGCCGAGGAGGCCGCGCGTGCCGAAGAGGGTGAGCAAGCCAAAGCCGATCACGACGGGTGGCAGCACCATCGGGACGAGCACAAGGCCAAGGGCGAGACCACGCATGGGCCCACGCATGCGCGCGAGTTGAAGCCCCGTGATGAGCGCGAAGGGCGTCGTGAGGAGGAGCGCAAGCGAGGCGACGCTCGCAGACACGCCAAGCGCGGAGAGGAGATCACTCAACGGAAGCGTCCACGCGAAAGCCATGTGCGCGAAGGACACGGCGCGCTTGCTCCGAGGTCAGCGCATCGCGAACGGTCTCGGTGTTTGCGTGCGCACCGCGGAGCACGATGGTTGTTACAACGAGCGGTTCGTAGAGCGACGCGGGCACGTCGAAGGCATGCGCGAGCGCAGGGGCTTGTGTCACGTCGGTGGCGTAGACGAACCCCGCCTGAGCCTCACCCCGAGCGACCCAGGCACGCGTTGCATTCGCGTCGGCGCCGATCACGAAACGGGGCGAGAGTGACTCAAGCAAGTGCGCTTGAGCGAGGGCGTGATGCGTGGCGCGGCCGAGCGGAACTTCTTCTGCGGCGACGGCGATGCGTGCGTACGACGCCTCCATGAGCGATGCGAGCGATGTGGGAACGGGCGCTCCGTTGGGCACTGCCACGACGAGCGTGTTGGTCGCGAGCGAGACGGCGTTGCCGCGCG
>JBILQT010000391.1:0-5927 GCA_044373065.1 Sandaracinaceae bacterium
CCGCATCCCCGGAGCCCGCATCCCGCGCTGGCGCGTCATGCGCGAATGCATCGCTCGGCCCCGCATCGGAGAGGAGGATGTAGGCATCGGGCGAAGACCCCGCATCCGGCGTCGCGACCTCGGGGCAGCCCGTGAGACCAAAGAGAATCAACGCGGGGAGCGCCGTGCGCAGGACGTGCATCGCACGAGCGTACCTTGCCTACCGAGAGGGCCGCGCATCCCCTTGCGATTGCGTGCGTGCATGCGCGCGAGGCAGGTCGACGATGAAGCGCTGGATGCGCTGCTGAAGCTCACGTGGGTGATCGATCTGCGGCGTATGTCCGAAGTGCGCGACCGTCTCCATCGTCGCGTGCGGCGGCAGATGGTTGCGAAAGAACGTCTCATGCTGTGGCAAGAGCACGCGGTCTGCACCGCCCCAGAGAACATGCACGGGCATCGTCAATCGCGTGAGTTCTTCCACCGTAAGGAACGACTCGTCTTCCACACGACGAATCAGCGCGCGCACGTTCGCGCTCGCAAAGCGATGGCGCGTGCCCCACGCGATGAGCTGCCTTTGAGGGTGCTTCTCGACGAAGAGGTCATCGACAAAGGCCAGCGCCTCGCCATGACTGCGAAGCGCGAAGCGATCGAGGAAGCGCTTGCGTGCCGCCTCATCCATCGGGGCACCACCGGGCGCGATCAGAAAGAGCGCACGCACCAGCTCGGGATGAGTGAGCGCGATGCGAATCGAGACCGCACCACCGAGCGAGTTGCCAACGAAGATCGCAGGCTCTTCAAGCACCTTGGAGAGCGCCTCGGCCACAGACTCCGTGAGGTCACTCGAGGGCCCATGTGCGGGCAAGGGGCTTGCGCCGTGACCGGGGAGATCAGGGGCCACGACTGAGCGCACCAGTGGGCGCATCGGGTCAAAGACGTTCTCGTAGAAGTGTGAGGCCGCAGCGAGGCCGTGAAGCACAACGACCGGGGGATGGATGCCCTCGCCTTTCGCACGGAGCAGATGAATCGACCCCGTGCGCGTCGCGATGTTCTCCGAGCGATAGCCGCGCGTACGCAGCCTCGAGAGAAGGAAGCGGTCTGTCGCGCGAAAGAGTGAGCGAACAATCATCGCCTCGCAGCGTAAGCACTCTCTCTCCAGTTGGCGTCTTTTCGGCGCGTCCCCTCAGCGCCGCACTCCCAACATCATATCCCAATACTATCGCAACAACTCTACAGCCTCGCGAAAAATGCTCTCCGGGTAGCGCTGAAGAAATGACGCTGCAGCCGAGGACGCACGCGAATCGCCTGAGGCCGCAAGGGCTTGAACCCAGAGGGCTTCGCGCTCTTCGACGAGCTGTCCGTGCGGAAAACGCGCCCGATGCTGGCTCAGCGCGGAGAGTGCATCCGACGGAAGGGAACGCGTCAGCGCCACTTGAGCGCGCATCAAGAGCGAGCGCTCTGCATCGCGCGTGACCGCGGCACTCTCTGCTGCTTCATCGCTGGCAGGTGAAGGCTCTGTGTTGAGGTCTGTGTTGAGTTCCAGCGTCGCGCCTGCGTCTGGCCCGGGAGGTGACGCATCCGTGCCCGCATCCGGAAAGACCTCAACGATGACCTCGCGCACGAGGGTCTCGCGCACTGGCGGAGGCGTCCTCGCCTCCCAAGCGAGCGCGCCAAGCGCACCGCCGAGAACGAACGCAGTCGGCACCATCCACCAAGGCGCGCCTGTAGGTGTGGCCGCAGGCGCCTGAGGCACTGGTCGGCTCGGGCTTGGAGAGGTCGAAGCGGACTGCTGGATGCGCGCAAGGAGCCTCTCTTCCGCGCCCGAAGGGACATCCTCACCTGCGCGAAGTGCCCCAAGCGCAAGCCCAAGATCCTCATCCATCGGCTCAAGAGGCTCGTTCACGACGCGGCCTCCGCGCGAAGCGAATCCAGCGCGCGTCGAAGCTCGCGACGCGCCGCGCGAATCTTTGAATAGACCTCGTTCACCTCAAGGCTCATCGCATGCGCAATCTCGCCTGCCGTCTCACCGTCGAGGTCGTGGAGGATCAACACGGCACGCTGATCGAGTGCGAGCGCATCGAGCGCACGGAGCACTTCATCGCGCGCAGATTGCTGCGTCCAAGGGTCGTGCGCACCGCCCAGGGAAGCAGCCTCACGACCATCGAGCAGCTCACGCGTCTCGCCATGCCTCCGATGATGCCCAATGGCGACGCGATAGGCGATGCCGAAGAGCCAGGGCTTGATCGGCCGTGATCTATCGAAGCTGTGAAGCTGGCGATGCACCACGAGAAAGACATCGTGCGCGAGGTCTTCGATCATGCGGTCCGCAACGCCAAGGCGACGCAGCGAGTTCCACACGTAGCGAAGCTCTGCGCGGTAGACGTGCTCGAAGCTGAGCTGCGGCAGCGCGCTCAAGGCTCGCCTTGGAGGTCGACCACGAGGAAGACGCCGAGCACCGCAGAAACGGGCGAAATGGTCCAGACCGCCACGTCATCCAACTGGAGCGTCGACCACGTCAGGTGCGTGAGCACATCGACCTGCGCGCGAAACGAGAGCGGCCCCAGAAGGCGCGTCTCGAGCCCCGCACGTGCGCCCAACGCAGCATGCGGAAGCAACGCCTCGCGATCGACGGCAAAGCCATGACCCTGCCCTCGCAGCACACCGAGCGTGAGCACACCGCACGCAAAGAAGGGCGGAATGAGACCACAGGGCGCGATGTCCGCCGCAACGAGATGCGTGTCGACCGAGCCCGCGCTCACGCTCGCCGAGTTCGGAAAGTCGGCGCGAATCGAGAGTGCGATCCGGAAATCTCCATACCGAACCTCAGGCCCGAGCGAGGCACCCACGCTGGCAATCCCCTGCGAAGCGCCAACCGAAGCGGAGAGACCGGCATGCAATGCGACCGACACCGTGTCGGACTCAGTCACGGTCTCGGACTCAGTCACGGTCTCGGACTCAGTCACAGCCTCAGACTCAGTCACAGCCTCAGTCACGGCCTCAGACTCAGTCACAGCCTCAGTCACACGCGGCGCAAACGCCGCTGGGTCAATCGCAATGCTGATCGCAAACACCGCGTTCTCGATGAGTGCACCGCACTCACTCATCGCACCTTCAAGATCTCGCGCCCCCGCGGTGCCATCCGCACGAATTGTTTCGATATGAATTGAAACATATCGTCTTCGTATCCGAACCTGCACGCGCACATGACGCGCCGCCTCAGGAACAAAAGGATCGTAGCCAAGACGTGCCGCCACCAACTCACGAATGAGCTCACCGGATGCACATGCAGCTGTCGCCGCATCGCCCTCAAAGTTGAGCGTGGCCACTGGTCGCGCCGCAGCGCGCTCGGTCTGCGCGAGAGCCGACGACGTGCGCATCAGAAGTGCGGCGACAAGAATGAACGCGCCGATGCAGAGTCCAACACGCATGCCGAAACACAAAGAGCCCATGACACGAGTGCGAAGCGGAGCGTTGTGGATGTTGCTGGCCATCGGCACGGTGGGATGTCGTCAATCCGGTGTGGTGGGCGAGATGCGGGACACAACGAGCACCGATGCGGGCGCGAACCCTGACATGGGCAGTGGCGTCGAGCAGCTACGGCAAATGTGCCGCGATGCTTCCTTTCAGCTCGCGGTCGCAGACTGCATTGCGGCAGACGTCTTTCCTGCGTACTCGACGCGCTGCAGTGGTGTGGACGAGCGCGTGCTCCAGATGTTCATTGCATGCACGAGTGCCGGTGGTTGCCCCGATGCGGCGTGCCTCGCGCTTCTCATCCCTCCCGCCCCACCCGACCCGCCCGACCCGCGCGACTGCCAGCTCGGATGTGAGCTGCAGCTCTCCTTCTCGTGCATCACCGCAACGGAACACGCGCGCTGCTTTTCACTGTGCACACGCGCCTCCACCGCATCGGCACAAGCGTTCTCCGAATGTGCCGGCTTCCTCTGCAATCGCGCGGGCTGCTTTGCGGCGTTTGAGGCTGCCAACCCGGGATAATATTCAATTCATATCGACACACTCTCGCATTCCTCTAGGAGGCGCCCTCCGCTTCGCTTGGCGGATGCCGCTTGCGATGTGAGACCATGCGCGCGTGGAACTCGACATCCAACGCATCCTTCGGATTCTTCCGCATCGCTCACCCTTCCTCCTCGTGGATCGCGTGATTGAGATTCAGCCGCGCAAGCTGGCGCGCGCGATCAAGTGCGTGACCTACAACGAGCCCTTCATGGCGGGGCACTTCCCCTCCCAGCCGATGTTCCCCAACGTGCTGGTCTTGGAGGCGCTCTCGCAGGTGCTTGCGATTCTTGCCTATGCAAGCGAGCCCTTCGATCCGAGCGCCAAGGTGCTCTACCAACTCGGCTTTGATCAGGTGAAGTTCAGGCGCCCCGTGGTGCCCGGTGATCGCATCGAGCTGAACGTCGAGTTGACCCAGCGGCGCACCAACATCTGGAAGGCCAAAGGTGAGGCCACCGTCGACAAACACCTTTGTGCACAAGCCGAGCTGCTCGTCGCGCTCACGGATCGCGACGAGCTTCCGGGTGGTGTGTAGTCAGCTCAACGCTTGCGCCTACGGGCCGCCAAGAGGAGGGCAAGCCCGAGCACTGTGAGCGCGCCGCCACGTCGACCTCCGGCGCGACAGCCACAGCCTCCTTCGGTCGGTGGAGCCATCGCAGCGTCGGGAGAGTCTCCTGCGTCGTCGACGGTGGCCCCAGCCGCATCCAACATCGCCGCGCTTGCGTCTTCCGAGGTGCCAGCGTCGAGGGCGACGGCAGCATCGAGCATCGGTGGTGGTGTGCGTCGGATGCCGAGCTCGAGTTCAAGATCAAACGAGAGATCGCTTGAGGTCGCGTTGACCTGTTTCACCTGCGCGGCAATCCAGTTCTCGCCAGGAACGAAGGGATTGACCGCGAGGTCGAGGACGCGATCGATGCGCTCGTTGTCGGCGGATTGCCTGCTTGCCAGCGATGCGAAGCTGAAGTCGGCGATGTTCGCTTGCGTGACAAGTCGGCCGTTGATCCAGACCGCGATGCCGTCGTCGAAGATGGCCGAGAGGCGCGCGGAAGTGACCTCGCCATCGACCATGAAGCGCTGACGAAAGTAGACGGTGGGGATGTTCGGATCGGCGTCCATGAGCGCCGTGGCCTCATCGCCGTCGCCGTAGCCGAGCTGTGCTGGCCCCTCACTCCATGCAGCGCCTTCACCCATCCGCCACGCGTCACCGCGATCCGTTCCGTCATCGGAGTATTGCCAGCCGCTGCCGAAGGGAATGACGACGACAGGAGCCTCAAGCGAGAGCGTGAAGTCGCCCGAGTCATCGCTGAGCGCAGGCATGTCCACCGACGTGATGCGAATGCGTGCGCGCGTCGTCGCCAGAAGCGGTGAGGTCCACATGTACATGCCGCTGTCGGGCGTGCGATCGACGACCACTGACCATGTCGCCCCGCCATCGACCGAGCTCTCGATGCGAACATCGCCCGTGATGCCCACGCTCGACCAAGCGATCGCAATGGCCGAGCCCGCGGGATAGCGCTCGCCTTCAAGCGGATGCGCGAGGAAGAGCCCGTTGCGCTTCACGAGCGTGAAGTGGTCACTCTCGGTGCCGTCGTAGCGGATGTTGCGAAGCGTCATCTCATCGCCGCTAACATCGAGCAGACAGCTTCCGTTTTGCACCTCGGAGAAGAACATGATCGGGTGGCCGCCCGCACCGCTCACACCGGTACCGCCGTGCCCTGCAACGACGTACTCCGTGCCTGCAGCACCGCTTGAGTAGGGGCCATCGCCATCAAGCTGCCCGTCGCCACGATCGACAATGTGCGCGCCTGCAGTGGTCGGCGTGTCGGTCGCGCCACGGATCAAGAAGCTGCGCTCGAAGATGTGCGAGTGGCCTGCGAGTACGAGATCCACGCCATGGGCTTCGAGGATCGGCGTGACGTTCTCGCGCATCTGCCGAAGGT
>JBILQT010000323.1:0-7533 GCA_044373065.1 Sandaracinaceae bacterium
GCGACGAACGCCTCGGGCCCATCGTCCCTCAAGCACGGCGACACCTCGCGCTGGACCTGGGGGCTTGAGGTCGTCACGGGCTCCGGTGTGCTGCTCTCGATGCCGCGCCGCACCTCCAAGAGCAGCGTCGGCTACGACCTCGTCTCACTCTTTGCAGGCAGCGAGGGCACGCTCGGCGTCATCACCAAGGCCTGGATGCGCCTTGAAGCAGCACCCGAGCGCGTCGTCCTTGCGTGCGTGCTCTTGCGCGCGCTGAGCGATGTCCAAGCGGCCTTCACCGCACTCGATAAAGCGCGCCTCTCACCACGCTGCATCGAGCTCTTGGATGACGCGACGCTCGCCGTGATGCGGCGCGAGAAGAGCCAGAGCGCGCTCTTGCGCGAGGGCGTCGAGGCCGTGCTCTTGATCGAGCTCGAGGGCTCCGAGCGCGCAGTCGATGCCGACCTTGAGACACTCGCCAACGCGCTCGACCCCTTCGCCCTCGATGTGCTCCTCGCCAAGAACGAGAAGGAGCGCGATGCCTTCTGGAAGGTGCGTCGCGAGATGAGCTACGCGCTCAAGCGCTCCGCCAACTTCAAGCTCTCCGATGACGTCGTCGTGCCGCGCTCCAAGGTTGGCGCGCTCATCGGTGTGTGCCGCACGTTGGGCGAGGCGCATGGCATTGCGATGCCGAGCTACGGCCATGCGGGCGATGGCAACCTGCACGTGAACTTCCTCTGGAACGACGAGGCGCAGAGGCCCGACGTGCTGCGCGCGATGGACGCACTCTTCGACGAGGTCGTCGCGCTTGGCGGCACGCTCTCCGGCGAGCATGGGCTTGGTCGTGCGAAGGCGCGCTACCTCTCGCTCGTGCACTCCGCGGAGCGCATCGCGTATCAGCGCGACGTGAAGCGCGTCTTCGATCCGCGCGGCGTGCTCAACCGCGACAAGGTTCTTCCCGCGTGATTTCGGCCTGATACAAAACGAAACACAAAAGCGCTCCTCTCGTCTGTCGACTCACGTCATCATGATGCAATGCGTCGACTCACAGCCTTTTGTTCTCTCCTAGTCGCCGTTCTTCTTCCCTTTGCGGACGCAGGAAACGTTCGCTCGCAAGACGCGGCACCGACCACCACGCTCACCTTCGTCGTGCGCGGCTTGCGCAACGATGTCGGCACCGTCTCGGGCGGCGTCTACGTCGACCCGCAGCGCTGGGCGCAGCCCCGCGGTGAAGTCGCCGTCTGCCGCTCCCCCATCCGCAACGGCGTCTCACGCTGCGTCATCCGCGTCCCCGCAGGCGGCCGCTACGGCTTCGCCTTCGTGCACGACGAAGACGGCAACGGACGCATCGCCCAAGACATCTTCGGCATCCCGCAAGAGGGCTACGGCTTCGCGAACGACGCGCGCTCCGGCCTCAGCGCCCCCTCCTTCGAGAGCGCCGCAGTCACGGTCGAGACAGGCGCCCATTTCGAGCAGACGATCCGCGCACGCTACGGCATCAACCTTTGATGACGCCTTGAGCGACACACGTCGCTCGCGTGAGGCTAGGGTTCGAAGATGGGTGCAGTACGAAGCTTCGTTGTGTTGGCGTTCCTTGCGGTTGGATGTGCGCAGGCTGGTGAGCGCAGCATCGGTGATGAGTACGTGCGGCGATTGAACGCGGCGCGTTGCAACTGCGGTGGGTTGGATGGATTTGAGCAGTGCATGGGGAGGAGTTGGTTCTCCGGTGGCGGTGGTCTCGCGCGCGCGATCGACACCAGCGATGTGATCGTTGACGAGGATGCGTTCGAGCGTTGCCTCACGGAGACCGCAACATGCGATCTGAGCTTTGCTCGCCCCGAAGCCTGTGAGGCCGCGTTCATCGGCACGCATACGGCAGGCGAGCCCTGCGAGGTCTTCGAGGAGTGCGCATCGGGGCTCTTCTGCGGTTTTCCCAGGGGCGCAGCCTGCGGCGTGTGCGCGCCACAACGACCTCTCGGCGCATCGTGCGGTCGATGGGATGCATGCGCGCCGATCCCGTCGCTGCCCGGTCGCATCGTTCGTTGTGTGCTCGGGCTCGGCACGTTGACAGGTCACTGCGGCGAGTTTGCGATCGAGCCCACGCGCGCCCCGCTCGGCGGCCACATCGACGAGACGGAGACCTTCTCGCGCCTCGTCTTCTGCGAAGACGATCTCTCGTGCTCGAGCGAAGACCGATGCGTTCGTTTCGACCCCACCGAAGGCATGAGCTGCCGCGTTGGCAGCTCCGACTGTGGCCGTGATCTCATCTGCGCAGACAACAGCATCTGCGTGCGTCCCACCATTGTCTCCGAACGAGGCGCGCCGTGCGATGACCAGAGGTCTCCGGGCCCATCACCTCGCGTCTGCGACGAGCAGGCAGGCCTGCTCTGCATTGGCGGGCAGTGCCGCCCATTCCCAACGCGCGAGGGAGAGCCCTGCGGCTACGAGGGCTGCGGCGAGGGCCTGCATTGCGACTTCACAGGCGCGACGAGCTTCGTCGGCGTGTGCGCGCGACCCGCGCCTGACGGGAGCTACTGCTACGCCGACGGCATGTGCGCATCGCGCTTCTGCAACCAGGGCTCGCTCCGGTGCACGCAGCCCGTCTGCGATTGAGCGCAGCCCGGCATCAACCCACTTCGCCTCGCTCCTCCAGCGCAAGCTCAAGGTGCGTACGCAGGTAGGTTTCGAACCAGTGCGCGAAGCTTGGGGCCTCGACAGATACGGCTCGCTCAGGAGTCGCTTCGACCAACACCACCGCGCATTCGCCCTCAGCCTGACGCTCAAGATCGAGGCAGTAGTATCCGCGATCGGACAGCTGCTGAATCACGACGAACCGATCGGCCAAACCGACCTCGCGCGCATCGGCTGTCGCGCTCCACACAAGATCGCCCGCCTGCCGAAGGGGGTCTCCCCTCAGGATTCCGCACACCTCGGCCCCCGCTAGGCCTCCAGAGCCCAGATGGAGCAGGAACGCCCGGTAGCTCGGCGGGAAGGTCACGCTCAGCGCAGCCTCGACGCGCTCGATGTCTTCGATGCGGGCGCCGCCTTCAAAGCGGAAGCCGCTGTCGACTTCGAGGAGCCGCTCGACGAGGACTGCGTGCTTGTAGTCTGACATCCGCCTCGCTCCTGGTGGTCGGTCCTGCGAATCAACTGGCTGGGCCGAAGGCAATCGGGATGGCGAACTGCAGGTTCCTCTCGCGCCACGCGGCGATGTTGCCCGGTGGCTGCTCAAGGGTGCGTAGGAACGAAAGGTCGCTCAGCTGCAGCGCCAGCTCACGGTCCATCAGGAGCGAATCGTCTGGGCCGGACAGATTGCCAAAGACGTGCTCGTGCATGCGCATCACGTAGTTGTCGATCGCGTCGATCACGCCCATCGCACTGTCGCGACACGCAGAATGCGCGCCTTGGAGAGCAGCGATTGCGCTCAGCAAGCAGATGACTCCCGCCTGCGCTTGAATCGCCAAAGGCGAACCGTCGTCGTCGCTCATCGGCACCACGGCGTCGAGTTCTGCGCTCGCCGCAAGTAAGTCGAGCGTTCCCCATGAATCAGTTGCGGCGGCTAGGGCCAGTTGCTCCATCCAATCGAAGAAGGGCGCGAGGGGCACCGCTCGACCCCTAGCAAACGCCCAGCAACAACCAGCGAGTCGTTCAGCGCAAGCCAGGCAGAACAACGCCCTCTGTTGCTCGCTCAACTGGGCCGCGAGTTCCTCCACGCGCTTCAGATGTTCTTCGATTTGCATCGGGTTTCCTACTCACTCCCGAGAAGAACGCAGTCGCCCGCTGGCCGGAGCCCCGTGTCCATGAACTCCCTCAGCAGTCTCTCGGCGCTCGCCTCGGAGATGAAGTAGCGACGTGGGACGACCCACGCATTGCCGCCCGGGTAGATGGTGGTGATCGGCGCGTCGCTCGCGCCTTCGACGAAGACGAATTCCTTGGCTCCCCCAGGCTCACAAAAGAGGAGCACCGTCCCGACTCCCGCCTTGACCATGACTCCGAGCGAGCACCGTCCGCCGACCAGTATGTGAGGCCCGCGGTTGCCGAACTGGCATGCCAGTAGGCGGCGCCCGCCGTCCTGATGAGGACCATGATCTCCTCCAGAGCCATCTGCGGATGCTCTTGGCCATCCGGATCTGTGAATACCCAACGCATGTGTCCCTCGTCTTCCTTGTGCAGCCGAACTCAGCGCCCGCCCGGCAAGAGCCGCAGCACAGCAGAGGCGAACTCCTCCGTCGAGACCTCGACGGAGGGGCCGATGACACGCGTACCTCGACGCGGATGAGGCGGGATCGGAGCGACGGTCAATCGGTCACCCTTCGCGCGCACCGAAACGCCATGGCTCGATGATTCGATGAGATACGTGGGGGCCCGCGTCAGACTCATGTGACTCATGGCGATGTAGACGAAGATTCCCTCGGACCCCTCAGCTTCCGAGAGCCGCCAAAGGCCCAGCAGCAAACTTGAGCCGACGTCGGGAACCTCCCTCAGAATTTCGCTGAGCACGTCGGGTTCGCGAAGCGCACGAAACATCGGAAGTCTCCTTTGGCACGGACCGCATCGAGTGTGTTGATGTGCAGCCCATCACGGTAGAGGAACCTCTTGGCGAGTCATCGAAAGATGCCCAGCGCATCGCGCAGCCGTAGGGCCAGCCCACGCATCGCGTCTGCGCCTACCCATCGTCGTGCGCCAAACACAACTCGTCGTTCTGAAGGCGGTCTGCGTCGAGCCATACGGCGCGTACTTGCCCGTCGGGCTGGATCAGCGTCATCGAGGCGAAGTTTCCAGGCTCACGTGAGACGTCAGAGATCAGCACAGATGTTGCCATTTCCCGACTGATTTCCTTGGCAAGGGTCAGCTCATCCACGTTCGCTGGCGACTGCCCCGGAGCCACTTCGACCGTTACCGGAAACTCGCCCGTACCGGACCAAACAACCACACCCACCGCACCGCCTGTTGGCAGCGTCGAGTAGGAGTCTGCGAGGTCGATCTCAGCCTCCACCACGGCGAACGCCCTTGCGACGACACGCTTGAGAATTTGGGAGTCTACTCGTCGTAGATAAAGTGCCCAGATCATCGCAAACACTCCCAGGCTTCGCGGCCATATGCGCGGTTCTTCGACGAAGTGATGAGCGCACGCCGCACGAGCAACCTCCTCAATACGGAAATCCGGAGTCGCGCATCACCTTCTCGATCGACTCCTCGATCTCGCCGACGTACCGGTCCGGGCGAACGCCAAGGACGCAGTAGGCGAAGCATGCCTGTCCCGTCGACGTAGGCGGCTTCACCCAACTGAGGTCCCATCCCGCCTTCTTCCGGCACGAGGCATTTTGAAAGTGGGCCCAACCGGCCTCAGTTTTCAAAGCGTCGTTCCGCAAACCGACCGATTTGGCCCGACCTGCGCGGGAGGCTTTTTGAAAGTGGGCTCAAGCGGCCTCACTTTTCAGAGCGTCCTTCCGCAGACCGAGCCCTGGAGGCCGGCGTCGCGAAGCGCTTCTAGAAAACTGGGCCAACTCGTCTCGTTTTCAAGAACGTCTTTCGGAAAATGAGCCAGCTTGGCTCGACTTTCTCGCGAGGCTTTTTGAAAGTGGGCTCGGCGGGCCGCGTTTTCAACACGAGGAATCGCGGGGCGACCCTTGAGAGGCACTTCTCAAAACGCGTCGGAAAATCTGAAGCCTCTGAGCCCCATTTCGCCGAGCACGCTTTCGCGGAGGGGACGATTTGGTTCGATGTGCGCGACGTGGCGCGCGCAGGGTGGCCGTTTTGGTCCCTCGTCTTGGCGCCGTGAGGTTGGAGAGGCTCGCGGAGGTCGCCTCGCGACTTCTTTCCGGCGCCAAGTGCCCGTCCGAGGTCGACCTCGAGGAGGCTCTTCCGTTCACCTGACCAATCGAACGCTTCGCCCCGTCTCATCCTTGACGATATGGGCTCCCCCTGGGAGTTTCCGGCCGCTTTACCGGAGCTTTTTCGATGAGCCAAGACACTTCGCATGAGACGCCGCGCGTCACCATCGTCATCCCCGTCTACAACGAAGAGGCGATTCTTCAGTCGGCGATTCTCGACCTGATCGACCAACTTCGCGATGTGAAGTGGACGTACGAGATCGTCATCGCCGAGAACGGCTCGCGCGATGGGACGGTCGCGATGGCCAAGGGGCTCGCCGAGCGCTTTCCGCAGGTGCGTACCTTCAGCTTCGGCCAGCCGAACTACGGCGGCGCGCTTCGTCGCGGCATCCTTGAGGCGCGCGGAACGTTCGTCATCTGCGAGGAGATCGACCTCTGCGACGTGAACTTCCAGAAGCAGGCCATCTCGATCCTCGAGACGGGCGCGGCTGACCTTGTGGTGGGCAGCAAGGCGATGAAGGGCGCGAGCGATGAGCGTCCGATGACGCGTCGTGTGGCGACCAAGGTCTTCAACGGGATGCTGCGCATCTCGCTCGGCTTCCGCGGCACCGACACGCACGGCCTCAAGGCCTTCCGTCGCGAGGCTGTGCAGCCCGTCGCCGGACGCTGCATCGTCGACAAGGACATCTTCGCGAGCGAGCTCGTCATTCGTGCGCAGCGCGAGGGCGTCACGATTCGCGAGGTCCCGGTACGCGTGCTCGAGAAGCGCGTCCCCTCGATCGCTCTTTTCCGCCGCGTGCCCAACGTCTTCAAGAGCGTGGGCCGATTGGTCTGGGCCATCCGCGTGATTGGCTGAGCGATGTCCGAGGCGATGCGTCTCTGTGCCGTGAGCGTCGACCTCGATGAGGTCCCCTGTTACGCGGCCATCCACGGCATCGATGCGAACACGCCGGCGCTGAACGAGAGCGCGCACGCCATCTACGAGAAGGCTGTGCCGCGCCTTCAGCGCTTCTTTGAGCGCGACAAAATCGCGGCCACCTTCTTCGCCGTCGGGCAAGACCTCGCGCACGCACCGAACGCCGAGGTGCTGCGCGATCTGCAGGGCAGCGGGCACGAGATCGCGAGCCACTCGTTCGGTCACCACTACGATCTCACGCGCCGCGGACGCGCCTTCATCGAGGACGACATTCGTCAGAGCCTCGATGCGATTGAGAGGGCCACGGGCAAGCGCCCCACGGGCTTTCGCGCACCGGGCTACACGATCACGAACGAAGTGTTCGAGGTGCTGCGCAGCCTCGGCCTTGCGTACGACTCCAGCGTCTTTCCCTGCCCGAGTTACTACAGCGCGAAGGCCGCGATGATCGGCGCCATCCGCGCGCGCGCGCTCACGGGCAAGACCAAGAAGAGCCACTCGATCATCGACGACCCGCGCGTGCTCACGGCGCCCGCAAACCCTTACGCGCCCAGCGATTCGTATTGGCGCGCGTCGTCCTCGCCCTCACGCGATGCGCTCATCGAGGTGCCGATCGGTGTCACACGCCGCGCACGTCTTCCCTTCATCGGAACCAGCGTCGCGCTTGCGGGCGAGGCGGGCGCGCAGCTGCTCGCGCTGCAGATGGTCGGAAGGCCCGTGGTCGTGCTTGAGCTTCACGGCATCGACCTCGCGGATGCCGACGAAGACGGCCTTCAATGGCTGCGTCCGCATCAGCCGGATCTGCGC
>JBILQT010000324.1:0-7523 GCA_044373065.1 Sandaracinaceae bacterium
AAGCGCTAAGGACCCGATCGGAAGCGCTAAGGACCCGATCGGAAGCGCTAAGGACCCGATCGGAAGCGCTAAGGACCCGATCACTGGCGCTAATGACCCGATCACTAGCGCTCATACCCCGATCACCAGCGCTCACGACCCGATCGCTAGCTCGTAAAGGTGGATCGCTAGCGCGTAAAAGCGGATCGCTAGCTCGCAAACCCGGATCGCTAGCTCGCAAACCCGGATCGCTACCTCGCAGAACCGGATCGCGACCTCGTAGAACCGGATCGCGCGCAAGCGATCCACGTTCGGCAGCCAGCGATCCGCATGTGGGCGCGTGCGAGCGGCTACTTCGAGGTCGCGATTGGCGTGCGGAGCGAAGCGTGCGGGCACCTCGCTCCAGCGATCTCGCCGCGCGGTGAAGCGGGTCAGCGTGCGCGCAGCAATCCCCGGCTCGTTCCCACCCAGAGTGCCTCGCCGGTGCTCAAGAGGGCTCCGGCTTCGAGCTGCGGGGTGGCCATGAGGCGAGGCTAACGCACTCGACGATGCCTCTGTCGTGCAGTCCAAGGCGACTGCGGCAGCAGCAGCTCCGCAGCACGCGTGAGCAAGCGACAGCGACAGCGACAGCGACAGCATCAGCCACCGAAACCCAAGCCACCAAGTCTCGCCGACCCGAGTTCCAACCCACCTCGAAACGGACCGGGTCGCAAGGAGATAGGCCAGCAGGTCGGCACGCAACGTCACCCCAGCCATCAGAGCCGCAAGCAGCAGAGGGACCGCCACACCGAGGCTCAGCCAGCAAGCTGAACCCCGATCAAGTTCTCTGGCGCAAGCGCACCCAGCGACGTGACAGATCGAAAGCGGCGGGGTTCCAAGGGGTCGTCCGCAAACGACCCCTTGGGCCCGTCCGGCGAGGACAAGAGCTATCGAAAATCGAAGCCCCAAAGCAGCACGCGAGCGCCAGCGACGGAGCCAGAGCAAGCGGCAGCGACGGCGTCCGACACAGAGCGAGCGAGAGCGACGGAGTCAGCAAGCAACAGCCACCGAAACCAAAGCCACCAAGTCAGCGACGCACAACCCATCCACGACGCGCGTCCCGGCCTAGCGAATGCCTCGTCGGCTATACTAGGCCGCATGTCTCACGTACGAGGTCGCGTCATCCGAGGTCGGCTCATCGTGGACGAGCCCAGCCAACTTCCAGAGGGGGAAGTCAGCCTCGTGGTTGTGAGCGCGGAGGAATGGCCGAAGGAACTCGATGCCGAGTTGGCCTCGCGTGCGGACGACGTGGAGCTCGATGTCGGCGTGCTTCCAGCCAAGTGCGGTGCACGTGTCCTGGTAGCCAAGCGGCGTGGCCTGCTCGAGCTTGAGGTCTACGGCGAAGAGGTCGCTGATGGGGAAGGGCGGGTCCTGTGGGAAGCCGTCGACGACCTCGTGGAGCGTCACCCCGCCCACGAGGAGCTCGCTCCTGACGCGCGTCATGTGCTGCAGCGAGTCGAGCGCCTGGATGTGGAGCTTCGCGCGGTGTGTGCCCGTGGGATCGAAGTGGTGAATCACGGGCGCATCGCGCTCACAGACCCAGAGGCCGTCGTCATCGACGTGGAGGCATGCGAGTGCGCCGGGGCCCTCTGCGAGGGTGGTGAGCGTGCCTGTCGCGAGGTCGACGCGCACGACGCGTGAGGCCTCCAATCCGTAGACCTGGCCGGCGTGTGCGGTGAGCCCGTCGATGAACCCTTTCTGGGTCCAGCGCGCCTCGCCCGTCCTCAAGTCGATGCCGCGCATCGTCATCTTGGGGGTGCGGTCGCCCGCGATGACGCTGATGACGGCGAGGTCGCCGACCGAGGTGGCCGAGAACATCGGTTCGACGCCGGGAAAGAGCGACTTGGTGAGCGCGCTGCGCTTGCCCTCGGTCGTCACGAGCGCGAGTGCGGCACCGACGATCACCAGCTGCCCATCCGAACGAAAGAGCGCGCGGTCGCCACCCGAGGGCTCCTTCCACCTCGCGCCCTGCGCGCCGCTCTCCACATCGAAGAAGCAGCCGAAATCTGCCGTCACGCCAGCAACACGGTGGCTCGCTGGGTGATGCGCGAGCGCGCTCACCATGAACGAACGCGCGCCCTTGCCCGTGGGGTTTTGAACTTGCTCAAGCTTCAACGTCGACATGGACGCGAAGGCTACAACGGCGCGTCTACGCCGAGAGCACGAGCAAGATCGCGACGCCCGCGCCCAAGAACACAATCATCGAGGCCGCGATGTAGACCCACATGCTGCCCGGCGGCTCCCCGACTTCATGCCGCTCAATCGCCCGCGTCGTCGCGTGAAAGCGCACGAGCGAGCCAAGGACAGTGAGGGCCCCGAGTGCAGTCAGCGCAACGCCTGCAGTGAGCGACCACGGCACGCCACGCACCGCCATCGCATTGGGATGCACATTGGCGAGCTCACGCAGAAAGAGCCCAAAGCGCGCCACGACAAAGCCAAAGCCCATCATCGCGAGGGCGGTACGCACCCAAGCCAAGAAGGTGCGCTCGTTGGCTTGATGGAGACGAAGCGTCTCGCGTTCGGGAAGCGGCGGAAGTTCAGGCACGTGCCCAGAAGGTACTCGGTCGCTGCACGTGGCGTTCAATGAAGAGAGCGCATGTAGGCGATGAGCGCGTCGAGCTCGTCCTCGCTCATGCGAATCCGCGGCATGATCGGGCCAAAGCCCTCGCTGAGCTGCGCACGCGGATCACGGATGGCACGGCGCAGGTACACGCCATCGGCAAAGACGCGCGTCCCATCCGCAAGCGTGCGCTCGGTGTCTGCAACGCCAAAGAGGTTGGGCGCCGCGACGCTGGGCGCGCCGGGACGTACCTGGTGGCACGAGGAGCACGTTTTGCTGGCGAAGAGGATCTCACCCATGCGCTCCGGCGTGCAGTCTCCTTCGGGGCAGGAGGAGCCTAGGCTGCAACCCATCGGGAACCACTCGTAGTCAGCGGCGCGCTGCACATGCACAAGCCCATACATCGTCGCGTGGCCCCCTTGGGGACGCCACGGATCCCACTCGGATAAACCGCATAGCTCGCCGCAGTAGATCTGCGCCGTGTAGAGCACGCGGAAGCCATCCGGGGGAGCATCACGCGGCACGGTGTGCGGATCGACGGCCTCGAACCAAAGCGAGGTGGTGCGCCCGGGGATGATCGCCTGCCGCACGCGAAAGTCAGGGATCGCGAGCGAGTGCATGACGTCCGACGTCGTCATCTCGAAGCGCACCGGGCGCCCCGCAGGCACATGCACCTCGAAGTCTTCGATGTAGCCATTCGGATGCTCAAACTCCCAGGCCCACTGCCGCGCACGCACGCGAATCATCAGCGCATCCTCGGGCGCGTGCTGCATCGTCCGCCAGGTCGCGCTGCCGTAGAAGAACATGCAGGCGAGCACGGCAAGCGGTGCGAACGACCAGAAGAGCGCACGTGCATCCGGACGCTCGGGCGTCCCCGCCGCGACGCTGCGTCGGCCTCGGTTCCGCACCATCGAGAGGAGAATGACTGCCGTGACGCCGATGAACGCGAGCAGGCTGACGATCACGAGCCCGTGAAAGAGCGCGTCGACCTCCGGTGCAAACGTCGAGCGTTGCGCGGGAAGCAGCAGGGAGGGCTGCGCAGAGGGCTCCATCGGTCTCGCAACGTAGCGCGCGGCCTTCGGGCGAGGACAGCGACGGAATGAAAAAAGGCACCGCGTGTGCGATGCCTTTCTTCGTTTCCAGAGGAGGTTGATGGGCGATGCAGGACTTGAACCTGCGACTTCGACCGTGTGAAGGTCGCACTCTACCGCTGAGTTAATCGCCCAGGAAGGGCCGCATTGGTATCACACCACGCGGCCACTTCAACTACTTTTCGAGCTTCGAGCGAAGAAGATCGCCGAATGTGCCGAAGCCCTTCACAGCGGCTTCCTTGCGGTAGTCGTGGATGGCCTTGCGCTCCTCGTCCTGGAAGACGCCCTTGCGCGAGAGCTTCACGCCACCGTCGCGTTCGACGCCGATGACCTTCGCCTCAAGCTCGGTGCCGACCGGGAACTTCTTCCGGTGATCGGTTCCGCGCTCGGTGCCCATCTCCGCATTCGGGATGTAGCCACGGCCCTTCTTGCCGACGACGCCCTCGATCTGAACGAAGAGGCCATGCGGCTCGATCTTCTCGACCTTGACCTTGACCTTGCCGCCAGGACGCGCCGCCTTCGCGTTCGAACCGGAGGAAGGAGCAAGCTCGCCGCCCGCCTCGAGCAACTTCGCGTCTGCGTCGTTGAGCTTCGAGAGGGAGATGCGGCGTGCGCGTCCGTCGATGCGCTCGATCACAACCCAGAGTTCTTCGCCTTCTTTCACACGCTCGCTGGCGTGCTTGAGATCGCGACCGAGCTCGGTGATGTGAAGGAGGCCCTCGACGCCCGGAACAAGCTCCACGAACGCGCCGAACTCGGCGGTGCGGGTGATCTTGCCCTTGCGTGCGCTGCCCTCGACGAGGCCCTTGAGCGCGGTGTCCCACGGGTCTGCAGCGAGCGCCTTGAGAGAGAGGCCGATGCGGCCGTCCTTCTTGTTGCCGCCTTCGCCGCCGAGACGAAGAACCTTCACCTCGACCTCGTCGCCAACCTTCACCGCGTCTTGCGGACGAACGCTGCGATCGAAGGAGACTTCGCTCATGTGAACGAGGCCCTCGAAGCCGCCGAGGTCGACGAAGAAGCCGAAGTCGCGCACGCCGGAGACGATGCCCTTCAGGTTCTGTCCGGGTGCGAGGTGCTTGCGTGCCTCACGGACGCGCTTGCGTGCATCGCGCTCAAGGAGCGAGCGACGCGAGACGACAACGCCCTGGTGTCCGGACTTCGCGGCTTGCACCGAGAACTCAAGACGGCGGCCGAGCATCGTGCGCGCATCTTCGATGGGCTCAAGCGACATGCCCGAGGCCGGGCAGAACGCGCGGATGCCTTCGACGAGAACGTCGAAACCACCACGGTTGAAGCCGTAGACCGTGCCCCAGACGCGGCGATGTTCGTCGCGCGCCTTGGCGAGGGCCGCGCGGCTCTCTGCGCGGATGACGATGCGATTTCCAAGAGCGATGTGACCGCTCTCCGAGACCGAGATGATGCGTGCGCGGAGCACGTCGTTGATGGCGAGCACGGGGTGCACCGTCGCGTCGACAGCCGCAGGCGCTTCGTCGGACTCGGCGGCTTCCGTTCCGCTCGAGGTGCCTTCCGCGGCCGGTGCTGCTTCTGCAGCGGGCGCGGCTTCCGCACCTTCTACCGGAGCGGCCTCAGCGTGCTCTTCCGCAGCGGGCGCCTCGTCGTGGATGACGGGCACCTCGCGTGGCTCGTTCTCCAGGGCGAAGGCGATGCCTCGGCCGAAGAGATCGACCACAGCGATGCCGTGCTCCACCTTGACGACGCGACCACCGACGATGTCGCCATTGGCGAGCGCCGACTTACGCGACGGCCCGTCGCCGAAGTAGCGATGGAAGGGGAGCGGATGCTCTCGCTTCGGACGCTCGGCGCGGGGTTGCTTCGGCTGCGCTTGCGCTGGAGCCGCACCCTCAGCGGGCGCTCCTTCAGCAGCTTGGCCTTCCGCGCCTTCCGTCTTCTTCTTACGACGACGACGACGCTTCTTTTTGGCCGGACTGCCATCGGCAGTTGTCTCCGCAGAAGCGGTGCCTTCGGACGACTCTTCGCCCTCAGCTGCCTCTTCGGTTTCGACTTCCTCGTTGGAGGTTGCCGCCATGCCTGCCTGATTCTCTGTGGATTCACTCATCGGAACGGTGCTCTGAAGGGCTACGGTGGCTGCGTTGGCTTCGGTAGGCTCGGACATCGCGATCTCCATGCGAACGAAGGGCGCCGAGACTAGGTTGCGCTTTCGAGCGAGTCAACGCGTTCCTCGCTTTGCGCCAAGGTGTTGGGTCAGGACTCACGAAGTTGCCGTGCGTAGGAAGTCCATCCGCAACGCTCGGCTGCGGTTGCTGCATCGTCGCGGACCAGCGCGGCCTCTTCCACCGAGCCAAGCGCGACGAGGGCGTACGCACGCAGCTCAAGGACGAAGATGCTCTCGACGACAAACTCGTCGCGGGCCGCTTCGTAGGCGCGCTCGAAGGGCTGCATGCCGATGGCCTCGGGGAAGGCGTGTGCCGTGATGACGGCGCGCACGCAGACGACCAACTGCGCGAGTGCGTCGCAGCGCTGCTTGCGCGCGATGTCTTCGAGCGTGTCGGCGCGCTTGGCCGCGACTGCATCCACACCGGCGCGAAGCCAGAGCATCATGCTGCGCGTGGTCATCTCTGCGCGTGCGTTGAGCGCGCCGTCACCCGAGGTGAGCGAGAGCGCCTCGTCGTAGCGCTCTGCGGCTGCAGCGGTGTCGCCGAGCGCCTCGAGAACAGCTCCCATGGATGCGAGGGCGAGCGTGCGCACCTCGACATCACCGGAGCGTGCAGCGAGCGCCAGTGCACTCGCAACGGCACCATCGGCTTCCGGGACTCGGTCGGAATGCGCGAGGAGGATCGCAAGGCCCGCAAGCGCGCGACCCTCAAGCGCGGCATCGCGACGTTGCTC
Source organism: Sandaracinaceae bacterium (assembly GCA_044373065.1). Lineage (GTDB taxonomy): Bacteria > Myxococcota_A > Polyangia > Polyangiales > Sandaracinaceae > JAFLCL01. The sequence goes on from JBILQT010000324.1 coordinate 6,538, forward strand.
CGCGACTTGAAGTGCCGTGCGGAGCGCGAACTCCACATCGCGTGCTTGCCCTGTGCGCAGGGCCAAATGCGCATGCATCGTCTCGAGCTGCGCGCGTGTTTCGCGCGTCCAAACCGCTTGTTCTTTCATCGCAGCTTCGAGCAACCGGACGGCGGATGTGGGCCATCCGGCGAGGAGCAAGACCTCGGCGTGAAGCATCGCGAAGAGCGCGCGCTGTTGAGGCGTTGTGTATTGCAGCCTCACGGTGGTCTCGTCGCAAACCCGCAGGGCGGCAGCAGCCTCACGCGCTGGGTCTGCGCCACGTCCTTCGCGCGCCTTGAGGAACGCAAGGATCGCCGCGCGACTGGATGCCAGCGCGCCCTCGTGATCGCCCTCCTCGCGCTGGAGCTCAGCGCAGCGCTTGTGCCACTCGGCAGCCTGCGCGTGCTCGCCTGCAGTGGCTGCAAACTCTGCTGCGCGCAGGTGGTACTCGAGGGCGCGCTGGCGATCGACGGAGAGGGCGGCGTGGAATGCGAGGCGTCCCGCGTCTGCGGCCGTTTCGATGGGCTGCGACTCAAGCGACGAGAGAATGCGCTGGTGGATGCGTGCGCGTTCGGGCGCCTCGACAAGCGCCTCCAAGACGCGCGCATGCATGCGTGAGCGCAGCGCCACCGTGCCGTCTCGCTTGGGCTCGTTCGACCGGCCCCAGGTGCCGACGATGCGGTCGTCGCTCACATCCGAATCGAAGGTGCCGTGGAGCCAGCCGCGGGCCGCGAGTCGATGGAGCGTGCGCGTGACGTTCGCCGCGTCGCCTTCCACACAATCGATCAAGACGTTTGCGGGGATGGGCCCCGAGGAGACCGCGGCCATCATCAGGAGTTGACGCTCCACATGCCTTAGCGGGTCGAGCGAGGCAGAGACGCGCTGCCTGGAGAGCGGTCGAATCGTTGGTTCCCAGGGCGTGAGCGTCAGGTGCCCCGAGCGCACCGTGAAGGCGTCGCTCGGCG
>JBILQT010000325.1:0-7509 GCA_044373065.1 Sandaracinaceae bacterium
CACCTGGACACTCTTCGCTGCGGCCATCGCATCAGGATGTCGCTGTGAGCCGATGCGCATCCTCCACACGCGCGAGGCCGTCGTGATGCATGCGAACGCGACGTGTGATCACTACCGCGGAGCCTCAGCCGATGTGCTTGTGGCGGTCCCGCCCGGCGTGCGCTTGGAGGTCTGGGACATCGAGTACCCGAAGGACTGTCAGTGCTTCGAAGTCGAGTACGCGGGGCAGCGCGGGTGGGTCATGTACAACCGGGGGCGCTTCGAACGGGAGTGATGCGGGCGTGTGATCCGCGACGAATGAAGGTGCCGAAGGAGCGTCTCCTCGACCTCTTGACCACCTCCAACACATCGTCGAAACGACCGAAGTGTTTCAGTGCCAGAGGCCACGCGATATCGTCGCCGCGTGTACATCACCGACCTCCGCATCGACCATCTCAAGCTGCTTCGCAACTTCCGACTGGAGTTCAAGAACGCCGATGGAACGCCGCGGAAGTGGACCGTGCTGGTGGGCGAGAACGGACGCTGCAAGACGAGCGTGCTGCGCGCGATTGCGCTCGCTGCGAGCGGTGCGGCGCGGGCCGGTGAACTCGCGGATCTCGCCTCGCTTGCGGACAAGCGTGTTGACCACGACATGACGATTGTGGCGACGTTTGCGCTGCCAAGCGACGCTCGCCGTGAGGGCCCTTCGTGGCCGGCGACACCTCCCTCGCACCTCGCCTCCAGGCTCGAGATGCCGGCCGGGCTTTCCTCGATTCGCGGGACCTCCGACTACGGGGAAGCTGTTGTGCCGAATGGGATCGGGGCGAGTACTGATCCGCTCTTTGAGATTCGCGGCGCAAACCGTCCGCATTGGTTCGTCGCCGGCTACGGCACGTCGCGTGTCCTTCCGCGGCCCGGTCAGGTCGAACCCGTGTCGAACCCCTCGGTCTCGCGCCTGCTCAGTCTCTTCGACAAAGGGTCGCTCATCGGCACTGGGTTCGCCGATCTGCTGGCTGACTCGAAGGCGTACAGCGAGCTCCTGCGGCAGGTGCTGATCGGCATGCATGTGCTTCCCGCCGACGCGCTCGACATCGAGCTACGTGGCCGCGGTGGCATTCGACACAGCAAAGATTTGGTCGAAGGCAGTCGCTTCGAACTGCGCTCGGGAAAAGGCTCGATGAAGGTGCCCGCGACATGGCTCTCGCAGGGCTATCAATCGACCATCGCGTGGATTGCAGACCTGCTGGGGCACATCGTGCTTGAGGCCGAGAGCGGCGGCTCAGAGCTTGAGCTTGCGAAGCTGCAAGGCCTCGTGCTGATCGATGAGATCGACCTTCATCTGCATCCCAAATGGCAGGTGAAGCTCATCAGCTCACTCAAGACTGCGCTGCCCCAGATGCAGTTCGTCGTCACCACGCACTCACCGATGGTGCTGCCCGCGCTGCGACCCGAAGAGATTGTGATGCTCGAACTCGACGACGAGGGGAACGTGCAGCCGCACCATCCCGAGTCCTCACCGATGCTGCAGACAGGCACAGCGCTCTATCGAGACTTCTTCGGCATCGACGAGCTGCACCCCGCGAACCTCGCGGCCAAGTACCAGCACTACGCCTTTCTTGTGGGCAATCCGAAGCGCACGGACGATGAGGAGCGCGAGATGGAGGCCATCCGAGTGGAGCTCGCTGCGAATGGGCTCGACCCGGAATGGGAGCCGGTCGCGCGGAGCGCTGAATGATTCGAGTGCATCGTCCGAGCGCCGCGCCAGCTCCGCTTGCAGCAAGCCTGGCGGATGCGCTGAAGTTGGTCCGAGCCGCGCCACCAAAGACGCGCAAGGAGTTGCCGACGACGTATCGGAACGCGCGTGCGGAGCTCTGGCCCGCGCAGCACTACAAGTGCGCGTACTGCGAGTTTGCAGAGCAGTCGAAGCGCAATGATGTCGAGCACTTTCGGCCCGCGATGGAGGCCGACCGAGAGCCTGGTTCAGCCGAGACGCACGGCTATTGGTGGCTCGCATTCGAGTGGTCGAACCTCTTGTTCTCGTGCGCGAACTGCAACCAAGGCAAGGCCAAGGGCACGCGCTTTCCGCTCGCACTCGGAAGCGTCGCGCTCGTTGCGGAGGAACAGCCCCCGGGCCTTGAGAGGCCGCTTCTGATTGACCCCGCGCTTGAGAGCGGAATCCCGCATATCGAGTTCGTGCTCGATGCGCGAAAGAACGCGTGGGTCCCACGTGCACGCAATGGAAGCCTCCGCGGTGACTTCACGATTCGAACGTGCAGGCTCGACCGTACAGACCTTGAAACGCTCTACGGCACGTACGTCACGAGCGACGCGTTCAAGAAAGACCTCCGCAACGTCGTCCACGCGATCGAGACAAGCGAGCCTCATGCGGTGCAGGCAGCGTGGGACGACTTCTGCGACCGCCGCATCACCCCTTCCGCACCCTTCGTCGGGCTCGCGCACGATGTGCTTGCGCACTACGTCGACAAGGCGACACGCGCGCGGTTCGGGCTGACGCTGCCTTCGCTTTAGGTCGGCCGCCCGCATCAGCGAAGCCCGCGGGAAGAATCCACCGCCCCACACACGTCACCGCCGCAGATGGATTCCACCCAGCAACGCGGCGTCATCATCGCCACGCAAGCAGTCGTGTTCGCGCTCACCTGTGTGCTCTTCGTGCCGCTTCAAAGCTTCGCGTCGGAGCTGCGCTGGCAGGCCCAGATGGTGCCGTTCTACGCGTCCACGCTCGCGCGCATGCTCTGCGAGCAAGGTCCGTGGCTCCTCCTCGCGCTCTTGCTGATCGGCCACGTCGCGCCCGTGATGATCAACCGCTGGCGACCAAGCCAGCATGCCGTTGGCGTTCAGATGACGTGCTCGGCGGTGCAAGTCATCGGGCTCTTTACGATGTGGGTGCTTCTGGCTTCGGAGCTGTGCTTGCGTGCGATGCCGAGCTGATGGAAGCCGCTCATGGCGGTCGACAGGCAATGTAGGGTCGACTTTCAAAACGCTGCCGGAATCACGACGATGAGGGACCGATGAGAACGCTGATTGCGAGGCTCGGATCGAGCGAGTTCGGTCACTGTTTCGGAGGCACCTCCTGGCGCTTCGCGGCGCCCGAAGGAGCGAGCCCGCCACCGCGATTGCTGCTCGTGCTCGATGCCGCTGACGTGCGCTTGCAGCTCACCGAAGTGCGAGCGGTCCCCATCTTTGCGCGGTTGGACGGGCACACCTTCCATGCGTTGCAAGAGTACCGATTCGACGAGCACGACAAGCTGGTTCGGTTCGATGGAACCGCGTGGAACACGAGCGACTCCAGCGAGCTACCTGCACTGCATGAGCGGCCCTTGATACTCGTCAGCCCAAGCAGGCTCGAAGACGAGCGGGTCGCGGACAAGCACGACGTTCAGGACAGCTTTCTCGGCGGCTCAGGGTTCATTCGCATTGGCGGGGAGCCCGTGTGGCTGACCGATGAGCCCGAGACGGACTGCAGGTGTGGGTCCGAACGAACGCTGATCGCGACAGTGGGCTACGAGCGGTACGACGCGCCGTCGGGGATCGTGTCGCCGGACCACCCCTTCTTCGTAGGAGAGATGGCCTACTACTTCTTCGTGTGTGAGCCGTGTCGATCTGTCGGCGTGGTGACTCAGTCATCGTAGATGGCTTGAAGTGGAACCGCGCCGCGCGTCGAAGCCTGGAGACCCCCTACCGATGACGACCGAGAAATGGATCGAACTGGCGAACTCTCTTTCGAACGCTGCGCGCGCGCGAAAGAACAAAGATGCTCCGTGGCCACCAAGGCGTTTCGAAATCGACTTGTGGTGCCAGCAGCAGCTCGCGCTGTTTCGCGAGGTTCCCCCAGCGCCGTCGCAAGCCCGTCAGGTGGCCGTCGAGTTCGTCGCGACGGCTGAATCCAAGTACCGCGACGCGGGGGACGAACGTGAGGTCCTCTGCGCCGATGACCTCGCGACCGCCCTCGCGCAGATGACCCGCACGGACATCGGCGAGGAGGAAGTGTTCAATGCCGTCTTCGAGGCGATGGAACCGCGGTGGGACCACTACTACTTGATTCGACACGCGCTGACGGGACGGGTCGAGTGAGACCTCTTGCGGCGTTTCGAGTGACTGGTGCGGTGCTCTTGGCTTCGGAGATCACCATGCGTGCGATGCCGAGCTGAGTGCGACGGCGGGAATGCACCGCATGCGCTCTTTGGTTGCGACCGCTAGATGCAGCTCACACGCGCGCTCACCTGGACACTCTTCGCTGCGGCCATCGCATCAGGATGTCGCTGTGAGCCGATGCGCATCCTCCACACGCGCGAGGCCGTCGTGATGCATGCGAACGCGACGTGTGATCACTACCGCGGAGCCTCAACCGATGTACTTGTGGCGGTCCCGCCCGGCGTGCGCTTGGAGGTCTGGGACATCGAGTACCCGAAGGACTGTCAGTGCTTCGAAGTCGAGTACGCGGGGCAGCGCGGGTGGGTCATGTACAACCGGGGGCGCTTCGAACGGGAGTGATGCGCGGGTGTGATCCGGGTCGGATGCGGACGCTGATTCCGTGTCCGCGTCTGATTCCGTGTCCGCGTCTGATTCCGCGTCCGCGTCTGATTCCGCGTCCGCGTCCGCGTCTGTCCGAGTCTGATTCCGTGTCCGCGCGATGCCTCGTTCGAAGCGACCTCCTCATCGCCTCAGCAATCCCACGCGCACACCGTTCCGTCCGCGCTCCAGGCCACCAGCAGGTTCTCCATGCCGTGGATTCCGCTTGCGACGAATGGCCTGAAGTCCGGTCCCAAGAGCGGCCTGTCGGCGAACTTGCTCTGGGCTTTGTTGAAGGCCCAGAGCCGACCGGCGCGGTCGCTGACGACGAGCTGCGTGCGCAGGTCTGCGCGGGCGTAGAGGGTCCCCATCCTTGTCGTGGGCGGGCCCTCTGGCACGGGGATCTCGGCGAGGGTGCGCCCGTCCTCCACGATGCGAAGCACGTACGCCTCGGTCATCAGCAGGAAGCGATTGGGAAGCTGTGTGCCGACCACCCAGGCGTTGGGGTGCGCGTCGAGCCATGACGGGCCGGCTTCGACGCGAAGACCGTCACGGACAAACCAAGCGCGCATCGGTGCGCCGGGGCCCTCGCTGAGCGTGCACAGCACCTCGTTGGTGGCGGGGAAGAACTCGAGCGCTCCTGCGGTCTCCTCGGCGTCGATGCGCACACTCGAGAGGCCGCCGTCCGGTCCGAGTTGCCAGCATCGCAACCCTTCCTCGACGGCCGATGCGAACACGAACGTGCCCGGTGCGGTGCACACCAAACCCACCGCGCCGAAGAGCTCTTCATCGAGCGGATGGTCCGTCCACGTGCCGCGCATGAGATCGAGCGTGCGCACGCTGCGACGATCGACGAACGCTGCGACGCCGCGTGCATCGACCGCCATCGCATCAAAGTGCCGACCGCCCTCGATGCGCACGAAGCGATCGTCGCGCGCCATCCAAACGCCTCCGTCGAACTGCGTGAGCGCGACACCGACTGGCATCACGTGGGCGTGGGAATTGCGGTCTGCGTAGTAGGGCCTCTGAAGAAAATTAATCGCCCAGCCGAAGCCCCCTTCTCGCGGCTGCAAGCCAAGCGCTTCGCGGACCCACCGCACCCAGTTCACCGACTCGGCGTGCCGCGCCGTGTAGTGCGTGAAGTACGCCACCAATGCCTCCTGAAGCTCGGCCCGCCACGGCGGAGTCTCCGTAGGCACGACGATGCCGGGCGACACGAAAGTCCTGCCCTCGACGAGGCCCAAGAAGATATCCAGCAGCTCCACTTCGAGCGCCTCGTTCGCGCGCTCCAACGCAAGACACAAGACCGGAAACGCAGGGAGCGCCGCATCGGGAACCCACACGCGTTGATGCGCGAGCGCGCACCAGAGGTCGTGCGAGGCATCCATCGCTACATCGTGATCGTCCGAGAAGAGCGCAGTGAGCTGTCGCGGGATGGGCGCGGCGCTGCCGTAGACGGTCTGCAGCGCAGACCAATCGATGGCGTTCATCTTCGCGAGCACGGTGGCCAACTCGTTCTCCATCGGCATCGCGTGACCCTATCGCAGGCGCATGCCGAAGTTGAGCTGCGGCGCCCACCGCTTCCAGGGAATGCCCGCGCCCAACTCACCCGTCGCATGCACCGCATGCCGCCTCGCCTCGCGCGCCCCTTCCCTCTCGCCTCGCTGCTCATCCTCGCCCTCCTCGGCTGCGCGGCCCGCCCTCTGCCGCGGCTCGTTGCGCTGCCGCATCTGCCCTCAAGCGCCACGCGGCTTGCGCTCCCACCGCTCGGCCGCGTGCAGGCGGATCGGCTCGTGGATGGCGACTTGGTTTGGGTCGTGCGGACGAGCGACGACGAGGTGCATGTGCTCGCGGCCGACGTTCGCCTCGTGAGGGGTGGCTGGAGCGGACGTGTGCTCGTGGCCTTCGACCCGGCATGCAACTGCTTCGTCGGATACGCGCCTGTCGCCTGGGGCCTCGATGGCGCGATCGTGGCGCGCACGGAGCCCGACTACGCACCCTTCGGCGGCCTCGCGCTTGGCCTCCGACGGAGCTTCGATGGCGTGACGGCGTTCCGTCTTGATCGTTTCGAGGTCACACGCGAGGGCGAGCACATCGAGGTGGGAGCGCGGTGGCAAGCGACGGCCTACGCGACGCCGGAGGACCCGCCGCAGACCGTCATGCTCGACACGCGTAGTCCACGCGTCGAGTGCGCGGTCACGATGGGCGCGACCTCGCTCTCCGACGCGCTGGAAGCGCCCGAGGGACGCATGGTGCTGCTGAACGCGAGCCTCTCCAGGCTGCATGGCCTCGTGCGGCTCTGCCCGACGAATGATGCGTGCTCCGATGTGCCCGTCTATCTTGGCGACGACTGGCAACCCGAACACGACGCCGATGAGGTGCTCATCCCCGCGCCGCTCCTGGCGCGACGCGCTCAAGGCGGCTTCTCCGACTTCATCGCGGCGAGCTTCTGCGGTGGGCCGAGTTGAGTTCGAGTCCGAGACAAAAGAGAGAGCCCGAAGGAGCGAATACCTCGGGCTCTTTTCGTGCTTCGTCAGCGCCGCAACATCCCGTACGTGAGTGCGCAGACGCGGTCGAGTGAGCCCTCGATGGGAGCGAGTTCATCGCATGCGATGTAGCCCCACGCGCAAGCGAGTTGGAGACCCACGCGCGTCTCGCGTGCACTCCCGAGCGCGGTGTGAAGACGTGCTCTGCGGTTGCCCGCGTCGCTACCTTCGGCCTCGCCGAGGTTGAGTGCCACGGACGACATCGCGCGGCGGATTTGGCGGGCCAAGTCGCGGTCGTGTTTGTCGATGTTGATGACCATCGTGCGCATGCGAGCGACGGTTTGGATGCTGAGCTGAAGGGCCAGTGAGCCGGGCTTCGTGGATGTGAAGAGAGAGCCTTCGTGTGTATCCGCTGCACGTTCACCGTGTCGCCCGCCGCGCCCGCCGCCCGAACAACACGGGCATGAACAAGCGCGATCAATGGCGTCAGCTGATTTCTGAGTGGGAGCGTTCT
>JBILQT010000326.1:0-7494 GCA_044373065.1 Sandaracinaceae bacterium
TCGTGAGCGGATTGTTGAGCTCGTGAAGCACACCGGCCGCGAGCTGGCCGAGGGTGGCGAGCTTCTCCGCGTGGATGATCTGCTGCTCGAGGCGCTGAAGATCCGAGAGGTCTTCGCCCATGGCGACAATCGCGCCGGGCCTTCCGTCGGCATCCAAAATCGTCGCCGTGTTCCAGCGTGTCCGCACGTGAACGCCGTCGTGTAGACGACGAATGAGCAAGTCGACATGCGTCGCCGATTCACCGACGAGCACACCCGCGAAGATCGAGGCAAGCCGCGCTTGATCCTCTCCGTCGCGAATCAGCGAGGCGAAGTCGAGGCCGATGAGCACATCGCGTGGTCGCCCAAGCAAGCGCAGCGCGGGCTCGTTCACCGCGCGAATCGTGCGGTCTGGCGCAATGGCGACGATCGGGCCCGAGGCATGTTCGAACATCTCCTCGAGGTAGTGCCGCAGAAAGTCCGCGCTCTCCTTTGCGCGAAGGCGGCCGACCGAGACACCCAGCTTCTCCGCCATCAATGCGAGCACAGGCTCAAGCCCATCGAGGTGTCCTGCAAAGCGCGACTCAAGTGCAACAACCGCGACAGGCGCATCCGCATCGAGGGCAAGCGCATCCACGGCCCAGGTCGCGCCCTCGGTCAGCGGGACAGGAATCTCCGTCAGCGTGAACGCAGGAAGCACAAGACCCGAACGCGAGAGATCATCGCCAGAGGGCAGCGCCGCGCTCAGTGCACGTGCCCGCGAGAGGGCTTGCTGCGAGACAAAGACACGCCCCTCGGAGCCGCCCTCGGCAAGAGGAAAGCTCGCCATCGTCCAGCCCACGTGGGCTCCTTCGAAGACGCGCACCACGATGTGCAGGTCCTCGAAGATCTGCCCCATCGCATCGACGAATGCGCGGAGCATGGCCTGCTCCGTATGCTTGCCGAGCAGGTCGGCCTCGAGCTCTGCAGCTGCGCGCAACGCTGCATCGAGCGTCCACACACTCTTGGGTGCATGCGAGGGGCGCGGCGCCACAATGCTCTCGCTGATGCGCGGCTCACTCGGAATCGGCCACGCCCGCTCGGGCCTCGACTCACGCGCCTCACGCGGAATGCCGATCTCCACGCCCGAACGCGAGCGCTCCGACTCGATCGCGCCCACGTGCCGCACATCCGACGGATCGTCGGTCGCTTCGTCGGGGGGCTGTTTGGTCGCTGGCGTCAAGGAATCACCTGAAAATCAACGTTTTTCAGCGCCGGAGGGTTCGTCCGCTGATTGTTCCGTGGCGGCTCGCTCCAAGTCTAGGATCTTCTGCGACCCGACGTACGACTTCGTCTCGTAGCGCGTCATCTGTCCAATCTTGCGAACGATGTCCGCCATGCGATGCGCCTCCGAGGAGATCACGGCCGCGGCACGCTGGAACGGATCTTCAGGTGGCAGCCCTGCCATCGCAGCCTTCTTCTGAAGCAGCTCAGCATAGGCCGCGATGCTCGTCAGCGGCTGATTGAGCTCATGCGCCGCAGTGCCTGCAAGCTCAGCGAGAATCGTCTGTTTCTCGGAGAGCGCGAGCTTCTCCTGGGCCTCACTCAGGCGCATCTCGATGCGCATCTTCTCGCGCAAGTCCGTGAAGATGCCGACGGTGCCAAAGGGACGGCCATCCGCGTCGTAGATCATCGCGGCCGAGAGCTGCACAGGCACGAGGTGCCCGTTGCGATCTTGCACATCCCAGCGCACCGCCTCGAGCCTGCCCACGCCCCCATGTTGCTCCGAGCGAATCATGCGCATCACCTCAAGCGCGCCATCGCCTGGATAGAGCGCCTTCACCATGCGCTTGCCGATCATCTCCGAGGCCTTCCAACCCGTGATGCGCTCAGCACCTGGATTGAACACGAGCACCTCGCCCTGGACGTTCGCCGCGATGATCGCATCGACGCTCGCGCGGATCACCGACTCAAGAAATTCCTTCACACGCACAAGCTCACGCGCGGTACTTCGCTCCGTCGTCACGTCGCGGATGATGAGCACGGCACCGTTCGTTTCTTTGAGCGGTGAGAACGAACACGCGAGCGTGCGATCGGCCAAGCGCACATCGACGCCCAGCGGAAAGACGCCGCGCCTCACCTGCTTCCAAAGGCGAATCATCTTCAGTCGATCGACCGGCAAGAGGAGCTGCACGAGTGTCGCGGGCGGGTTGGTCTCCTCCACGCCAGCAATCTCGTAGGCACGCGGATTCGCGAAGAGCAGCTTGCCATCCGCATCGATCGCCACGAGCCCATCGGCCGCCGAGGTGAAGAGGTTCGCGTAGCGCTTCAAGTTGCGCATGCGCCTCTCCGCCTCGAAGCGCGCGAAGTTCACCTGCTGCGTTTGATCGCGCAGCGTCTGCATCACGCGTGCGTTGCGAAGGGCGATGGCCGTCGCGTTCGCGGCCGTCTGGCAGAACTCAAGCTCGTCTTTGGAGAGCTGCCCGCGCTCGACGCTCTTGCGCAGAAAGAGCACGCCCATCGTCTCGTCCTGCCAGGTGATCGGGATGAGTGAGACAGGCCCGCGGTTCTTTGCAGGCATGTCGCTGCGGACATCATCGAGCACAGGATGCGTTGCGCTGTCGGCGATCGTGAGGGGCGCGCGCGTACGCAAAACAAACGCAATCTCCGGGTACTTCTCGAGATCGATGCGCAGATTCGTGATGCCTTGATCGTCGCTTGCTGCAACGACGTAGCCGCTCCCTGTCTCGCCTGCTGGCGCGAGGACCACCGAAACACGCTCGACGTTCATGCTCTCGGCGATGCGCTTCACCACCGTGAAGAGGATGTCGCTCATGTCGAGCGAGCTCGCGAGCGCCTGGGTCAACTCAAGCATCGCGCGCATCGTCCGCTGCATCTCGGCGAGGTCAGAGACGGCGGAGGGTTCGGAAGACGGGCGCATGCCGCGAATGTACCGCAACGCACGGGTGCCGCTGCGCACTGAACTGTGTAGCATCGGCCGCGTGAATCCGAGTGCCCTCGAACCAAGCGCACGGCGCAGTACCCGCGGTGCTGTGCGAATGGCCGCGTGCCTCATCGCCGCTTCCATGAGCGCGATGTTTGTGGGCGCTGCAGAGGCGCAAGATGCGGAAGCAACACCGACGGCCGTCAGCGAAGAAACACGCCCAGAGGTGCCGCAGATCACGCGCATCGGCGTTGTGCTTCTGCCTCGGGGCGCAACGGATCCGAGCGTCACCGATTCGCTCACCGAGCTCTTGATTGCACGCGTCGCCTCGCGTGGCGCGATGGAGATTGTCGGCAAAGAGGAGTTCCAAGCAGCACTTGGGCGCGATGATGCGGGCACGCTCGACTGCATCGAGTCCGATGCATGCCTTGGCCGCATGGGACGCGAGCTTCGCGTCAGTGAACTCATCACCGGCACCATTCACGTGGATGTTGCGGATGCCGATCGCATTCGCTTCGAGCTCTATCGACTCGATGTGGAGAGCGGCAGTGCGCGCGGCCACGTCTCGCATGAGATCGTCGGCGGTTTCAGCGCCCTCCTCGCGGCACTCAACACCTCGGTGGATGAGCTCTTTGTCGAGCGCCTCGACCCAGGTGCGGTTGTCCTCACAATGACGCCGAGCGATGCCGTTGTGACCTTGGACGAGTTCCCTGTGATGGGCTCAAACGGCCACTTTCGAAGCGATTTCTTGTCACCTGGCGATCACGCACTCGTTGCGCGGGCAGGGGGCCATCGTCTCCTTCAACGCGTGATCCGCGTCGAGCCCGGCACCACCTTGATGCTCGACATCGCGCTCACGCCGCGCTCCTCCACCGCCTCACTCTCGCCTCTCTCATGGACACTCGGAACGACAGGGTTTGTGGCCCTTGGGCTCGCGATCGGTCTGGGTGTTGCGTCCACCGCACGTCCAGAACTACGCCCTGGGCAGCTTCAGTTCACGATGTCGGAGACGACCGGCTACTTCAACGCACGGGCGGATGAAGCACTCGCTGCAAACCTGCTCTACGGTGTCTCCGCGGCACTCTTCATCGGCACTGTGATCAGTGCGGTGATCGACCTCTCCGCGGAAGAACCCGAGTGGGTTGCCCGTGCACTGCGAGGCGAGGTCGCAACATGGTGAGACGCAGCACTGCCCTCGCATCGATCACGCTCGCAGCCTGCTTTGGGTTGATGTCGGGTTGCCTTGTCGATCGGCCAATCCAGGCACGCTGGGATTGCACAAGCGACCTGGATTGCGACCTGGATTTTGCCTGCGTGGCCCTCGCAAGCGGCGAGAAGACCTGCGCGCAACGATGCACAGGAAGCTGCGACGACGATGCCACCTCCTGCATCTCGCTGACACGCGGTGATGCTCCCGCCGTATCGGTCTGTGTACACACCTGCCAGGTTGCAGCCGACGGCGTTGCAACGAGTGGCTGCCCACAAGGTTTTCAGTGCGCGCGCCAAGGCTATCCGGCGTCGGGTTCAAGCAGCACCTCGGGGCTCTGCGTCCCGAACCTCACCTGCCAGAGCAACACCGATTGCGGCGAGGGCCGCCAATGCACCGCAGGGCTTGCACCGCAGTCACGCAACGTCCCCAACATGCTCTGCCTCAGCGCACCCGACGCGCTCGATCAATGCCCCATGCCGAGTGTCGCGGTCGTCGTGAACGGAGCCACCTCGTGCTTGCCCACATGCACCCAGACTGCATGTCCGCCGGCCATGACGTGCTACCTCGAGCGGGGCCAGGGCTTTGGGCTTCGTGCGAGCCAGAGCCCTTGCTACCTCGGCTTCTACGGCGCCCCCTGCGAGACCCAAACCGATTGCTTCGTCGGGCAGTGCATCAATGTCGCTGGAAGGCAGCAATGCACCGAGCGCTGCGATGCCGCAGCGGTGCGAGGCAACTGCGCAAACTTGAGCAGCCTCGTCGGGCCCTACGGCGTCCACCTCTCGTTCTCCTGCGACCGTGACAGCGCGGGCCTTCCCACCTGCTTTGCGGAGGGCGGTGTGGGTCATCTTTGCCGCGATGCCTCGGATTGTCGCTCAGGCCTCGGGTGTGGCGACAACGGCTACTGCACCTCGCCCTGCACAACCGACCGTCAATGTGGCGACACACGCTTCCCCGCGCTCAGCAACGGTTGGTGCGATGGGCTTGAGTGCGCACCGCGCCTCGCGGAGGGTGCGACCTGCAACAACGACCGCACGTGTGCGACAGGTCTCTGCGCGGCCACGACGGTGGGCTCCACGTTTGAACCCACCTGCACGCGACCTCGTCCAGAGGGCGGCCTCTGCAGCCGTGATTTGGATTGCAGCAGCGGAGACTGCCAAGCAGGGTTCCCAGGCTTGTGTCGAGGATCATGATGCGTGAACGCGAGAACCATGCGCCTATTGGCGTTTTCGATTCAGGGCTCGGCGGCCTCACCGTTGCGCGCGCATTGCGGCGTGCCCTGCCCAACGAGAATCTGATCTACCTCGGCGATACGGCGCGCGTCCCTTACGGCACACGCAGCGCTGCGACCGTCATTCGCTATGCACGTAGCTGCGCACGCATGCTCGATCAGCACGGCATCAAGCTCCTCGTCGTGGCGTGCAATACCGTCAGCGCCGTCGCCCTCGACATGCTTCGCATCGAGCTCGACATGCCCGTGCTTGGCGTGATCGAGCCAGGTGCACGCGCTGCGGTGCGCGCGAGCGAGAGCGGCCGAATCGCGGTGATTGCCACCAACGGCACGGTGCTCTCGTTCGCCTATCCGCGGGCCGTCGCAAGCGTCGACAGCAAGACCGAGGTGAAGCAACAGGCCGCACCTCTGCTCGTGCCGCTCGTCGAAGAGGGCTGGCTCGACGGCGAGGTGCCTGAGCTCGTGATTCGCAAATACCTTGAGCCCCTGCTCACGGGCACAACGATCGACGCGCTCGTGCTTGGCTGCACGCACTACCCACTCTTGGAAGAGCGCATCACCCTCGAGGCCGAGCGGATCTGCGGCAGGCGCATCGCCGTCGTCGACAGTGGCGTGGCCGCTGCACGCGAGCTCGAAGGCCTGCTGCGCGAGCGCAACCTCCACAACCCAAGCAGCACACCCGGGTCGCTCCGCATGCTTGTGACGGACCGACCAGGAAAGTTCGCTGAAGTGGCGGGCCGATTCCTTGGAGAGAGCGTCGAAGGTCTCGATGTCGAGCAAGTCGACCTTTGAGCGCATCGCCTTGCTCACGGCGCTTGCGCCACTCGGATGTGGACGACTTCTCTACGAGCCTCGCTTCGATGCTGGCCCTGTCGATGTGGGGCTCACCGCGGATGCCCGCCTCCTCGATGCACCCACACCCTGCGCGTTCGACCCCGGCGCAGTAGGCGTAGGCGCATGCCCGAGCGCGTGCACGGGAGGCTGCGCTGGCGGCGTCTGCACGGTCGCCTGTGATGCGAGCTCTGCATGCGCGGCGGACGACATTGTCTGCCCAGCGGCCTGGCCCTGCGTCGTCTCGTGCGGTGGCTCGATGTCGTGCGCAGCCACGATGGTCGACGCAAGCGACGCGAGCTCGCTCGACATGCGGTGCCGGGGCTCCGAGAGCTGCGTGGCAGACACCATCACCTGCCCAACCACAGGCTCCTGCAACCTCGCCTGCACTGGCGCAGTCACCTGCACTTCAAGCACCCTTGCATGCGGCGAGGGCGGCTGTGCAGCCTCGTGTGGGAGCGCGGCGGCGTTCATGCACGAATGCGGCATGTCGCGTTGCTGCGCCCAAGCATGCGGCGGTTGAACCCGCAATAACACCCGGGTGTTATTCAGAATAAACGCCGGGTCTTATTCACGCCGCGAAGCGAAGGGCGAGGGCCTGTTCGAACGCCTCAAAGCTCGAAAGAAGCTTCGCTTCTCGGTGAAGTGTGGCCAGCGCATGTGTCGGAGCCACTGCAAGCCAGAGCGGCGTTGTCTTGGCCAGCGCGCGCAACCGTGCACGCACCGTACGCGCCTCCTCCGGAGGCATATCGCGCACATAGGCAAGCACGAGCACCTCGGCGCGTGTCTCTTCCAGCACGCTTGCGAGGTCTGCAAAAGGAACATCGGCGCCAAGCAGTACGGGCTCGACACCCTGCTGCGCTGCAAGGAGCGCCGCCATCGAGAGGCCAAGGTCGTGATGCTGATGCTCGCTCGTTGCGAGCACGATGCGGGGCGCATGCGCCCTCAGCGGCACGGCGCGTGTGAAACCATCCACGAGGGCGCGAATCTGGCTCGTCGCGAGGTGCTCCATCGCGATCGTGACCTCGTCATTGAGCCATCCCTCTCCGATCGCACGCATGATCGGCGCGAGCAGCTCAAGCACGAGCGTGCGCGGGGCACAGGCCACGGAGGCTTGCGCGAGAAGTGACTGCGTCTCCTGGGCATCGAAGCGGCGAAGCGCCTCCATGTAGCGCGCACGCAGGCCCGCCAGAGGTGAGCTTGGCTGGGGCGTCTGTGCCTTTGCGAGAAGGCCTTCGAGCGCTTCTTGGCTCAGCCTCGCCACGCTGCCGATCGCGTAGCCCGCCTCCGAGACACGGCGCAGCAAGAGCAAGCGCGCGACGT
>JBILQT010000327.1:0-7474 GCA_044373065.1 Sandaracinaceae bacterium
CAAACGAACACGAAGGGGAAGGGCCGCGCACACGGAGCGCGTTGAGCGCGCATGCAGCGGGTGCGTCGGTGGTTGAGTTGGTTGTGGCCCGTCTTTGCGGCGGGCTTTCTCTTCGTGCAGCTCGTCGATGCAGAGGAGTGGGCGCGGCACACGCTGCCGCATGTCGGCCCGCCGAGTCGGGAGATGCTCGTTGCGCTCGACCGAGAGCACACGATGACGATGGGCGCGCTTCATGCGCGCGTGGAGCGCGTGGAGGGCACTTGTCAGGTCCACGCATTCCTTCATGCGGAGGGCACGCAGCGGGGTGATGTGGCGATGCGGACGCCATGCGAGGGCAACCTTCTGGTGGAGGTGCGATACGGCTTGATCATGATGCGTCGGCATCACCCGCGGCTTCACTGCGGCGCGCCGATGGGGCTCGGGGGCGTGGCGTGGGTCTCGTTCGCGGTCGTCTCGCTCCTGCTGACGCAGTTGCTCATGGCTGTCGTGCGTCGCGACTTGCTTGTGCACAACGCGAGGCCGTGTCTGATCCGAGAGGGGATGGTCACCTTTGTCGATGGCGAGAGCCCCTCGCAGTCAGTCAGTGCGGGGCCTTGCTCAGATGGCGTCGGTTGGGCCTGCGTGCGCTCTGTCTACGGCGGCACCTACCGCGAGAGCCCGTACTTCCCTTGCGATGTGCTCGCCGATCGGGATGGCGCCATCACCGCATGCCATCGCGAGACGCTCGTTGTGGCGCTCTCACTCGCCTGCATCGGCTTCTCCTGGCTGCACTTCTTGATGCAGGTCGCTTGACCCCTTCGTTGTCGCCGAGACGTGATGCGCACTCGGATGTTCGCGCATACTTCGCGGATGAAGTCGCGCAGACATGGTTGGTGTTCGGTCCTCTCGCTCATGGGGCTCATCGCGGGTTGCCCTGGGGCCGAGGAGTCGCCCGATGCAGGGCTTGCTGAGGATGCTTCGCTGACGACCACGGATGCTGCGCTCGATGCGCCAGGGCTCGATGCGTTCGGTGCCGATGCGTTCGCGCTCGATGCGCCGGGGGCGGATGCCACGCTGACAGACCTTGATGCACCTGGGCTCGATGCGTTGGGTGCCGATGCCCGTGGGCCGGATGCGCGGCGTCCTCCGGCGGATGTGGGCACCGATACACACGAGCATCTGGGGCATCGCATCACCGACTTCGGCGCGATCTCGGGCGATGGGCTCGATGACACGGCGGCCTTCGTGGCTGCGTTCGCGGCGGGCAATGAGGCGTTCGTTCCTGCGGGCGTCTTCAACGTGACGCGCGTGGTCGTTCCCGAGGGGGCGCGGCTCTCCGGCGATGAGGCGGGCTTTGTGGATCTCGACCCGGCCACTTCGGGTGCGGGCATCTCGCTCGGTGCGCGCACGACGATGTTTGGGATGACGATTCGAGGCTCACGCGCGCGCCGTCATTGCATCGCGGCGACAGGTGTCGCGAACGTGCTCATCGACACGGTGCGCCTCGTCGATTGCGGCAGCGATGGCCTCGGAGGCGGCGGTGACGAGGTGCGCTTTGGCATCCACTTCGATCACGTCACGATGAGCCGCATCGCGCGCAGCATCGCTACAGGCACGCGCGGTCGCGCGATCGAGATCGACTTCAGCAGTGACATCCGCATCAACGACAACATCATCGTGGGTGGGCAGCACGGCATCGAGTATTGGGGCCTCGACACGGCCGCACCCGATCTGCGCCAGGCCTTGCGCATCACGATGACGGGCAACCAGGTGCGCGACATCGAGGGTGGCTGCATCTGGGGCGCGGGAGGCGACACGATCGTGATGGACCGCAACGATGTCGCGAACTGCGGGGATGTCGGCCTCGATGTGGAGAGCACGATCCACGCGACCATCACGAACAACCGCGTGGGCGCCTCGCTCAACGGAGGCATCACGACCTTCTATGCGAGCCGCGATGTGCGCATCGAGGACAACGTGATCGATCAGTCGATGGGCCTTCTTCGCGGGCCTGGCATTCAGCTCAAGGGCACGGGCACGACGAGCAATGTGCTCATCCAGCGCAACACGGTGACGACGCGCGACTTCCCCGCGCTGGGCACCGACAGCGCGAGCACCGAGACGATGACGGCGCCGCCGGATGCGAGCGATGTGCTCGTCAGCAACAACGTCTTTCAGAGCTACGGCGATGTGCCGACGGTGCGCATCCTCGACGCGCCGCGCTTCACGTTCATGAACAACGAGATTCGTGGCGAGGGCCTCAGCGGCATCTCGCTCGAGGGCTGTGACGATGCGCGCGTCGAGAACAACCGCATCACAGGCACGGCGCGCGTGGTGCCGATCGGCGCGTACGGCGGCGTCTTTGTCTACACGCATCTGCCTGGCTACTTGAGCCGTCGCGCGGTGGTGCAGGGCAACACGATCACGGGCTACGCGTTCTCGATTCACGAGGATGCCTGGCGCGATGCGGCCTCGGGCTCGCGCTTCACCAACAACATCGTCGAGACGCTTCGCGCACGCAGCCTGCCTGGCTACACCGGCATGTTCACAAGCAACTTCTCCGATGCCGCGCGAACGGTGCCTGTAGCCCCTGTCTTCTATTGACGTTTGAAGATGCGAAGCGAGGTGTGTCAGGGTCGTGCGATGAACTTCACCACGCGCCTCCTTCTCGCCTCTGCACTTCTCTCTTTGCCCCTCGCGGGCTGCCCCGGAACGACCGCGCCTGACGCGGGACGCGACGCCGGCCGCGATGCCTTCGTTGCCCTCGACGTCGACATCGCAACCGCCGATGCACCCGCGTCCACCAGCGATGCACCGACTTCAGCCGTCGCCGACGCAGGCGTCGATGCCGCCTCCTCCACCGTCGACGCGTGGAGCGCCTCGAACCCCGATGCACCCGCCGTCTCGGTGAGCTGCGGCGGACGCGGCGGACGCACCTGTCCACGCGGCGAGTTCTGCAACATCCCCCCCGAAAACATGTGCGGACGCGCCGACGGCCCCGGCGTCTGCGCGCCGATCCCCGAGCTCTGCACGCGCGAGTTCAACCCACAGTGCGGCTGCGACGGCATGACCTACAGCAACCCCTGCCAGGCCGCGCGTGCGAGCGTCTCGATCGACTACGCCGGCACCTGCCGCTCGGCGTCGATGGGCAGCTGCGATGCGAGCCGCGTGACCTGCGATGCCGTCCCACCGCGCTGCCGCATCGGCGACGCACCCTCGGTCGTCGGCTCCTGCTGGGGCCCCTGCGTCCGTGCAAACACATGCACCTGCGCGGCGGACGAAGAGTGCCCCTCCATCCCCGGCTACAGCGAGCTCTGCTACCGGTCGGGCCTCTGCGGGCCTGCTCTCTGAGCCTCGACTGAGGAGCACGACTGCATCGGGACAGGCTGATCCCTCGAAGGAGGATCAGCCTGTTTTCGTTGGGCTTACTCACGTCGAGAGGTCGACGTCGTCCCAAGCGACTCCAGGAGACATGCACCAGGTCAGCGCATGCCGTCGCTCGTGGATCACGCCTCCACCCGCGATGGGATGAAAGCCGCGCGGCACGGTGGGTCGTCCGAGCTGCGCGCTACGGGCCGCGTTGTGTGCGCAGTAGAAGAGATCCTCCATCACGTCGACCTCTTCGAGGCTCCGCGGTTTGGCGCGCGCGAGCAGCGTGTCCACGCCTTCGCTGTGCTTGGGGAGAAAGCCGAGGACGACCGCGCGGATCATCGCATCGTCGATCATCTCGCCGGAGACCTCGGGAGGCGTCTCGAAGCCAAGAGCCCAAGCGAGCGCCCACTCGTTCTCAAGTCGCCAACCAATCGAAGGCTGATGCGCGCGCGCGGCCTCACGTGGGCTCCGCCAGATCGCGCGCTCGGCCTCGGTCATCGCGTCTTCCAAGCGACTGCGCTCGACGTAGCCCCGCACCTTCGCCTCAGGCACATCCTCTTCGCTCTCGACGACCCAAACAAAGCCTGCGTCGAGGGCGCACAGACGCGAAGCAATCTCCCGCGCGGGCCGCAGCTTTGGCTCGTGCGTCAAGGGAAGCCCATCGACGGGAAGGAAGCCTCGTGCGCGAAGCTGAGCGAGATTCTGGGTTCGTTGCGCGGGGGTCACCATGGGGCGATCGTAGAGCAGTGGATGACGGAAAATGAAGCGCAGCGGTTCAACGCGCGCTTCGCTTCAATGACCTTGCGGGGGCTCCGTCTTGCGAGTGCACACAACGGCCTTGCGAGCACACCCAACGGCCTTGCGAGTGCACACAACGGGCTTGCGAGTGCACACAACGGGCGTGCGAGCGCACACAACGGCCTGCGAGTGCACACAACGGCTTGCGAGCACACACAACGGCCTTGCAAGTGCACGCAACGGCCTTGCGAGTGCACGCAACGGCCTTGCGCGTGCACACAGCGGTGGGCCGAAGTGCTCAGGGCGTCGCGCGCGGGGTCGCGGGCTTTCGCGGTGCGAGGTTGCCCGCAATCCGACGCAGCTTTCCGAGCGGAGGCACCACCACCGTTGCGCTCACACCGTGGGCCTCGCGGAACGCGCGGTAGATGTGCGTGATGACGTGCAGCACGCGGCCGTCTTGGAGGTCGAGGTCGCGCTGGTTGACGCTCTTGTTGGGGTCACCGCCGTTGGCGACATCGTCGGCCTCGCGAAGGGTCTTGGCTTGCGCTTGGAGGCTTGCGGCGAGCGCCTCGTCGATGCCGATTGCGCTGTACGCGCTGCGCGTTTCGTCCGTTGCGGATTTGAGGACGAGGGTGACGACGTCGCTGAGTGTGTCGAGTGCGACGGCCACCTCTTCGGGCGTGGGTGCTGGGCCTGCGCTCGCGTCGAGCTTGTCGCGCAGCTTGCCTTTGGCAGACACGACGCCGCCCAGTGTGCTGAGCACTTGGTCGCGCTTGGCGCGGCTCTCGCTGACGGTCGCGCGCAGCTTGTCGCGCCGTGTCGCAGCGCTTGCACCCGCGCTGCTGCGGAACTCGCGAAGCTTGCCGCGCAAGGTGATCGACTCGCTGACCGCGAGCGCAAAGACATCGGGTGAGATGCCGATCAAGCGCTTGCGCGCAGCCGAAGTGGAGCTTGCGTAGTACGCGTGCGCGGTGCCGAGAAAGCGCGGTGCGGAGTCGAGAATGTCGGAGGAAGCGAAGGAGGTTCCAAGCGCGAGGAAGTCATCATCGGTGCGTGAGCCGAGGAGCACGGTGGTGATGGCGGACGAGGGCGCGCCGAGTGCTTGGTGCAGCTGGTCGAGGTTGTACGAGACCTCCTCGGGCGCAGCGGGTGCGGCAGCAGCCGTGGACGTCTTCGCCTTCGTTGCAGGCTTCGTTGTTTTCTTCGCGGCCATTCGTCTTCCTCCTGTTGAGCGAACGTGGAGCGGGAAAGGTAGCGAAGGGCGCCGGGGAGGTGGAAGTGGGTTGTTTGAGGGCGGGTGCGAAACCTGATCGTTGGTTACGCTTGCGGCTCGCTCGTAGAAGGCCGCTGAGGAACGCCAAGGCCGTTGATGCGAACAACATCCCTCAGGGGAGGAGCAGCGGATGGAAGACGAATCGGCCGAGGTCGCAGGTGTGCAGGACGTCGGGGAACTCGATGGACCGATGGCGTATCGCAACTGGCAGGCGATGAAGCGCCTCGGTGGCGAGCCGAGTTCGGGGAGCGAGTTTTTGCTCTACGGGGACGCGGTGTTCGTCGGGGACCACTGGACCTTTGGACCCTACGAAACCGTGAACACGTTGGCCGGCCCGACTTCCGACGTCGTCGAACACCAGCCGCTGGATCTAGGCTCGATCTCGCCACCGGTCGCGCTGAGAACCTGGATCTACCTTGGCCACG
Source organism: Sandaracinaceae bacterium (assembly GCA_044373065.1). Classification (GTDB taxonomy): domain Bacteria; phylum Myxococcota_A; class Polyangia; order Polyangiales; family Sandaracinaceae; genus JAFLCL01. Next base: position 5,788 of record JBILQT010000327.1, read on the forward strand.
ATGAGTGGATCCCTTCGACGACGAGCACCAACGTCGCCTCGTTCACTGGCACCGACGTTGCCGATGAGGTCGCGGTTCTGCTCTCCCTGCTCACCGCGAGACGGCTGCGCGCAGGCGGCGCTGTGCGGACGTTTCGATCGATGCATGAACCTGGTCAGGCCCAGGCCGATGCAAGTACGCAGATGCCGCAGATGCCACCTCGTCATCAGCGGCGCCTTCCCCGTCAGGTGGAACCCACGAGCATCACGCCGCAGCACGTCGAACTCCTGCGCTCGTACACCGACCTTCCTGCTCCAACGGCAGTCGCGCTCGCTCGCGCAGCACGCGCCTACCGCGACGCTATTTGGATCGGCGAGAGCCAGCCGGAGCTTGCTTGGCTGCTCCTGGTGTCTGCAGTCGAATGCGCGGCCAATGCCGAGAAACGCATTGCCGAGGTCGAACCGCTCGCACGCCTACGCACCTCAAGGAGCAGCCTCGCGAAGAAGATAGTCAAACTGGGGCTCGCACCTGAGCAGGAGCGGCAGCTTGCCAAGGAACTCGCCCCTCTTTTCAAGGCAACCGAGAAGTTCACCGGCTTCCTTGTTCGGTTCAGCCCGACGGTGGGGCCAACGCCACGGCCGGACTGGGGTGCATTCCCGTGGGCCCACGAGGACGCTAAGCGCCAAGCACTTGACCTGGTGTACGAGCACCGGAGCAACGCGCTTCACGAAGCCCTTCCCATCCCGTACCCGATGCTTGTTCGCCCTTCGCGAGGGGAAGAAGTGTCTTCCATCGTCGGCGCACTTGGTGCTGTGTGGCTGCCCGAACGGAACCCGATGCTGCTGCACACGTTCGAGTACATGGTGCAGAACGCGCTCGTGAACTGGTGGCGAAGCTTGGTGTTCCCTGAGAGAGCGACGGTTGGAGGCGAGGTCGCCTGAGCGAGCGCTACGCACTCACCGCCGCCCCCAAACAAGCCGCACGAGTGCACGCCACCACGATGTCCGCCGCTCTTTCGGCGCCAGAACCAAAGGCGCCATCACCGGCGGCGCACTCCGATACGTCGCTTGTTCTGCACGCGCGACATCCTCCTCATCCGCCTCCGGCTTGGGCTCGGTGTCTGCCGTGAGCTGCCGATAGAGCGCGGTCGCGGCGATGGCGCGCTGCGTTTGCGCGCGACCGTCAGCGTTGGTGAAGGTGAACTCGATGAACGCCTGCTTGCCTGTGATCATGCGATGGCAGGCACGCACATCGGCCCAGGGGATGAGCGCATTGCCGCGACGAATGCCTGCGTTCTCCAGACGAAGCGGAGGCGAGTACGCAGCGTCCAGCTGCGATGCGAGGAACCCTCCGCCGAGGGCCATCCCGGCATAGGCGAGTTCAACGCGTCCGAAGAGCAAACCCGCGCAGACCAAGACCGCTGCGCCAAGCCCGGCCACGAGCCGGAGCGTCGTGTAGCGACCCGGGCCTCCGCTGAGCGCATCGCCCGGCGCGTAGCCCGAGTCGTGAAGGTATTTCTGAACGGGATGCGTCATCGCGTCTTCCACGCCGCAGACGGCTGATCGTCGAGCGGGCGCACGAGGTGTTGCATCAGCGCGCACACGACATCCGCGGGCATGTCGAGCGGCCAGCGCGCGCCGCTCAGGTTGTTGAAGTGCGCGAGGTCCGCCGTGAGCGTTGCGGGTGCGTAGTCGACTTGGCCGAGGAG
>JBILQT010000328.1:0-7457 GCA_044373065.1 Sandaracinaceae bacterium
GTGGTCTTGACGATGATGTAGTCGCAGGTGTCGTCGAGAGTAAGCATCTCGCCTCCATTCAATCTTTGCAGCATGAACCCAGACGATGTTGCGTCGAGCGGGTTTCTGACGGAGATGCCTCAGCAACCGACGACATCGTCGCTCCATCCGACGACATCGTCGTTTCATCCGACGACATCGTCGCTTTCACGCAGCCTTCGGCAGCTCGTACAGAAAGCGCTGAAAGCCGCTGAACGCGAGGCCGATCTCATCCGCGCGCCCAAGGTCGGCAACTGCGTCTCGAAGCGAGTCGCGGTAGCGAAGCCGCAAGAGTGACGAGAGCTTCTCTTGCGCCAGCTCTTCGACGCCGACGCGCACGTAGTGGTCGAGCACGAAGCTCAAGAACGCGTTCTGCTTCGGGCCGTAGGAGCCTTCGATCGCGCGCTTCGCACGCTCGGCGCGCTCTTCACGCGTCTCCACCGGGGCGGCGTAGGCAACGTTCGCGAGCACGTCGAAGAGGTCGCTCTTCTCGGCGTCGATGATCTTCTGCATCTCGGCGAGCTGTGATGCGCCGAAGCCCTTCTCTGCCAGGCCTTCCAGCAGCTTCTTGCGCGTCTCGGGCATGCTCCAGAGGGCACGTAGCTCGGCTTCATCTTTGAAGAAGTCGGGCAGCTTGCCGAAGAGCAGCTCCATGAACTGATGCGCGGTCAGAGGGGTGCCATCGGGGTGCCAGTAGGTCGTGCACGTCATGTGCTGGATGGCGCGCTGCTTGCCGTCCGAGAGCTTTACCTTCACGCGCTGCCGCTTGTAGGGCTCTGGCGGCTCGCTGATCTGCGTCTCGCGCGGACGAGGCTGCGGCGTGGGCTCGGGTTCGGTCGGCTCGCCATCCCACTCGGGGTCACTGAAGTGATGATGCGCTTTCACGAAGTCGTAGATCGTGAAGTAGTCCTTACCGTCATAGAGCCGCGTGCCGCGTCCGATGATCTGCTTGAACTCGATCATCGAGGTCACGGGTCGCATCAGCACGATGTTGCGCACGTTGCGCGCATCCACGCCGGTCGAGAGCTTCTGCGAAGTCGTGAGGATGGTCGGCAGGCTCTTCTCGTTGTCCTGAAAGTCGCGCAGGTGCTGCTCGCCAAGCTCGCCATCGTCGGCCGTCACGCGCTGGCAGTAGTTCGGCTCGATACTCTTCTTCGTCTGGTTGATGTAGTCGCGCACATCGCGCGCGTGGTCTTGCGAGGCGCAGAAGACGAGCGTCTTCTCGCGCTGGTCGATCGCGTTCATGAAGGTCTTCACACGGTCTTGCTCACGCTCGTCGATCGCAATCGTGCGGTTGAAATCCTTCTCCTCGTAGCGACGACCCGCCTCGATCTCGCCCTCCAGAACCGTGTCGTCCTTCGTATGGATGTAGTCATCGATCGTGCTCGACTCCTGACGCACGCGGAAGGGCGTGAGGAAGCCGTCGTTGATGCCCTCCTTGAGCGAATAGGTGAACACGGGCTCGCCGAAGTAGGCGTAGGTGTCGACGTTGTCTTTGCGCTTCGGTGTGGCGGTAAGGCCGAGCTGCACGGCGGGCGCGAAGTACTCAAGGATGCCGCGCCAGTTGCTCTCATCGTTGGCGCCACCGCGGTGGCATTCGTCGATGATGATGAAGTCGAAGAAGTCGGGCGGATAGTCGCCGTACCAGCCCTCGCGCGTGGCCTCTTGCGCCTCGCTCTCAGCCGTCTCCTTCGCCGAGCCGCTCATGAAGGTCTGGAAGATGGTGAAGAAGATGTTGCCGTTCTTCGGCACCTTCCCGTGCTTGCGAATCGCATCCGGCTTGATGCGCACGAGGGCATCTTCGGGGAAGGCCGAGAACGCGTTGAAGGCTTGGTTCGCCAAGATGTTTCGGTCGGCGAGGAAGAGGATGCGTGGCCTTCGCTGCTTCTCCGGGTCGAGCTCGCGGGAGGTTGTCCACCGCGCGTGAAAGAGCTTCCAGGCAATCTGAAACGCGACGAAGGTCTTGCCCGTGCCCGTGGCGAGCGTGAGGAGGATGCGCGTGCGCTTCTCGGCAATCGCCTGCATCACGCGCTCGACGGCGATGTCTTGATAGTAGCGCCCAGGGTGTGAGCCGCCCTTGTCTTCAAAGGGCACGGACGCGAACTTGTCGCGCCACGCATCGGCCTTGCGGAAGGTCTCATCCCAGAGCTCGCTCGGCGTTGGAAAGCGCGCGACGGAAGCCTCTTCGCCTGTCTCCATGTCGATGCGGTAGACGCCTTGCCCGTTGGTCGCGAACGCGAAGCGAACCTGCAGCTTGCTCGCGTAGTTCTTCGCCTGCGCCACGCCCTCGGTGACGCCCTCATCCCAGGCCTTCGCCTCGATCACCGCGAGCTTGGTGTTGCGAAACTCGAGCACGTAATCCGCCGTGAGCCCCTTGCCTCGCTTGCCCCGCTCAATGCGCCCATGTGTGATGCCCACCTCACGACGCACGCGGCTGCCTTCTTCCACACCCCAACCCGCCGCCTTCAAGCTCGGGTCGATATGCTCAGCGCGGGTCTCAGCTTCGTTCATCGTGTCGTCTCCCCAGCGTGAATCTTGGGTGCCCTTGAGTGAGCAACGAGAGTGTACGTGCTCAATCGCTCCGCGAGAACTCTGCGTGCAGGAGCCCCATCACCGTCTCGACCTTGCCCAACTGCGCGTGCACGTCGTCGCGCAGGCGAGCACGCGACATCAGGTCGTAGTCCGCCCACCGACGAAATGATCGAAGGCGCTCACCCTCGTCGGCGACCCGCACCAACTCACGCTTCTTTTTCCGGCGCAGGTAAGTCCACACGAGCGTGTGGTCTTCGCCCGTACCTTTGAATGGATACTGCTGCTCTTCGAGGTAGTCGCGCGCGGTGCCGAAAAGCGCGTAGTAGGCCCGCCCCACCGCCGACCGTAGAGAGGCTTCCTCATCAACCTTCGCAAGCGAATGCGCAATCTCCAGGAACCCACCCCAATGCTCCATGGCGCTACACCAGTTCGGTTCGGACTGTGAGCCAGTCACCGGGGTCCGGTGAACCGACGAACATCTCCCAAATCTCGTCATCCATCGCTGTAAGCGCGCGACTCACTTCTTCGACGGAGCCGGGCGCGTACACGACCAACTCGGCGCGCGCAGAGGTTTCACTCTCCGGGTCTTGAAACACCGAAAAGCCGAGCCGCGCCCCTGGGAAAGCCCGTCGAACCGCTCCGGCAATACGCTGGAGTGCAGGCCCACGCTCCGGCTGCTCCGCGACGATGTCACGCACGGCCGCGGGCATCGGCAGAGGCTCTTCGCCGACGACCTGGAGAACTGCCGGTGCCGAAACAACGGTGTCGTCCGAGGGGCACAGCGCAACAGTCACAACATCACCGACCGCACGTTGCTCAAGGACGCAGGGAACTGCTGGCCAGCTCGCGAGAGTGAACGTGACTGCGGCAACCGCAACCGTGTCGATGACAACCTTCATGGGACCTTTGCAGCAACTGCGAGTTGAACTTGCAGATCGAAGATGGGCTTCCCGTCGGGCGTCTTTTCCCCGACCCGCTCCGTGACGCCAAGAATCACGAGGGCAACGTGAAGCGCGTACTCAGTGCCATCGGAACTGGTGACGTTGACCCGGGTTGGGGGACCAGCCTCCGCCGTAAAACTCAGCTGTGTCATTCGCTCCTCCAGAAGGCGGCGCCACTTAGCGCGAACAGTGCGAGATGCAATGTCTCGAAGACTAGCGCGGAGAGGGGCTGCTGACCTTGATTCTTCATCTGCGCCCTAAAGCTCACCCGCAAACGCCCGCTGCAAGAGCGACTTCTTGAGTTCATCGAGCGCGGCGACCTTCTGCGTGTAGAGGTCTGCGAGGCGCTGAGTTTCGGAGGAGAGAACGTCAAGCTTCTTGGCGATCGACTGCTGCTCGGCGGGGAACGGCGGCAACCAAAGCTGCAGCGCACTCCATTTTGATTTGTTGATGATGGGCAACGTCGCCTGGCCGGAAGCACGGATGACGCTCCGTTGGAATGAGTGTGTGAGCATTTGATAGTAGAGAAATCGATTGAACGAACCGTCGGATGGGGTGAGGGCGTTCACCTGCTGGTTCGTGGTGACATCCTGGTCGCAGTAGCCGCACTTCCCGATGGTCGCCCCAATGCACACCATGAGGACCGAACCATTGCGCACGGTTCGCGCTGCGTTCGCACCATGTTCACTCAAGCCGTCGTTGTCGTACGTGAGTGAGCCGTCCAGATTGAAATCACCCGGTTTCACGAATGGGATGAAGTCTCCGTAACTCGATTGATCGGCCCCCTTCGGCGTCGAGCCCGTCTGGGTCCTTCCGATCTCGTCGATCCTCTTCTCCACCCACCCCGGACCTCGCTGCGCAAACACCGCCTCCAGGTGACTCTCAAAAGTCGCGCGCGCGTTCTCGACGTTCTTCTCGGCGTTGGCTTTGGCGATGGCGATGCTCTCGAAGGCTTCGTCGAGCAGGACAACGATGCGCTGCTGCTCAGCGAGCGGAGGAATAGGGATGTCGTTGTAGAGCTGCTTGATGACGCTCGGGTGTGCCTTCTTCACCCAATCAAAGGTGATTTCGGAGTGTCGGAGCGTCAGCGCGTAATACAGATATCGGTAGTCAAGAACCGAGGCCTTAAGAATGCGCAGCACGCCGCCAACGTTCGTGACGGAGAATCTGTGCCTTCGCCGGTGAAACAACGCGCCCCCACCGTCAACAGACCAAGTGATGAGTTCCTCGTCGAAGAGAAAGCGGCCGTACTCGCCAAATTTGCCGTCATCCTCTTTCGCCGAGGAATAGACGGGATACGTGCCGGGGAAGGCAGCCATGTCTTTCTTGGAAATGATTTTCCCCCGAGTGAGTTGCACGACTCCGGAGTCGACAAGCTCACCAAGGTTCTTGGTCTCCCACCCCTTCTTCAGCCCGCTCATCGCCGCGCCTCCGCTTCGTTGCCCCACTCGATCAGCTTCTGCTGCAGCACCTCTTTGGTGGGCAGGGAGAGCTGGGTTTCGTGGGCGTGGATGTCTGCGTTTTTGGGGAGCGTCACAGCAACCGCCGGATCGAGGCCAGCACTTCCGCGCTCTCCGCATCGAGCGCCGCCATCTCCTCCATGATCTCCGCCGGGCTGCGGTGCACCACTTCCTCGCCGCCATTCGGGTTCTTCACCGAGAGGTCGTAGGTCGTGCGATCGAGGCTCTTCACATCGACGGTCCAGCTCTTCGGTGAGTCTGCGTTCGTCTTCTGAAGCGCGATGAAGTCGGCGAGGTCGTTGTCGTTGAGCGGGTTGGTCTTGCCCATGTTCCGACCCGGATCGAGCTGGTAAAACCACACCTTGCGCGTGGGCACGCCCTTCTCGAAGAAGAGCACGATGGTCTTCACGCCTGCGCCTTGAAAGGTGCCGCTTGGGCAATCGAGCACGGCGAAGAGGTTGCAGCTCTCGAGGAGCAACTTGCGCAGGCTCACCGAGGCGTTGTCGGTGTTCGAGAGAAACGTGTTCTTGATCACGATGCCCGCGCGCCCACCCACCTTGAGCAGCTTGATGAAGTGCTGGAGGAAGAGAAACGCCGTCTCGCCTGAGCGGATGGGGAAGTTCTGCTGCACCTCCGCGCGCTCCTTGCCGCCGAAGGGCGGGTTCGCGAGCACCACGTCGTAGCGGTCCTTCTCCTGCACGTCGGCGAGGTTCTCCGTGAGCGTGTTGGTGTGGATGATGTTCGGCGCCTCGATGCCGTGCAGGATCATGTTCATCACACCGATCACGTAGGCGAGAGACTTCTTCTCCTTGCCGTAGAAGGTGCGCTCTTGAAGGTCTCTGTCCTGCTTGGTGGTGCGCTTGGGGTGCTGCTCTTGAAGGTAGGCAAACGCCTCGCAGAGGAAGCCCGCTGAGCCCACGGCGCCATCGTAGATGCGCTCACCCAACTGAGGCTGCACCACCTGGATGATCGCGCGCTGCAGGGGCCGTGGCGTGTAGTACTCGCCGCCATTGCGACCGGCGTTCCCCATATTCTTGATCTTGGCTTCGTAGAGATGCGCGAGCTCGTGCTTCTCCTTCTGCGTGCCGAAGCGAAGCTCATCGATGGCGTCGATCACGTCGCGCAGAATGAAGCCGCTCTGAATGCGGTTCTTGATCTCGCTAAAGATCTCACCGACCTTGTATTCGATGGTGTTGGGCCCCTCGGCCTTGAGCTTGAAGGTCTGCAGGTAAGGGACGAGACGACCATTCACAAACGCGATCAAATCATCGCCCGTGAGCGCCACGTTGTGATCGATCTTACCGTCCTTCCCCTTCGGCGCGGCCCACGTCTCCCAGCGATACGCCTTCTCAAGAATGGGCTGGTACTTCCTCCCCTCCAGCTCGGCCTCGGTGGCTTTGTCGGCCTCCAGGGCGTCGAGATATTTGAGGAAGAGCAGCCACGAAGATTGCTCCGTGTAGTCGAGCTCGCTCGTGCAGCCGGCATCCTTGTGAAGGACGTCGTCGATGTTTTTGAAGACCTGTTCGAACATGCGCAGCGCTCCGATGCCGCAGGAAGGGCCTTCCCGCATCCCGTGGTGACGTGCGACACGACCACATCGCGAACGGTGAGGTCAACCATCGTTGCGACGACATCATCGCTTCCACCGACGACATCGTCGCTTCATCCGACGACATCGTCGCTTCGTCCGACGACATCGTCGCCTCGGCGTCAGAGGTCCGCGCCAACCACCGTGTAGCGAATGCAGCCCGTCGTCACCTCGCCCGTGTCGTCCACGAAGCGGAAGGCCGCGCGGAACCTGGTTAGTTCGGCACGTACAAACCTGACTTCGTAGACCGTGAAGTGCCCCGAAACAGCAATCGCGCTGCGCCCCATCCCGCCAATCCACAGAAAGGGCCCGTCGAAACCGGCGCGCCCGACGTCATATTCGCCAGGTACCAACTCCCCATCGCGTCCGGCGCCAAACTGAAGCATCCACTCCAACTCGCCTGTCGAAATGGTGAAGCCGTTGACGTCCGAAGCTACATCGACCCACCAGCCAAGCGCGCGGCGTTCACGCCAATCTAGGCCTTGAGTGAGCCGCGTCCGCCCCATCAGCGCGAACGCGTTCTCGTCGCCCCCGAGCAAACAGTCGCTGCCGAGGCCGAGGTTGGGAACCACCGCGTCGGGGGGCGCATCGAAGGTGACTGCATCGGTGCCCACGTCGGGCTCCTGGCGCGCTTCCTGACTGGAGTAGCAACCTCCAAGGGCGAAGATGACGACGATGTTTCGCACCGCGGAGTGTCGTGAACGCAGCTCAAGGTTGCCCATCGCCTGATCCTTGCACGGAACCGCGCGGTCGCCTCATCCGACGACATCGTCGCTTCATCCGACGACATCGTCGCTTCATCCGACGACATCGTCGCTTCATCCGACGACATCGTCGCTTCATCCGACCACGTCGTCCCGGGAGCAGAACCAACCTCCTTCGCCAGCCCTTAGTGCACCCACCCGCCCCGCAGCTCGC
>JBILQT010000329.1:0-7389 GCA_044373065.1 Sandaracinaceae bacterium
ATCCAAGCTCACCGACCCATGCCCGCCGTGATCCCGCGCCGCCACGAAGTCGAGCTTCTCGAAGAGCCTCGGCCCGTCGCCCGTCTTGCGGTACTCGCGACCAAGCAGCTCTCCAAGCTCGACGACGCCCTTCTTCTGCTGCTTGCCCATCGCTCCCTCGAACGAATGAAACGCTGGTCCACGCACGAACATCTTCTTGCGGTGGAGCCCGCGCGCATCGGCGAGGAGCCAGGCTTCAAAGGCGCGGTCCGCAATCGCGACGCCGACCTCGCTGCTGGAGCGTCGCTCCTTGGTCAGCAGCGTCGTCAGCTCTTGCAGCACCTGCGTCGCAAGCTTCATCGCAGAGGTCGTGCGTTGCTCGCGATCGATGCAGATGAGGATGGGCGTGTGCGCCTGCACCTGATGCTGAATGACCTTCGGAAGCACGCGCTTGGCAATGCCGATGGGCTCTAGGTGCGAGCCCACGCCGCCCAGGTTTGTGACGCGCAGCGGAGGGCAGCCGGGCAAGAGCTTCTTCGTGTGCAGCAGCGGAGACGCGGCGTACTCCGCATCGCCTTCAACGATGATCCCCGCCGTCTTGAGCACGCCGTCTTGAGCACGCCCTCACGCCGCGCGCCGCGCTTCATGACGCCTCAGGAACGCCGCCCAACGTCCCGCCCATCCACACATCCCCAAGCTGCTGCCCGCTCTCTTTGAGGATGGACTCGAGCGCCGTCTCCTTCGTCGTCGCAGGCACCACCGTCGTGCCGTTCTTCCCCGACTCGACGATGAAGAGCGACTTCGGATCACGCACCGCATTCACCACCGTCTCGGAGTGCGTCGTGATGAGCAACTGCCGCTGCGCACGCCCTCTCGTCGGTGTCTGCGCGCGCTCCAAGATGCGCCGCACCGACCACGGATGAAGCGCGTTCTCCGGCTCCTCAATCGCGAGCAACCCAGGCCCCGGCTGACGCAGCGCCACGAGCAGCGCGAGCGCATGCAGCACGCCATCCGAGATGCCATCGAGCGGGATCGGATCCTTGATCCCCTTCTCGCGAAAGTTGAGCGTCACACGCCCTTGGGCGAAGGCCTCCGGCACCACATCCTCGATGCGCGGATAGACCTCCTGCAGCGCGGCGAGCACCGGTAGGAATGCCTTCGCGGGCGTTGCACCGCGGCCGCGCAATCGGTCGACGACGACTGGCAAACCTTCGCCGCTGGGGCCGAGGCCATGCTCGCCGTTGAAGCGTGCGTCGCTGCGGAGGGAGGTCGTGTCGAGGCGCAGGCGAGTGACCGTGCACGACTGTTGAAGGGGGCGAAAGACGGGCCCAAGGAAGCTGTTCAGGACGCGCAGGCCAGGCTCTGTCATGAAGACGGCGGCCTGATTTTCTAGACGCGCGGCAACCAGCGCGCGATGGGTCTCAAGTTCGTGGCCCTGTGCTGGCACAATCCAGTTGAGAACGTCTGAGTCGGACTCCGCAAGGTCGTACACCACCTTGTCGCCAACCCGATGCACCGATAGCGCGCCTCCTGATTCAGTGCGCAGGCGAACGGCCTCCGACGTCACGACGACGTCGGGCTCACCGACCTTGCCCTGCAGCGTGATCCACACCCCGACGAGGATTCGTTGAGCTCCGGCGACCCATCCCGTGCTTGCCGCGATGTGAATGCCATTGCGTGCGGGCCTGTTCTCACGACGAATGATCTGTCCCCACGTGGCATGCCGCGTCGGCTCCGCACTCTGCGCCAAGAGTTCACTCAGAAACTCCATCGCCCGAACCACATTCGTCTTCCCCGCCCCATTCGGACCGACGAGCACCATGAAGGGCGGCATGTCGAGCGAGAGGTTCTTGATCGACTTGTAGTTCGAGACTTCAAACTTGAGCGGCATGCCTGGCGAGCATCACGTGCTGGCCCATCGCAAGCAAGGTTGCGTGCGACAAGCGCGAGCACGAGGCACGCACGACTGCAGAACGAAGAGCCCCCGCATCGTTGACTCCACCCCCTCCGCACAGCGAAGCTGCACCCTCGGGACCCGCTGAAGCTTGATTGTCGTGGTTCCCTTTCGGGAAAGATGGAGTGGTCGATGAATCGTTGGATGAAGCTCTCGCTCGGATGGATGTCGACGCTGCTCGTCGTTGCCTGCCCCGTGCCCGAGGTTGCCGTGGACGCCTCCGCAGCCGATGCGCCCACGTGTGATTGCGACGACGGCATCCCCTGCACCCGCGACTCCTGCGACGAGCTCGGTGCGTGCGTCCACGTGGGCGACTGCGAGAACGGCTGGTGTGCGTCGCTCCCGGACGGGAACATGCGCTGCGCGTCACAGGCCTGCACGATGAGCTCTGAGTGCCGCCGAGACCTGCCCTGCGCGGCGCCCCTCGGCTGCGTGGACGGGTTCTGTCGCTACGACTGGGTCGTCGATCGCGACGGCGATGGGGAGCGTGACCGCGGGTGCGGCGGCAACGACTGCGATCCCGGTTGGTCGTCGGTGCCTGCGGTCGAGGTCTGTGACGGCCGCGACAACGACTGCGACGGCATCGTCGACAACCCAGACCTCCTCCGCACCGACCCGAACAACTGCGGAGCATGTTGGGTCCAGTGTCGCTCCGGGCTCTGCGTGGACGGCGCATGTCGCTGCGCCGAGGGGCTGACGATGTGCACCGAGTGCGTCGACACCCAGACCCATCCGGCCAACTGCGGCGCCTGCGGGCATGTCTGCCAGGTGGGCGCCTGCATGGGCGGAGTGTGTGTCGACGAGCCAGCGACGCATGGCGTCGATCGCGCGCTGCGCACGCCTGAACTCGAAGTGAGTGCGAACGGCGACTCGCTCTTCCGGGTCGTGCTGCGCCCGAGGGTGCTGATGCACTTTGGTCGTCCGAGCGAAGCCATCCCCGAGGGCGCGAGCACGTTCCCGCTGCACGCGGTGCGTCTGGATCGTGATGGGAACCTGGTGAACGTCACCTCGCTCCCAACCTTGAGTGGCGAGGACACGCTCGCGATCACCGACGAGGGCTTCTACTTCGCGGGCACCTCAGTCGGCGTGTTCCGTCTCTTCGGCCAGGAGTTCTTGCCTGGTGTGGTGCTGGTGGGCTTCGTCCCACGCGCCACGGGTGAGATTGCGTGGCTGCATACGCTGAGCGGGGATCTCGTGATGACGATGCACGCCATGCAGAGCGGCGCGCTCGCGCTTGTCGCCCGCGGCGAGGGCGCTGGGTTTCGTCGGGGCGAGGACGCCGTGCTTCGCATGATCGGAGCCGATGGCGTGGTCATCGACCTCCCCACCCCGACCGAGGTCGACGTCTACAACAGCGTCAATCAGCTCCTTGAGGGAGCCGATGGCGGCTTCGTCGCCTACCCCTCCACCGAGAGCGACTCGCTGCCCCTCACCGGCCCCCCAAGCACGAACATGGTGTTCGCGATTCGCCATGACGCCGCGGGCCGCCGCATCGAGGCGCTGCGCACGGGGATGGGCCGGCTGCTCTGCGAGCGTCCGGATGGCAACGCGTGGATTGTTCAGGTCAACGTGTCGGTGCGGGAGTTCACGCGGGATGCGGAAGCCGAGATCCATCGCTTCGTGCCCTGGCCCGGCACCACGATCGTTCCTGTCCTCACCGCAGCGAGATACGAGGGCTCTGGCGTTCTCCTCGGCCCTGGCGTCTACCGCATGCGCGATGGTCTCGTGGCCGAGATCATCATGACCGAGAAGCTCGGCGTCTCCGGCACCTTCCACCTCGGCGACACCTCGGTTTCCTCGCTGAGCCCGCCGGGCCTGGGGCGTCGGGTCTTGCCTGGAGCGCAGGCCCTCCTCACCCGCATCGATCTGGAGCCACTTCCATGAGGCGTTTCTTCTTCACCTTCGCGATGGTTCTTGCTGTCGGGATGGCCGGATGCCCTGTCGTCGCCCCACAAGCCGATGCCGGCATGCCGAGCGACGTCGGCCTCGACACAGCGCCACCCGATGCGCCCTGCGACTGCGACGATGGCGTCCCCTGCACCATCGACTCCTGCGATCAGGCTGGACGCTGCATCTCCTGGTCGAGCTGCCCCGGAACCGACTCCTGCGTCGTCGACGAGGGTGGCGCGCGCTGCGTTCCGACCATCGCCTGCGCCACTGGCTCCTCTTGCCCCTCCCTGCCCTGCAACGAACGGCCCCGCTGCTTCGGAGACATATGCCACTACACGTGGATGCCGGACCAGAATGCCGATGGCGTCGTGGACAGCACCTGCGGAATCGGTCGCTGCGAACCCACGGTGGAGGTGTGCAACGCGATTGACGATGACTGCAACGGCGAGGTCGACGACGTCCCTGGCCTCAGCAGCGATCCTCTTCACTGCGGGCACTGTTTCCACGCCTGCTCGCTCTATCCACGAGACATCTGCGTCGACGGCGAGTGCATCTGTACGCCCGACCGCCTGCGCTGCCCGTCCGTCGAGCGAGGTCTGGATACCTGCATCGACCCCCAGACCGACGCGCTTCACTGCGGTCGCTGCGGGACGGCTTGTCTCGAAGGTGCGCGCTGCATCGCGGGCGTCTGCGAGTACGCGGAGATCACGCTGGGCACATTGAACGCTCCGGCCTGGGCTCGGCTGCCGCCGCTCGTCGCTCCGAACGGAGACGTGCTGGTGTTCACCCAGGGGCGTCCCACCCAGCTCACGCACACCGATGGTCGGCCTGCGCAGAGCATCCCTCCAGGCGAGAGCGAGTTTACCGGTCACGCCATCCGCTTGGACCGAAACGGGGACTTCGTTGGCATCACCTCGATCCCGGACCTCAGTTCGACGACGCCAGAGTGGGGAGTGAACGTCGTTGCGATCACGAACGAGGGTTTCTTCTTCGGAGGCGAGGTCGGTCCGGGTACGTACTTCGGCACGACGTACGCCACCTGGGCCGGCATGATCGGCTACGCCTCGCGCACCGGCGAGGTCGCGTGGGTCCACCCCGAGCCAGTCGTCGGTGTGCTGACAACGCCCGGCAACCATGTCGTCGCCCTCGCGAGGATGCTCGGGCGCATCCGAGTCGCCCGCTTCGATGCGCTCGGCGCACGCCTCTTGAACGACCCGCGCTTGGACGCCCTGGAAGCTGTTGACTCCATCGCCGCACGCGGCGACGAGGGCTTCTTGGTGCTCACATCCCGTGGACCCGGCAACCTCGGCCCGGGTGTGCCGACCTCCGGGAGGGCCCCGTTCGCGCTCCTGTTCAGCGAAGACGGCGTGCCTGTGGAGGAGGTCGGCTTCGGCTACGCATGGTCGAGAGTGGTGATCGATGCCCGCGCGGATGGCAGCGGATGGCTTGTGCCGACGGGCGTCGAAGCAACCAGGCGCGGGCTGATCACGCATGGGACGTACGGTGGCGGCTACTCCGCGCGCTTTGATGGGCGAGGCACGGCTTCGGTCGACGGCCGCGTCCTCCAGCGTTACCGGGATTCAGTGGAAGTCATCCGCCAACTCTTGCCCGCCCCCCGCATGTACTCGGCCATCGCGCGCGGCGCGGTGTGGAGTGTCAACAGCACCCCCGCATCCTCGACGCTCTCCCGCATCGACCTACCTCCACTGCCCTAGAGAGGACGAAGAAGGCCCGCCAATGCGCGGGCCTTCTGCTTTCGAACTCACGCAAACACGCCCCATGCACATCACCCGAGGCAGCGACGGAGGCAGCGACAGAGGCAGCGACAGCGACAGCCACCGAAACCGAAGCCACCCAGTCCCGCCCCCCCGAGTTCCAACCCACCTCGAAACGGACTGGGTCGCTAGAAAATCCGCCAGCAGGTCGGCACGCAACGTCACCCCAGCCATCGCTGCCGCAAGCAGCAGAGGGACCGCCAAACCGAGGCTCAGCAACCCAGCTGAACCCCGATCAAGTTCTCTGGCGCAAGCGCTTCCAGCGACGTGACAGATCGAAAGCGGCGGGGTTCCAAGGGGTCGTCCGCAAACGACCCCTTGGGCCCGTCCGGCGAGGACAAGAGCTATCGAAAATCGAAGCCCCAAAGCAGCACGCGAGCGCCAGCGACGGAGCCAGAGCAAGCGGCAGCGACGGAGTCCGCGACAGCAACGGCGTCAGCAAGCAACAGCGACCGAAACCGAAGCCACCCAGTCGCGCCAAGTCGACGTCCACCCCCGAAACGGACCGGATCGCGAGGAGATGCGCCAGCGGGTCGACAGATCAAAGGCGGCGGGGTTCCAAGGCGAGGAAGCCACAGCGATGGAGCAAGCGACGGTCTTCACCGACAGGCGGCGGGCGTGGCTGCAGAGGGACGGTACCGCGCGAGCGACTGTCGGTTCGAGTCGATCGACTCTGCGCAGGTCCGGTAAGCCCCAGCGCCCGCGCGCGCCGGAAGCGACGTGTAGAAATTGCACTCAGAGGCGGGTGGACGCCCATACGCCACGTAGAGGGCACGGCAGCATGCGACCGCGCGCTCACAAGCGTCACCGCCTCCGTCGGGTACTGGCGCGGCCGGTGCGGGTGCGGGTGCCGCGGCCAGCGACTCCGAACGCGCGTGCCATGCGTAGGCCGCCACACCGAAGCCAAGAAGTACGACGCAGGCGATGAGGAATGCGAACCCGCCAACGAGCCCGAGCACGAGCCAACGCGCTCGGTTCGCACGAGGGGCCGCCTGTGTGACTGTGGACGGCGGGTCCACCGGCGCTTCGAGGGTCTGCGGCTCCAGAGATTGCCCAGTTTCGGAGGGCAGCGATTCGCGAGGCCGCGGCGCAAGGGATGGACGTGGGGCTTCGCGAAGCTGCTCCAAGAGCAAGAGGGCTTCGCTTGCCGTCGCAGGTCTTTGTTGAAGCGACTTCTCAAGCAGCGCGCCGACGAACCTCGCCGTCTGCGGTGAGACCGACGGAGCGAACGTGCGCACATCGGGCGCGGGGGTTGGCTCAAGCACGGACTGCACGAGCTCGGCGAGATCCGCATCGGCAAAAGGCTTGCGCCCGGTGAGTAGCGAGAAGAGGACGATACCGATCGCCCACACATCGCACGCGGCCGTCGCGGTGGCTCCCTCGAGCATCTCGGGCGACATGTAGGCAGGCGTTCCGATGATCGCGCCCGTGCTCGTGAGCTTTTGGTAGACCGTGCCCGTCATCAGCTGCGCGATGCCCAGATCGACGACCTTGGTGGCCTCGATGCCGCCCACGGAGACCAGCATGATGTTGCCCGGCTTGATGTCGCGATGGACGATGCCGACTGCATGAAGCGCGGCCAATGCACGGAGCGATTGCTCGGCCACCGCGAGCGCGCGTGCCTCGCTGAACGCGCCCTTCTTGAGCTCACGCGCGAGCGTGGGGCCGTCGAGAAACTCCATCGCGATGAAGGGCGGGTCGTGGTCGAAATCCATGTCGAAGATGCCGACCAGGTTCGGGTGGCTCACGCGTGCGGTCGCAACGGCCTCGCGTCGAAAACGGTCCGCACAG
>JBILQT010000330.1:0-7384 GCA_044373065.1 Sandaracinaceae bacterium
CGAGCGCACAGTCCGAGACACACGCACCCCCCACAAAGGTCTCCCCGGCCGCGCACGGATTCACGCGCTCGTGGCTGGCGCATCCGACCAGCGTCAGCCCCACAAGGGCGCCCACACCGAAGCCTGTCGAAGAGATCCTCATCCTTCGAGGGTACCTCGCCACGTGCGCGACCGTGCCACGCGAACGAGGCCGAAACCGCAGGCACCTCATGGCATCCTCAACCCATGGCCGAGCCTGCACTCAAGCGCGCAACCCTCGCTGACCTCGACGCCCTCCCCGAGTCGATGACCGGCGAGCTCATCCAAGGCGTCCTCTACGCGATGGCGCGCCCGCGCTCTCGTCATCAGAACGCCGCGGGGCTCCTCTTCGACGACATCGTCGGCCCCTTTCAGCGCGGACGCGGTGGCCCAGGCGGCTGGTGGATCATCGTCGAGCCCGGCATCGCGATTCGCGCGCTCGACGTCGAAGAGATGAGCCCCGACATCGCGGGCTGGAAGCGCGAGCGACTCGCCGAGCTTCCCGAGGGGCGCATCGAGGTGGTGCCCGATTGGGTTTGTGAGGTGCTCTCACCGACGACGCGCGCACACGACCAGCGCATCAAGCGGCCGCTCTACGCGCAGGCTGGCGTGAGGTGGATGTGGGTCGTCGATGTCGACGCGAAGACGGTGATCGTGAGCCGCAATGAGAACGGTCAGTGGCTCGAGATCGGTGTCTTCGGCGACGACGACCTCATGCGCGCCGAGCCCTTCGAGACGCAGGCGATCGCGCTGCGCGACCTCTGGGTGTAGCTAGGGCCGCGAGTCGAAGGTCGCGCCGATCGACACGCTCAAGAAGTGCAGCCAGTTGCGCTGAAACCCATCGCTCGTCGGCGTCGGGTCGCCCGTCCCCGCGGCGCCGCCACCGATGTAGCGCACGTTGAAGAACGCATCGGTGTGGGCGAACATCCGCCAGCCAAGGCGCAGGCTCGCATCGAGGATCGCGCCCTCCACGTTGTTGTCCGAGCCGTTGATGCCGGGGATGAACGCGTAGAAGCCGTCGACCTCGAAGGCGAAGAAGAAGCGTGAGGGAAGCGCGAAGCGGCCGCGGGCACGGAGCAGCGGAACGGGGCCGACATCGTTGCGTGTACGCAGCAGTGTTCCGTCCTCGCTGCGGAACTCAATCGTCGCGTTGCGCAGCTGAAGACCGAGACCAAACGCGAGCTCCTCGTCGCGTCCCGAGAGCACATCGAAGGCCCAGCCCAGGCGATAGAACGGGAAGCCGTAGCGTGCGCGCACCGGCGTACCGCGCGCGAAGTCGAGCCCATCGATGCGCACATCACGCCCGAGCGCGACGCTCGATTCGATGTCGATCGGTTGGTAGACGAAGGTGATGAGGTGCTGCCGCCAGATGTCGAACTCGGCGGTCACGCGCGCGAAGAGGTAGAGGTTCGATTGGTTGAAGTCGGTCGGGTAATCGAGCCGCGTACCGCCCGTCCCGAGCGTGAGCTCATGCGAGAGCACACTGAGAAAGCCGAGCTCCACGCTCGTGCGAAACCCGAACTCATCATCGACGGATCCACCCTGAGGCAGCGGCCCCACCGGGGCCTCCTGCGCGGCTGAGGCGACCGGCGTTTCGACAACGGGTGCGCTGGCTGGAGGCAGCGCGCTCACCGCCTCGTGCGAGGTCTCGGCCACAGGCGTTTCGGTAACCGGCGTTTCGGCAACAGGCGTTTCAGCAACAGGCGAGGCCGCATCCTCCTGCGCGCGCGCTGTGCTGCAGAGCACAACGAGGCTGAGCGGGGCCGAGGAAAGGAGCGCGAGAAAGGGCGGAGTGGTTCGCATCCTCCTCACCTGGGGCAGATGCCGGTGAGGTCAACGCCGAAGGCGCGATGATGACCACCTCATGGCCATTTGAGACCGAGGCAGCGGCAGAGACCGAGGCAGCGGCAGAGACCGAGGCAGAGACCGCGGCAGAGACCGAAACGAAGCCACCGAGTCACGCCCTCTGCGCCCGCAACGCGCCATCGAAACGGACCGGGTCGCAAGGAGATACGCAACCAGGTGGGCACGAAACGCAAGCCAGCCATCGCTGTCGCAAGCAGCAGAGGGACCGCCCAACCGAGGCTCAGGCATCCAGCGGAAACACGATCAAGTTCTCTGGCGCAGACAGACCAAGCGACGTGACAGATCGAAAGCGGCGGGGTTCCCGGGTTCTCGGGTCTTCTCGGATGCTTCGCATCCTGCGAGGACCGCTGACTTCGTCAGCTCCTCCGATCGCCGGGGTCGTCCGCAAACGACCCCTTGGGCCCGTCCGGCGAGGACAAGAGCAACCCATTGGGAACCCCAAAGCAGCAAGCGGGCGACAGCGACAGCCCCAGAGAAAGAGACCGCGACGGAGTCCAACGAGGAGAAAGAGCCAACGACGGAGACAGCCGAAGAGACAGACCCCAGCCGCAAGGCTAGAAGCCCCCGCGTGCAAGCCAGCGAGCTCGACTTCGACCTCCCCCAAGACCTCATCGCCCAAGCCCCCCTCGCAGAGCGAGACGGCGCGCGCCTCGCGATCCTCGACCAACAGCAAGGCCTCACCGAGCACGCCCGCATCCTCGACTTGCCGCGCGCCATCCGCCCCGCGCTCATCATCGTCAACGACTCGAAAGTCCTCCGCGCGCGCATCTTCACCAAGAAGCCCTCAGGCGGAAAAGCCGAGCTGCTCCTCATCGCCTCCGAGAGCGGCAGCATCGAGTGCCCCCGTTGGCGCGCACTCGCACGCGGCACCAAGAGCCTCAAGGCGGGCATCGTGCTCGAGGCCGAGGGCGTCACCTTTCGCATCCACGAAGTGCGCGAGGGCGGCGAGGTCGATGTCGAGATCATCCCTCCTGCCGGCGAGAGCGTGCGCGATGCGATTGCACGCACCGGCCGCATGCCGCTGCCGCCCTACATCAAGCGCATGGCCGATGAGGCCGACGACGCGCGCTACCAGACCATCTTCGCCGACGACGAAGGCTCCATCGCTGCACCGACCGCAGGCCTTCACTTCACGCCCACGCTCGTCAGCGCACTCGAAGCCGCAGGCCACCGCATCGCACGCGTCACGCTGCATGTCGGCCCGGGCACGTTTGCGCCGCTCCGTGTGGAGAACCTCGATGAGCATCCGATGCACTCGGAGAGCTACGAGGTCTCGGCCGCCACAGCGCAGGCGATTGCCGATGCGAAGCGCGAGGGAAGGCCCGTGCTCGCGGTGGGCACCACGTCATGTCGCACGCTCGAAGCCGCCGCGAACGACGATGGCACCGTGCGCGTGGGCGGTGGCAGCACCGCGCTCTTCATCCGCCCGCCCTACACCTTCAAGGTCGTCGATGCGCTGCTGACGAACTTCCACCTTCCGCGCTCAACCCTCTTCGCGTTGGTGATGGCCCTCGCAGGCAAGACCGCGAGCGGCGAAGACGTGACGCGCGCTGCGTACGAAGCGTGCGTCCGCGAGCGATATCGATTCTTCAGTTACGGGGACGCGATGCTCATTCGCAAGCCCTCAGATAAGCCCTGACCGAGACCTCTATGCACCGAACATCCGGCTTTCATTTCAAAGAAGAAGCACGCGACGGACACGCCCGCAGCGGTGTCTTCACCACGCCGCGCGCGACGATCGAGACGCCCGTCTTCATGCCCGTCGGCACGCTCGCGACGGTGAAGTCGCAGACGCCCGCCGAGGTCGAGGCGACCGGCGCGCGCATCATCCTCGCGAACACCTACCACCTCTGGTTGAGGCCCGGCCCGGAGCGCATCGCCGAGCTCGGTGGCGTGCAGAAGTTCATGGGCTGGAAGCACGCGCACCTCACCGACAGCGGTGGCTTTCAAGTCTTCTCGCTCGCCGCGCTGCGCACGATCGATGACGACGGCGCGTCCTTTCGCTCGCACCTCGACGGCACCGCGATGCGCCTCACGCCAGAGGAGTCGATGCGCATCCAATCGCTGCTCGGAAGCGACATCGCGATGGCCTTCGATGAGTGCCCGCCGGGCGGTGGTGAAGCGAAGGTGATCGAGCGCGCGATGACGCGTACGACGGCATGGGCGCGTCGTTGTCTCGCAGCGCCATGGCGTGATGGACAAGCGCGCTTTGGCATCGTGCAGGGCGGTACGGACGTGGAGAGGCGTCTCAAGCACCTCGAGGAGATCGGCCAGATGACGGTCGACGGACGCGGCTTCGATGGCATCGCACTCGGAGGCTTCTCCGTCGGCGAGCCCATCCCCGAGATGTACCGCGCACTCAGCGCCGTCTCGCACCGCATGCCCGAGGACAGGCCCCGCTACTTGATGGGCGTCGGCACGCCTTTCGATCTCTTGCACGCGATCGGAACAGGCATCGACCTCTTCGACTGCGTCCTGCCAACACGCAACGCGCGCAACGGCCAAGCGCTCACCTGGCATGGCCGCGTGAACATGAAGCAAGCGCGCCACAAGCTCGACGAGCGCCCCTTGTGCGACCGCTGCAAATGCCCCGTCTGCGCGACCTTCACACGCGCCTACATCCACCACCTCGTACGTGCCGACGAGATGCTCGGCGCGCGCTTGGTCACCGAGCACAACCTGCACTTTTATGGCGAGCTCACCCGCGAGGCGCGCGTGCAGATCCGTGCGCGCAACTACACGGCGTGGAGCGAAGAGACGGCGCGGCAGATGCGCGAGGGCGATGAGATCGTGACGACGAGCGAGCCCAAGCCTCGCTACGACAAGACGAAGAAAAGCCACGACAAGAGCCACGACAAATCGCACCCGAAGAAGCTGACCAAAGAGGAGACCCACTCATGACCCCGATCCACTTTCTCTCATCGCGCATGAGTGTCTCCAAGCTCATGGCGCCCGCCCCGAACGACGCCGTGCTGGAGCGCGTGATCAACGCAGCCCTCCGCGCGCCGGATCACGGAGCACTGCGCCCCTGGCGCATCCTTCTCGTGCGTGGTGATGCACGCGCCGCATTCGGCGACTTGATGGTGAAGGTGGAGCGCGAGCGCGACCCCTCGATGGACGACGAGCGCGCGGCTTCCACCAAGCAGAAGGCGCTGCGTGCGCCGATGATCATGGTCGTCGTGAGCACCACCAAGGCGCTCGGAAAGATCCCAGCAATCGAGCAAGTGCTCTCCGCAGGATGCGTCGCGCATGGCCTCCTGTTGGCGCTTCAAGCGGAAGGTTTCGGCGCGGTGTGGAAGACGGGCGCACCAACCTACGCGACCTCGATGAAAGAGGGCCTTGGGCTTCAACCGAGCGACGACATCGTGGGCTTCCTCTACGTCGGGACTCCGTCGGCACCGCAGCTCGACAGCCCGCGCCCGAAGATGGCCGATGTGACCACCGAGTGGACTGGCTGAGATGCTCTACGCGGCGCTTGGCCTGGTCGCGTTCGCCCTCGTCGGAGGCTTCATCTTCTGGGCCGTGCGCTCGCGAAAGAGTGCGGCCGAGGCCTCGCGCATCCTTGAGCGCGCAAGCGCAGAGATGAAGCTCGGTCAGTGGGACAACGCCAAGCGCTCGCTCGCGGAGGGCACGCAGCTCACGACAGGAAAGGTTGACGCCGCGCGCATCCGCGACTTGCTGCACGCCGTCTCGCAGATGCGCACGCACGCCGCTTCGCTGCGCATCGAGGGCGATGGCCTGAGGCTCCTTCAAGCCTGCGAGATCGTGCTCGCGCAGGCGACCAAGACGGGCGAGGCGCTGAGCTTCTTCTCGGACACGTTGGTGATCACGGCCGAGCTTGAGCCGATGCTCTTCCAAGGCCCGACATGGAAGCTGAAGGGCGAGCCCGCGCGTCTCATCGCGGCCCTTCCCTCGACGACGAAGGCCGTCACCAAGGGCGCGCAGCCCGCAGAAGATTGGCAGCTCATCCTGCCCTTCGTCGACGCAGCCACCTCCGCACCGATCGATGCAGCCGAGGCCAACGCGCTTCTTGAGCGCGCACGTCAGCGCATCGAAGAGACCTCGCTGGAGAACGCCGCGCTCCTCCAAGCCACCGAAGCGCTGCACGCCTCGCTCTTCATCACGCAGCAAAAAGCCGAAGCGTGGAACCTCCTCGCCGAGGTCGCATTCAAGCTCGGCTACAGCTCGGGCAATGAGTACAGCGAGGGCGCGATCGAGCTCGCGCTCTCCTTGCTGCAGAAGGCCGAGAAGGCCGAGCCCGGCAACATCGATGCACGTGCGCTGCGTGCCGACATCCTGATGGCCGCGCGCCGCTACAAGGAGGGCTCCGATGCACTCGAAGGCATCGACCCGAATCACTGGCGCGCCGCAAGTGCACTCGCGCGCCTGACGGAGATGACGCGCAATCCCATCACGATGCGCACGGCCCTGCGCTCGATGGTCGCGCACACGACACCGCGTCGAAAGCCAATGGCGCTCAACTCCGCAGGCTCACGACTCTCCGAGATGGGCCGTCATGATGAGGCCCTCGCGATGCTCGATGAGGCACTCGCGCTCATGCCGAACTCGCCCTGGCCGCACTACAACAAAGCGCGCGTGTTCGCGTCCGTCGGTCGTATAGAGGAGGCGAAAACCTCGGTGAACCAAGCGCTCGCGCTCGTCCCCTTCCCCGCCGCTGTGCACCTCGCACGCTGGCTCGATGAGCCCGCACAGAGCGCGCGAGAGGCGAAGCCGCTTGCGACGAAGGAAGCGCTCTGTGAGGCGTGCTGCGCACCCTGGACAAGCTCGCCATGCGCCTGCGGCGAGACGAAGTCGTTCACGCTCACGCCGCGCGAGATCGAGGTCTTTCGACGCAAGCCCTGCCCCCACTGCAAGACGGAGCTCCTCGGCTGTGCGGTGCGCTGCAAGAGCTGCCACAAGGACGCGTAGCGATCAGCGCTTGGCCTTGATGATCAAGTAGCGCAGCACCTGCTCGCTCGACGCGTTGTCGATCTCCAGCGTCTGCCCGAACGCGAGCGGCACTGCGCTGCCCTTCACACACGCGTGCGCTGCGCCATCGACATAGACGACGCCCTCGCCGTCTACGATCACAACGACTTCATCGTCGCGTTGCTGCACGTGCTTGCCGACGCGACCGAGCGCCTCGAGTTCGCAGAAGAGCACGGCACTGATCGCGCCCACTTGGCCGCCCAAATCCCAGACGCGCACGGCGCCCTCGCCGCCGAAGAGGTTCGTCCGTACATCGCAGCGTGATGGGTCGAGAGGAGTGGTCACGGTGCCGAACGTACCGCTGCACTCATCAGGCGCGAAGTGAGGATCACTTCGAGTGGCTGCGAGCTGACGGCATCCGACGGCACGTCGTCTTCGACAAGCCAGCTCAAATCCACAGGCGCCACCGCCTCACGACGCGCGAGGAGCCTTGGCGCGGCGGGAAAGTTCGCTGGCAACAAGGCAACGGTGCGCGTCCCGAAATAGCGCGCCTCCGCAGCACGGGCGCGTG
>JBILQT010000058.1:0-30221 GCA_044373065.1 Sandaracinaceae bacterium
CGGTCCAGCCAACTGCTGCTCTCTCTCCGCTGATCGGAGCGCGACGCCAACGAAAAAGCCCCCGCGTTGTACACGCAGGGGCCGATTTCGATGTGTGACGCTCAGCGCGCGCGACGGCGGCGAACCAGTGTGACCACGCCGAGCAACCCGAGCAGCCACATCGCCTTGTCGCTCTGACCGCCTGCGGCTGAGCAGCCCTGGCAGCCAGTGCGGGTGGTCGGCAGGGAGGCGTCGGGGACCTCGAAGTAGGCGTCGAAGGTCACGAGCGCATCGACGGGGCCTGCGTCGCGGGAGCCTGCGTCGGGGGCGCCTGCGTCGAGGAGTGTGCCGCCGTCACCGACGGCGCAGCGTCCGCTGCCGGAGCAGAAGCCGCCGGGGCACTCGTTGTCGGGGTCGGTGTTCTCGGGCACGGGGCTGCAGGTGCCCTCGGTCCCGCGCAGCGCGCAGGAGAGGCAGGTGCCGTCGCAGGTCGTCTCGCAGCAGACGCCGTCGATGCAGTGCGCCGAGTCGCAGACCACATCGCTTGAGCAGGTGGAGCCGTTGGCGCGCTTGGTCTCGCAGACGCCGGAGGGGGCGCAGAAGGTGGCGCCGGGGCAGCGTCCCTCTTCGCACATCATCTGGCAGCTGGTGCCGCTTGCGCAGTAGCCGGCCGCGCAGAGCATCGGGGCCGGGCGGGTGCAGGCGCCTGCTGCGGAGCAGGTGGCCTCGGGGAGGAGGCGTCCGCCGGTGCAGGAGGCTGCGCCGCAGACGGTGCCCGCCGTGCGGGTCGACCAGTCGGTGCTTGAGCGCATCGGGTCGCAGGTGAGGCAGGGGTAGGCGGGGTGAATCGCGCCGTTGGCCACACACTCGCCTCCGATGATGCAGCGGTCGGCGGTGACGGTGTTGGTGCAGGAGTCCGTGGCCTCCGTGCAGACATCGATCGTGCAGGCGCTTGAGTCGTCACAAGCGTCGCCCGTGCCGACGCAGTTGCGCGTGGCATTGCAACGGTCGGTGCGCGTGCAGTAGAGGTTGTCGTTGCAGACCGTGCCCGCGGGGGCATTCGGGTTCGAGCAGACGCCGGCTGTGCAGACATCGCTCGAGCAGTCATCGCCATCGGCGCAGCTCGCACACGCAGCGCCACCGACGCCGCATGCCGTGCCTGTGCGTCCGCCGACGCAGCGCATGCCGTCCCAGCAGCCCGTGCAGCAGACGCCCGCACGGCAAGTGCCGGCCGTGCTGCGCGCATTGGTGCACATCGCGCCCTCTGCGAGGCCCATGCAGGGCCCCATCGAGTTCGACTCGAAGTTGACGATCTCGCCCGCGTACGCATCGAGCCCGATGAAGGCGTCTTCGGGCATCTCCACAAGGCGCTCGGCCTCGGTGCGTGCGGCGGCTCGGTTCGATGCCTGGATGGCGAAGGTGACGATCGCGATGCGCCCGCCCGCAGGCACGGTGACGTCGAAGATCCACTCCAGGTTGTCGCCGGAGAGCGAGGCCGTGCGTGGCGCGACGAGCGGTGAAGTGCCTTGAACGACGTGCCCAAGGGAGGGGTCGCCGCTGGCGTCCGTGTCGTCGGTGGTGAACCAACGATCCAGGGGCGTGAACGAGGCGTCGCCGCTGCTGGTGGCCACGAGGACCGTCGAGCCATCGCTGCCGAGGTTTCCGGAGATCTCGACGGTCGTCATCACGTCGGTCGCGCCCGGGTTGCTCACGACGTCGACGTAGCGGGCCCAGCCATTGGCCTCTGGGACGTAGATGAGTCGGCTGACATCGAGCGTGCCGATGCGCGTGGGAGGCAGCTCCACTTGGCGGCCGCCGAGCGAGGTCGTGCCGGGCGTTGCCGCCGCGTAACGCATGCCTGCGACGTCGAGGTAGTAGCAACCGTCGTAGGCGTCGCTTGTGCCGTCGCTCAGCTCGCCGCCATCGCTGGTGAAGCCCGAGCCGTCTTGGATATCAAAGCGGAAGCCTCCGCTCATGAAATCAATGGCGAAGGCAGCTGCGGGGGTGAGGAGGGCTGCGCTTGCGATGCTTGCGGCGAGCCAGGGACGAATGCGCTCTCGAAAAGTCATGCGTCGATAGTGCCATGACGTTTCGGCCTCGTCTGCTCCCGCATCAACGGCGACGGCGGACGAGGAGTGCGAGCCCCAACAGAAGGCCCGCGAGGAGAGGCGAGCGACGCGTTCCTCCGGCATGACACGCGCAGCCTTCGCGCTCGGTGAGCATGGCTGCATCGGGTGGGGTGCCCGCGTCGAAGGGGGCAAAAAAGGCGTCGGGAAGGCGATCTCCGCCTGCGTCCGGTGTGCCGCTGTCGGGGGTCAGCATTCCAGCATCACCGCCGCTGCATGCGCCCGTGCCATCGCAGTAGCCGCTCGGCCCGCACTCGCCATCGGGGTCGGTCATCGCTGGGACGATGCTGCAGACGCCGAAGGTCGAGGGCACGCGGCAGGACTCGCAGACGCCGTCGCACGCAGCGTCGCAGCAGATGCCATCGACGCAGTGACCGGATGCGCACTCCACCGCGCTCGCGCACGAGGAGCTGTTGGTGCGTTGAATCTCGCATGCGCCCGAGGGGCCGCAGAAGCTATCGCCAGGGCATGCGCCCTCGGTGCACATCATCGCGCAGGAGGTCGCACTCTCGCAGTAGCCAGCCGCGCAGCGTGTTGGGGCAGCCGCGACGCACTGACCCGCCGCTGTGCAAGTTGCAGCCATGGTGAGGCGACCCGCGCGGCAGTTCGCCTCGCCGCATGTCGTGCCGATGCTGCGTGGCGACCAATCGGTGCGGTTGCGCATCGGGTCGCAGGTGAGGCACGGGTAGGCAGGGTGCAGGGCGCCATTGGCGACGCACTCGCCACCGATGAGGCAGCGATCCGTCGTGACGGTGTTGGCGCAGGTGTCGGTCGCCTCGCTGCACGTGTCGATCGTGCAGGCGCTGGCGTCGTCGCAAGCATCGCCACGTCCGATGCAGACGCGGCGGCCGTCGCAGGTGTCATTGCGCGTGCAGAAGAGAGAGTCGTTGCAGCTGGTGCCAAGCGGCGCGTCGGGGTTCGAGCACACGCCCGCCGTGCAGACATCGCTGGAGCAATCCACGCCATCGGAGCAGCTCGCGCAGGCGCCTCCGCCGACGCCGCATGCTGTCGACGAGCGGCCGCCCACGCAGCGCGTTCCGTCCCAGCAACCCGTGCAGCAGACCGTGCCGTGGCATGTGCCCATCAAGCCGCGCGAGGTCGTGCACGCCGAGAGCTCAGGCATCCCGGCGCAGAGCCCGAGCACGCCGCCACCCGCGGCATCGAAGCGCTCTTCAACCTGCGCGACGGTGGTGCCCCAGACGTAGAAGAACTCGAACGTGGTGGAGGCCGAGACGGCGAGGTTCGGCTCGAGGAAGACGACGTCAAAGCTGATGTCTCCGCTCGCACCGTTCGGGTCCTGTGGCGCGCTGTAGGTGCGCGAGGGCTGCGTGTTGGCGAAGCCGCCCGCGCTGACTCTTGCGCGTGGGTCGTAGGTGCCAAGGCCGATCACGTAGTAGGCACCGCCGCGTGCACCCGCTGTGACGAGCGCACTCTCGTCGGCGGGGATCTGCCTTCGCACATCGTTGTCGGTCGAGGAGGTGGTCCCACCAGGACAACCCGAGCCGTGATCCGGATCGGCGTCGCGCATGTAGTAGAGGTTCGTGATCGCGCGGGTGCCCGTGTTGGTGATCGTCACCTGGTAACGCAGGTGCCGCGCATCGACGTCGAAGTCGACGACCTGGGCCACGCTGAACGAGGTGGCGCCCGCGGCGTAGGCCCCCGACCAGGTCATTGTGCGGCCCGAGATGGCTGGGCCAGCGCTTGTGGCGATCGCGCCGATCGTGGCGGTGTTCGTCAGCGAGAAGGTCGTCCCAGCGGTGCCCTCGATCGAGAATTGCTCGACGGGTGAGCCAGGAAAGAACGCGTCGCAGCTTGTCCCCTCGGTCGCGCTCTCGCGGTACTGCATGCTCGTTGAGCCCACGATCATCGAGCCCGTTGGGGCCGTGTTCGCGTAGCGGATGTAGTCGCCCATCAGCGTGACTTGGGCGAGCGCGGGCGTTGGCAACAAGCAGGCGAGAGCAAACGCGAGGATCCAATGGAAGCGCATGACGGGGATCGTAACGCAGGTTGGGCGCACGCGGCGAAGGCCCACGCACTGTGAGCGCACCTGGAACCTATCGTTGACACCCATGGTCACACGTCTATCCTCGCTGAATCTCGCGGGGCGCTTTCACGGTCACTCGTTCCCCCGCCTGGTTCACAGCTCTCGGTTCACACAGCTCGAGTTCGTTCCCGCGAGGGAAACCAGCAGGTTGCTGGTCTTGGGCCGAAGGAGACTTCATGCGCGCGAAAAACAACAGAATCTGGTCCCTCCTCGCGGTCCTCGCGATTGCGTTCACCTTCGGCTGTCACGCCGAGCCCGATGACTTCGCAGGACAAGCCGGCGAGCTCACCGACCCCGTGCGTCGCGCCAACGCGATCACCAACTTGAGCCGCCTCTATTCAGGCGCCCTTGAGCGCGCGAACGGCGACCGCAACGCCGCTGAGCCGCACGGGATGGCCGATGTCGCCGTGCCGCGCTTGAACGATTGCTACATCGCGAACGCCTCGGTCGACATCGTCAACAGCGCGCAGATCATCACGCTCCTCGCCGACATGCGCGACCCGCGTGCGTTGCCTGCGCTGACCGCCGCGCTGAGCTGGCAGCCCGAGGTGAGTGAAGAGCCGGCCATCGCCGCCGCCCGCACCCTCCGTGAGCTCACACTCGACGACGCGCAGAAGGGCCAGGCCATCACGGCGCTCGCCTCCTCACTCGGTCGCGTGAGCGGCGCGCGTGGTGTCGACAACCGCATGCGCATCGAGTTCATCCGCACGCTCGGCGCGTTCCATGACAACCGCGCAACGACGGCGCTCGTCGAGGTGCTCCTTCGCCAGACGGAGAACCAGAACTTCCTCATCAACCGTCTTGCCGCAGAGCAGCTTGGCCTCATCGGCGACCCGGCTGCTGTCCCCGCGCTCGTGAAGGCGCTCTATCTCTTCGCACCCGGCAACGCGAATATGCGCTTGAACGACGTCGCCGAGCAGGCGCTCGTGCGCATTGGCCGCCCCGCGCTTCAGCCCCTTCTCGACACGCTTGCAGGCAACAACGTCGAGGCCACGCAGATTGCGACGCAGCTCGTGACCGCGATTCGAGCGCTTCCTGGCGTCGACCCGGCCGCTGTCCCAACGCCCGCGGTCATTGTGAAGAACGAGGCGCTTCACGCGCTCGGCCAGCTTGGCTTCCGCGAGGCACTTGATCCGCTCCTTGCAACGGTGAACCAGGTCGACGAGGGCGAGCGCCCCGACGCCATTGAGACGGACCTCAACGACGAGCAGCTCATGGTCGGCGCCGCGATCTCGCTCGTGTCGATCAACCGTGAAGAAGGCGACACGCAGCGTATGCGCGAGGCCATCACGACGGCCTACAACCGCCTCACGCCCGAGATTCACCCACGTCGCCCGAACCGCCCGCAGCTCCTTGTGGCGATGGGCCATTTCCACGATGCCGCGCTCGTTCCCTTCCTCACGCAGCGTGCCGCGCGCATGCCGCGCGCCGAAGACAACGACGACAACGTCCGCTTCTACGCGTTCATGAGCGCGATGCTCCTCGCCAACGCAGCGGAAGCCGCGCCGCTTCAGGCGATCTACACGGCGGAGCCTGAGGGCGATGTGCGCGACGGCATGGGCGACTACGAGCCGCTCTTCGCAGTCATGACCGAGTGCAACGAGGACCTCGGTTGCTGGACCACCAAGCTCACGGACAGCAACCAGATGATCGCCCGCAAGGCTTGCTACATGGTCGCTCGCTACGGCCGCGGAAATGCCGATGCCGTCACGGCGCTCGTCGGACAGCTGGGCAACCAGACGGCCGAGACGCGCAATGAAGTGCTCTACGCACTCGACTTCTCGGCCACGGCCGGTTCACCTGCTGCCGTTGCACGTATCAGCGAGCTTCGTGACGCAGAGCAGGGGCGTTCGATCTGGCAGCAGACGGAGAGCCTCGCGCTCTCGGTCCAAGCGCGTCTCGCATCGCGCGCGACCGGTTCTTGAGAACGTAGTCTTTTCTAGTGGAAGGGACGCTTGTCTGAGAAAGGCAGCGTCCCTTTCGTTCTTTCCGATCGAGGAGTCCCATGATTCGTGTCGAAGTCGTCGATGGCCAAGAGAAGGGCCGCAAGTTCGAGAGCAGCAACGATTTCGTGCGCATCGGACGCAGCGACACCAACGATGTGATCGTCCCTGAGTGGCACATCTCGGGCGAGCACGCGGCCATCGTCCTCTCGGGCGACCGCTACGTGATCCGCGACCTGCAGAGCACCAACGGCACGCGCGTGCTGCGCGCGGGCGAGATGCTCGATGCAGCACAGAGCAGTGGGCGCGAGGTCTCGCTTCTCGACGGCGACATCCTGCTCTTGGGCGACCCAGAGCGGCCCGTGCGACTTCAACTTCAAGTCGAAGATGACCCTGACGATGCGCGCATTGTCACCGTGCGTCGTGTGGATGATTTGGTGCAGGTCGAGGCCGATGTTGGTGCCGATGCGCCGATGCTTCACGCGCTCTACGACGCGCAAAAAGAGATCAGCGCGACGCTCGAGCTCGATGAGCTGATCGACGTCATCTCCAAGCGTGTCTTCTCGCTCATCACCCGCGCCACGCACGTGACGATGGCCCTGCGCGAGGAGGATGACGGCCCGCGCCGCACGCCGCGCTACGTGCCAATCGGGACGCGCATGCGCACCGGCAAGACGGGCGAGCCGATTCCAATCACCCGCAGTGTCTTTCGAAAGGTCGTCCAAGAGCGTGCGGCCGTGCTCGCCGCCGATGCGCGCAAAGACATGAGCGACAGCGCCTCGATCATGGGCGCGCAGATTCACAGCACGATCGGCGTCCCGCTCTGGCAGGGCGAGGACATCACCGGCGTGCTCCAGGTCGACAACCGCGAGGGCACCGGCATCTTCCGCGAGCGCGACCTCGACATCCTCGCTTTGCTCTCTCACTCCGCGAGCCAGGCCTTCTCGCATGCACGCCTCTACTCACGTCTGCGCATCGCGGAGGAGCGTGAGCGCAAAGAGAACGCGTACCTGAAGAAGCGCGAGCAGACGCGCCGCGAGACCTCGATCATCGGTGATGCGGCCTCAATGCGCCGTCTCTTCGAGCAGCTGCGCAAGGTGGTGAACACGAAGGTCACTGTGCTCGTCGAGGGCGAGACGGGGACGGGCAAGGAGCTCATCGCGAGCGCGGTTCACTATTGGAGCGAGCGACGCGAAAAACTCTTCGTCGCGCAGAACTGCGCGGCCATGCCGGAGAACCTCCTCGAGAGTGAGCTCTTCGGTCACAAGAAGGGCAGCTTCACGGGCGCGAGCGAGGACAAAAAGGGCCTCTTTGAGCTGGCGGATGGCGGCACGCTCTTCCTCGATGAAGTCGGCGAGATGCCGCTCAACCTTCAAGCGAAGCTGCTGCGCGCATTGCAAGAGGGAGAGATTCGTCCGGTCGGCGCGCCCAAGACGATCAAGGTCGACACGCGCATCGTCGCGGCCACGAATCGCGACCTGGAGAAGGAAGTCGCCGAGGGACGCTTCCGCGAGGATTTGTTCTATCGCCTCAAGGTCTTCCCGCTTCGCGTGCCACCTCTGCGTGAGCGCGGCGAGGATGTGCCGATTCTCGCGGCGCACTTCCTCCGCAAATACTCGCAAGAGTTCGGGCGCGTCGTCAGCGGCTTCAGCCAGCAGTCGATGGAGATGCTCCAGGCCTATCGCTGGCCGGGCAACGTGCGCGAGCTTGAGAACGAGGTGCAGCGCCTCGTCATCCAAGTCGAAGACGATCAGTTCGTCTTGCCCGAGCACCTCAGCCCGAAGATTCGCCAGGTGGAGAACATCCTCGACCGCGTGCACCCGACCAAGGGCACGCTGCGCGAGATGATGGACCAGGTGGAGAAGTGGATCTTGATCGATGCCCTGAAGGACCACGGCAACAACAAGAGCCAGACGGCCAAGACGCTTGGGATCACGCGCGAGGGGCTACACAAGAAGCTCAAGGCGTTCGGCATTAGCTGAGGGCGATGCGGCCCTGGAGTGAAGTCGCACGCGCGGTCAACGCTGCGCTTCAAGATGGCGATTTTGAGCGCGCACACGAGCTCATGGACCCCTACGAGGCGCTCGCGGATCAAACCGATCACACCGAGCTTGCGGGCAAGGTCGCGTTCTATCGGGGCATCGCGTTCGACAAGGCCGAGCGCTTTGACGATGCCCTGCGCGCCTTCCACGAGGCGATGGACTTCGACATCGAGGCGTTCGGTGAGGAGAGCACCGCCGTCGCGCATTGCCTCTCCAGCCTGGCGCTTGTCTACACGCGTGCGCGAAGGCCGCGTGAGGCCGCCGATCGGTACATCGCATGTGCGGAGCTCTTCCGAGCGCTGGGTGATGCGCGCGAGGCGGATGGGTGCACCGTGCAGGCATGTCAGCGCTTGATCGAGGCCGAGGACTTCGAGGGCGTGTTCGATTTCGACGGTGTGATCACGGGTGACTCAGAGCCGACGTACCAAGTCTCCTGGCTCATCATGAAGTCGGAGGCCTGGCGTCGGACCAAGCAGAGCGACGCGAAGTTGCGCACCGAGAATATGCACTTCGCACTCGAGGCCGCGAGCGATGCAACGCGCATCACGGCGCCTGCTTCGGCGGCGCTGCAAGAAGCCCTGAGACGCGCCTGGATGAACTACGCGGTGATGGAGCTTTGCTTTCGCGATGTCGACGTTGCTGGGCTTTCGTACTCGATGGCGCTGAACTTCGCGCGCACCAAAGCCGAGCGCGACGTTGTCGCAAGGAGTGCGGCCTCGTATGCGCAGGATGGCATCGACGTGAGGCTCACCAAGCTCGACCCAGAGGCGTTCATCCTCGCGCGGACGTGGTCAGGCTACGTGACTGTCCTGCATCGCGATCATGGCGTTCGGGTGATCGTTGGCGAGACAACTGCGCGCGTGGGCGAGGCCATCGAGGTCACCGTGACTGACGCTGGTTACGCGCTCTCGTAGCGGTCAATCCATCTTCGCAAGCTCGTCATCGAGCGCATCGTCCAGTGCGTCGCGCTCAGGCGCCGCCTGCGTCTGGGGCGCATCGCGCGGCGCCGTTCGGTATGCCGTCTCTGGCGACTTTGCCTGGTCTGGGCCAAGCGGATCTTGCCCCGCCAACACGCGCGACAAGTCGTGCAGGAGGAGGGGCGCGTGCGCTTCGTGGATCAACGTGAGTGTGGAGATGCGTCGCCTCATCCCGCCGCCTTCAAGCTCGATGACTGCACCGCGCGGGATGTCTGCGACAGGGACGACGGCGATGACGTAGACGACGCGAATGTGCGTGACCCGAAGCGTCAGGCCTTGCGTCGCGAAGCGCATCGGCACGCCGCGCGTATCAGGCACTTCGATGAACTCGCGCGAGAGCGTGATGGCGCTTGGCTGACCGGAGAGGCCTGCGCGGTATTCGGGGGTGACCGCGCAATAAAGGACGGGGAGGGCGATCACTGCGAGCCCGCCGAGAAGCGTGAAGGCGTGCCCATCGAAGAGATGCGGGAGCAGCGGGAGGACAAAGAACGCAGCGACGGCGGCGAGCACACCAAGCACGAGCAGGACGGCCGCGTAGCGTTGCGGCGTGTGCACGTTGTAGCGGGCTGGCATCTGGGGATGCTCGGTCAGATGGGAGGGGACGTCCACACCGCGACACGAGAGTTTCGCTTGACCACATGGCTTCGAGGCGACGAGATAGGTGTCTCGGAGGCTTCATGCTTTTTCGTTCTTGTTCCCGCGCCCTGCCGCGTAGTTCCCGTGTGATTGCAGCGTCGACGCTGCTCACCGCCAGTGCTCTCTTTCTTGGCTGCTCCTGCGACACCCCGGTGGAGACAGACGCAGGCATGCTCGACGCCCCGCTCCCGATGGGCGCAGACGCCGCCGTCGACGCTTTTGTCCCGCCCGGTGTGGATGCAGGCCGAGACGCGTTCTCAGTTGATGCACCACGGGCCGACACCAACAGCGACGGCGGGATGGTGGTGCCCATGGGCCCGCGCATCACGATCTGTCCGGGTGATGCCCTCCCGCCCATCCCCGATGCAGCATGCCGCGCCACCGCAGGCGACAACGGAACGCTGATCACAGCCGACATCCTCACGCCGGGCGAGGTCTTCCGCGGCGGCCAAGTGCTCGTCGATGCAACGGGCTCGATCACCTGCGTTGGCTGTGATTGCACGGCGTCGGCGGGTGCGTCCACCGCGACCACCGTCGAGTGCCCCGATGCAGTCCTGAGCCCCGGCCTCATCAACGCCCACGAGCATCTGACCTTCCTCGGCCAGCCCTACACGCGCACGACCGAGCGCTACGAGCACCGACACGATTGGCGTCGTGGCATTCGCTCGCACACACGCATCCCCCCACGCATGGCGGTCGGCACCGAGATTCCGTACGCCGAACTCCGCATGGTGATGGGCGGCGCGACGTCTGTGAACGGCTCGACGGGAGGCGCCTCGATGGCCAACCAGCGCGGCTTCCTTCGCAACATCGACGTCAGCGCATCGCAGGAGGGCCTTGGCCAACCGCAGGTTGACTACGACACCTTCCCGCTCGGCGACAACGGCGGCACGCTTCGCTCTTCGGGTTGCGACTACGGCACCGGCGGGACGCGACCTGCCGACATCGCCACGCGCGATTCGTACACGCCGCACATCTCCGAGGGCATCGATGTGGAGTCGCGCAACGAGTTCCTCTGCTTGAGCGCCAGCGACCGCGATCTCATCCAGCCGCAGACCGCGATGATTCACGGCGTGAGCCTGCTGCCCACGGACATCCAGCAAGTTGCCACCGATGGCACGATGCTCATCTGGTCGCCGCGCACGAACGTGACGCTCTACGGCGAGACAGCGCGCGTGCCGGAGTACGACCGTCTCGGTGTGCAGATCGCGATGGGCACGGACTGGGTCTTCACGGGCTCGATGAACATGCTCCGCGAGCTTCAGTGCGCCGATGAGCTGAACGCGAACTACTTCGAGAATCACTTCACCGACGAAGAGCTCTGGCTCATGGCGACGTACAACGGTGCAGTCGCTGCCGCGATGGACGAGGCGATTGGCTCGATCGCAGTCGGTCGCGTCGCGGACTTGGCGCTCTTCGACGCACGCGTGAATGTCGACCACCGCGCCGTCATCGACGCGAACCCACAGGATGTCCTTCTTGTGATGCGCAGCGGTCGTGCGATGTACGGACAAGACGCCATCGTCTCCGCGCTTCCAGACGGCACGATGTGCGAGACGCTCGAGGTCTGCAGCACGATGAAGCGTGTCTGTGCGATGCGCGAGATCGGCATCCCCCTCGCGATGCTTCAGGCGAACAACGTGGCGTCGTATCCGCTCTTTGCGTGCGGCACCCCGATGAACGAGCCGAGCTGCATCCCCGAGCGCAACGGCACCGCCGCTTCGGTGAATGCCTCGACGCGCTACACCGGCTTGTCGACCGCAACCGACGTCGATGGCGACGGCATTGAGAACGCGATGGACAACTGTCCGGGTTCGTTCAACCCGATTCGCCCGCTCGACAACGGCATGCAGGCCGATGGCGACATGGACGGCGAGGGCGATGTCTGTGACGTCTGCCCGCTCAACGCCGACACGACGATGTGCTCGGCGCCTGACCCGAACGATCGCGATGGCGACGGCGTGCTCAACACGACGGACAACTGTCCCGACCTCAGCAACCCCACCCAGGCGGATGCGGACAGCGACATGAAGGGCGACGCCTGCGACGCCTGCCCGATGGTCGCAAACCCAGGCAGCGCCGCGTGTCCGGCGACGATCTATACGGTCAAGCGTGGCGCAACGACGGGCATGACCTCGCTCAGCGGCGTGGTCACGGCCGTCGCAACGAACGGCTTCTTCATGCAGACGATGACGACCGACCCGATGTATGCGGGCCCGGACTTCTCGGGCATCTTCGTCTTCACCATGACCGCGCCAGGGCGTGCGATCGGCGATGAGGTCAATGTCTCGGGTCGTGTGACGGACTTCTTCGGACAGACACAGCTCACCTCGATGACCGTCACTGTGATCGGCACAGGCCGCACGCTGCCGCCGGTTGTGGATGTGACCCCCGCGGAGGTTCAGACGGGTGGCGCACGCGCAACGGCGCTCGAGGGTGTGCTTGTGCGCATCATGACGACGACCTGCACCAACCCCGCGCCAGCGCCTGCAGGCGGCGAGACGGGCATGACCTTCGAGTACGAGGTCGGCGGCGGTCTCCGTGTGGATGACCTGTTCTTCCGCACGGCACCGTTCCCGACGATGAGCGAGACGTTCTCGTCCATCACCGGCGTTCTCGCGTGGCGACGCTCGAACTCGAAGCTGCACCCGCGCAGCGCGACGGACATCGTTCGCCCCTAAGGCGCCTCGGCGCCACCCCACGACGAAGGCCCGAGCGCACAAACGCCTCGGGCCTTTTGTCGTCTTCACGCACAGCGCCAGCTCGACATCGCGGTGAAGTGCCGACGGCAACGGTCGTTTTTCGTTGCCTCATGCCCTCGGTTATTTCGTCACAGCACCAGCAGTGGTAGGGTTCGCGTTCTGCCGGGAGGGTTGGACGCGGTTGTGCTTATCGACGTCCGACACCTTCGGCACGGATGCGAGCGACGAGTTCATGCGAAGCAGTTCCGAGGCGCAGCAAGCCCCAACAAGGGAAACGAGCAGCCTCGGAAATCACCAGAAAGCACAGCTAGCTCTGATGTTGGCCGACCCGAAGCGAATCAAAGAATCTCTCGTCCAAGCTGGCATCGAAGTGTTCCGCACTCGGCCGGACGAGATTCACATCGCAGAGCGCGTGCGCTCGCACATCATGGACTCGGGTGTACGCGTTCACTTCGCGACGCCGGGCGAGCTTGAGGTGCGCTTCATCGGTCGGACGCAGGCCTCGGACTATCCGAATGTGCCGGTCGCAGAGCTCCTCGGACGCGTGCGCAGCATCGTTGGCAGCGTCGTGACCGCGCAGGGGTTCGTCGAGACATCGTCAGGCAGCATCGAGGTGAAAGACCCCTCGGATGCGACACGGACGCTCGATACCTGGCACGAGGTTGCGTACGCGAAGAGCGTCGTGGAGCTAGGCGACGCGGTCGAGGCCGTGCGCTGGCTGCTCACGCTCGACCGCTACGTCATGCCCTGAGGCCGCTCGCGGCGTTCGGTTCAGGCCAGCTCGAAGGTCACGATCGTTTTGACCGAGTTGGCGATGAAGCAGCCGCGATGCGCTTGCTCGTGGAGCTTGTGAAGCGTCTCGGCGTCGGGTGCTGTGCCCTCAAACTCCGCGCGCGGTTTGAGCACGCATGTTGTGACCTGGATGGGGCCTGTATCGGGCTTGGCGAGCGTGCCGACGGCGTCGTCCTCGTAGCGTGAGACGACAAAGCCCTTCTTCGCGCAGACGGCCAAGAAGGTGAGCATGTGGCAGCTCGAGAGCGCTGCGACGAGCATCTCCTCGGGGTTGGCGAGCTTGGCGTTTCCCTTGTATTCGGGGGCCGCCGAGGCCGCAAAGGCGAGCCCGCTCTCCATCGTGATTTGGTGATCGCGGGTGTACGTGTCGTAGGTGAAGGGTTGGTCCGTGTTGCGGGTCCAGAGAAGGCGTGTGCTGTGGTGTGACATGCCTGCGTTGTGGACCAGGGGCCTCGTCCAGCAACGCGGCTTGTGAGGCTTGCGCGAAGAACCATGAACGTGCTTGCCACCCTCCACGCACCCGACCATGTTGCGCGCGGACGAATTGTTTGCGTCCACAAGTTGTATAGGCGTTGGGGCATTTTGCAGAACGAACGATGCAGCGCCCCGCGAC
The DNA here is from genome assembly GCA_044373065.1 of Sandaracinaceae bacterium. Taxonomy (GTDB): domain Bacteria; phylum Myxococcota_A; class Polyangia; order Polyangiales; family Sandaracinaceae; genus JAFLCL01. The sequence continues at coordinate 13,855 of JBILQT010000058.1, forward strand.
GCCGGACAGGAAGGACATCCCCGTGAGCCAAGAGCATCACACGCAGGCAAATCCGTTTGAACAGGCCGCACCGCAGATGTCGCATGTGCAGGCGATCAAGGAGCCGCCGACGGGCGCCAAGCGCATCGCGCTGCTCGTCGTGCTCCTCCTGGTGCTCGGCTTGGGTGGCGCGATCGCCGCCGCACTCTCCTCGGCCACGGCAGAGCAGGCACGGCTTGAGACGGAGCGCACCGCAACGGCGGCTGCGGCCAATGCAGCGGCCGATTGCGAGGTCGTGCATCCGGTGCCCGCGGAGATGACGCCGCTGGTCGTCCTCACGGGTGTGCTCGCACCTGCAGAGGCAGCCGATCTCGGCTTTGAAGTGCCAGGGCGCATCTCGCGCGTCGATGTGCAGCTGGGTGATCACGTGACCGCCGGGCAGACGCTCGCGACACTCGATCGCAGTTCGGTGGGTGCACAGGCGAATGCGAGCGAGGCGGCGATCGGTGTCGCGCAGGCGAACGTCTCGATGCTGCGCGAGCGTGTCGATCTCGTCCGCACGTTGGTTGCTTCTGGTGCCGCGCCCGAGCGTGATTTGAGCGGTGCGACGCAACAGCTTGCGATCGCTGAAGCCCAAGTACGGCAAGCCGAAGCGGGGCGTCGCGCGGTCTCGACGAGCGCTGCCGATCACGCGCTGCGTGCGCCCTTCGATGGTGTTGTGACGCGCGTCCCAAGCGGTGTCGGGCAAGTCGTCGGGCCAGGCGCGCCTGTCTTTCGCGTGGAGAATCTCTCGGTGCTTGAGCTGCGCACGACCGTCAGCGAGACGGAGCTTGAGGCGCTGCGCACGGGCATGACGGCCTTCCTTGAGGGCTCGAATGCACCGGGCGTGATCAGCGCGACGGTGCGCTCGCTTGAGACTGGAAGCCGCCGCGCGCCCGTCGAAGTGCGCGTGCCCAACCCAGACGGACGCCTCGTTGCCAATGCGCTTGTGCGCGCCCGCGTCGCCGTCGGTCAGCCAATCCCCGCGCTGCGCATTCCGCCGAGTGCACGACGCGGTGACGGACGTGTCTTCGTCGTGACCGCTGGCGGCATCATCGAGGAGCGGCAGCTCGAAGCGCAGGGCGACATCGACGGCTCGTGGCTCGTCGCAGTTGGCCTGACCCCCGCAGACCAAGTCGTCGTTCGTGCAGCCACCGCACGTGAGGGCGGCATCGTGAGCCCACGCCTGCGTGCGGAGCCAGGCGCTCCCGCAGCGCCCGCAGCCGCACCGGCCGCGCAGTAGTCGCCATCCACTTCACACACACATCGCGGAGCGCGCCATGACTCTGTCCGACGTCGCCATCAAGCGTCCGGTCTTCACCACGATGATGTCTCTCGGCATCATCGTCCTCGGCTTCTTGGGCCTCTCACGCCTTGGCGTGAATCTCTTCCCGGACGTACAGTTTCCGATCGTCACGGTGACGACGGTCTACCCGGGAGCGAGCCCCTCCGAGGTCGAGTCCCAGCTCACCGAGAAGCTCGAAGACGCGATCGTCTCGCTCGCCGGCGTGAAGTCGATCCAGAGCTACTCGCGCGAGTCGGTCTCGGTGCTCGTCATCGAGTTCAACCTCGACATCGACATCATGGAGGCCGCGACCTTGGTGCGTGAGCGCGTCGCGCAGACAAGCCATTTGCTCCCGCGCGATGCCGAAGAGCCGACCGTGGCCCGCATCGACGTCAACGCCGCGCCCGTGATGACGTACACGCTCTCGGCGGAGGGCTCGGACGTCCAAGCGATTCGGCGCTACGCGACGGAAGAGCTGCGCCCCTACCTCGAGCAGATCGACGGCGTCGCCGGTGTGGCGGTCGTCGGTGGTCGTGAGCGTCAGATCAACGTGCTCCTCGATCTCGATGCGATGCAGGGCATCGGCATGACGCCGCTCGCGGTCGTTGAGCGCATTCGCGCCTCGAACTTGAGTGTCCCCGCGGGCGGCTTCGATGAGGGCGAGCGACGCATCTCCGTGCGCACCCTCGGCGAGCTCACGTCCATCGACGAGCTGCGTGAGCTCCCGCTTGGCAATGGCTCGGATGGATCGATCGTGCGCCTGCGCGATGTGGCCACCATCGAAGACGGCTTTGAAGACAACGAATCCGAGGTGCGCGCGAACGCTGTTCCTGCCGTTGTCTTCGAGATTCAGAAGACCTCGGGCTCCAACACCATCGCGATTTCGGAGGCCGTGCGCGAGCGCCTCGAAGCGCTTGAGATGCCGCCGGGCATGCACGCGAGCCTCATCATCGATCAGGCCGAGTACATCCTTGAGAACACGCACGAGGTGGAGATCTCGCTCTTCTTCGGCGGCGCGATGGCGATTCTGATCATCCTGCTTTTCCTGCTCGATCTGCGCAGCACGTTCATCTCTGCGCTCGCGCTGCCGACCTCGGTGCTTGGTGCGTTCTTCCTGATGTTCATCCTCGGCTTCACGCTGAACATGATGACGCTGCTTGGCCTCTCGCTCGCGATTGGCCTGCTCATCGATGACTCGATCGTCGTGCGCGAGAACATCATGAAGCACCTGGAGCGCGGTGCGGATCCGGAGACGGCGGCGCGTCTTGGCACCAAGGAGATCACGCTCGCGGTTCTCGCAACGACGGCAACGCTCTGCGCTGTGTTCGTTCCGATCGCCTTCACGGGCGGCGTGGTCGGACAGTTCTTCCGCGAGTTCGGCATCACCGTCGCAGGCGCGACGTGCTTCTCGGCCTTCGTTGCCTTCACGCTCGACCCGATGCTCTCGGCGCGCCTCGCCGTGCAGCACAAGCCTGGCGATGACGGTCACAGCGGCATGTTCGGCTTCATCACGCGCCCGATGACGCGCTTCTACGCGCTCCTCGATGGCCTCTACCTCTCGCTCCTTCGCGGCATGCTCAAGACGCGCCTGCGCATGGCGGTCGCTGCACTGCTCGCACTGGGCGCGCTCATTGGCTCGGTTGGGCTGATGCCCTTCATGGGCAACGAGTTCACGTCGCCCGAGGACCGCGGTCAGTTCAACGTCGACATCGAGCTTCCCGCAGGCACACGTGTGGAAGAGTCTGCGCGCCTCTCGCTTGCTGGCGAGCAGGAAGTCCTCGCGGACCCAAACTACGTCACGCTCTACGCACGTGCGGGCCAAGCGGGCCGCCCGAACTTCATCATCTGGCGCGTCGTCGCGGTGCCAAAGGGCGAGCGCGAGATGACCCAGGACCAACTGAAGGCGCAGATTCGCGAGATCGTGCGTCGTCACATGCCGAACGCCGAGATCTCGATCTCGGACCCAGGCATCGTCGAGGGCGGTCGCGACTATCCGATCCAGCTCAATGTCGTTGGCGAAGACTTGGAAGAGATCTCGCGCGTGGCGGAGCACTACGCCGACATCTTCCGTCGCATGCCGGGCACGCAGGACGTCGACACGCAGTACACGCCAGGCAGCCCTGAGCTTGCGATTCACGTGAACCGCGACCGCGCATCGCAGCTTGGCATTCCGCTCGCGCTTGTTGCCATGACGGCACGCGCCTCGATCGAAGGCGACGTGGCGGGCCTCTACCGCGACACGCAGCTCGATGACGAAGTTGATATCCGCGTGCGTCTTCAGGAGAGCGACCGCAACAACGCGGCGCTTGTCGCGAACCTCCGCATCCCGACGCCCGGTGGCTTCATCCCGCTCTCGGATTTCGCGAGCGTCGGCCGCACGGAGGGGCCCTCGGAGATTCAGCACTACAACCGTCAGCGCGTCATCACGGTGACGGCCTCGCCGAATGGTCGCCCGCTCTCGGACATCGTCACCGAGTTCAACGCGACCATCGCCTCCGATGCACCGACGAACACGCACACGGTCTGGCGCGGCCAGGTGCAAATGATGAATGAGTCGAACGAGAACATGATTCTCGCGCTGCTCCTCGGCTTCGTCTTCATCTACATCGTGCTCGCCTCGCAGTTCGAGAGCTTCATGCACCCCGCGACGATCATGACGGCGCTGCCGCTCGCGATTGTCGGTGCGATTCTCGCGCTCTTCCTCCGCGGCGATTCGGTCTCCATGGGCGCGATGATCGGCATCATCCTGCTGATGGGCCTGGTGACGAAGAACGGCATCTTGCTCGTCGATCACGCGGTCGCGAAGGTGCGCGAGGAGGGCTGGACGCCCTACGAGGCGATCCTCGATGCAGGCCCCTCGCGTCTTCGCCCCATCCTCATGACGAGCGCCGCGATGGTGCTCGGAATGCTCCCCACCGCATTGAGCAATGGCTCTGGCTCAGAGTTCCGTGGTCCTATGGCCGCCGGCGTCATCGGTGGCGTCATCAGCTCGACGATTCTCACCCTCGTCGTCGTGCCCGTCTTCTTCCTGATGTTCGACGGAATCAAGAACATCATCATCCGCTGGGTCTTCGGTCGTGCGACCGGAGGTGCAGCAGACCTTCAGAACAAGAACGTCGAACTCATGGCCGAACTCATCGTGGTCTCACCTTTCTATCTCGTCATGGGCGTCGCCCTGTACGGGCTCTTCACATGAGCGGCGGAAGGCGTGGCGGACGCAGCAGTGACCCGAAGAAGGAGAGCGGTCTTCCCAAGCGCGAGAACAAAGAACGAAGGCGTGTGACCTCGTCGGGACCGGTGCGTCCACCGAAGCCTGAGGGCCCGGCGATCGCGCTCACGAGTCGCGCGCTCAAGGCCGGGGGAGGGCGCTTCCTCAGCAAGTCCCCACCGCGTTCGGATGGCACGAGCAAGCCAGCGCGCGGACCCAAGCGCGGCGAGGACTTCGGTCGTGTGAAGGCAGGCGCCTCACGCAAGCCCGACGCATTCGGCGCCAAGCCTACGGGCGGCAAGTTCGCTGGCGGCAAGGCTGCGGGCGGCAAGTTTGGCGACAAGGCAGGCAAGGCCTCACGCGGCGAGGACGCGAAGGAGGATTTTGTCCCACGGCCACGCGGCAAGTTCGCGGGTTACCCCGTCGGCGGCGCGAGCAAAGACAAAGCACCGCCGCGCGGCCCAAGGCCTGAGCGCAGCGAGTCCGCAGCGAGCCTTCGCAAGCCCGCGCGCTCCGCGTTTGAGGCGCGCCCCAAGAGCGAAGACCGGCCCCGCGCAGGCGCCCGCAATGTCCCTGTCTCGGACTCACCCCGCGTGCAGACGGGCGCCTCGCGCGGCACCTCGGCCATCTCCTTCATCAGCGCGGCGAAGGCCGAAGCACGCGCCGCCGCGATGCCCTCAAGCGGCGCCAAGCGCGGCCCCAAGCAAGGCGGCAAGGGCCCACCTCGCCACGGCACGCCTCAGCTTCGTCCTGGCAAGCAGAGCGCGGCCGACAAAGAAGCGAACGGGCCGCAGCACACCTCGCCACGCGTTGCGATTCGCGCAGGCACGCCGCTTCCCGGAACTTGGATTTGGAGCTCACGCGAGGACACGACAAGCGACCTCATCGATGAGCTCACCGAGCGCCTGGGCGAGCGCGGACGCGTGCGTGAGATTGAGGCTGCGCTGGTCGAGTCACGCGGCGCGCCGACGTTTGAGGACACGACCATCGATGTGACCTTCGCCCGCCAGGGCTTCCTGCTCGTCGAGACGCTCTCCAAGGAGAACGCCACCGAGGCCAACGTGCTCGCGCATGCCGAGCGCCTGCTTGGCCTCAACGAGAAGCTCTGCATCCAGGTCTGGGCGCCTGACACCGAGAGCGGTAACCGCCGCATGCCCGAGTGCGCCGCGATGACCGCGCGCCTTGAGGCCAAGCTCGTCGACCGCATGCCCGAGGCCGCGCAGAAGCTCTCCTCGCAGGTCTCGCAGTCCGATGGTGCTGTGCTCCACGTCGTCATCCAGGGCGATGGCGGCTGGCTCGTTGGCGAGTCGAAGTTCGCGAGCGCCATCTCGCCCTTCGTCGCCGGCCGCGCCCGCATGCGCATCGAGAAAGACAAGCCCTCGCGCGCCGCGCGCAAGGTTGAAGAAGCGCTCCACTGGATGGGCATCGCGCCTGGCAGCGGCGAAGTCTGCGTCGACCTCGGCGCCGCCCCCGGCGGTTGGTCCTGGGTGCTCCTTGAGAAGCGCGCCCGCGTCATCGCCGTCGACCCCGCCGAGCTACGCGACGACGTCGCCAAGCACCGCGGCCTCAAGCACGTGAAGGCCAGCGCCTTCCAGTTCGAGCCCGACGAGCAAGTCGACTGGCTCTTCTGCGACATGGCCTGGCGCCCCTTGGAGGCCGCCCAGCTCCTGGCCAAGTGGGGCCGCCGCAAGTGGGCCCGGGTGCTCGTGGCGAACCTCAAGCTGCCGATGAAGCAGAAGCACAAGATGGTCGAGGAGCTTCGGGCCATCGTGAACGGCGGCGGGTGGAAGCGCGTGCGGACGCGGCAGCTCTATCATGACCGTGATGAGATCACGCTGATTGCGCTGAGCTGAGGCGGGCTCTTTGACGAAGCAAGGCGAGGCTGAAAGGTCTCGCCTTGCTTCGTCCGTCAGTCCTCCTCGAGCGCTTCATCGGGTCGGCGAGGTCATCGCTGGTGCGTCTTTCAGCAGCGCTCCAGCGTCCCCATGCCGAGGGCGGGCGGGTGGATGTGGACGTATCAGGCGTCGGAATCCTGCTCTGACACCCCATGTGCTGGGACGTCTCAGGCGTCGGAAACCTGCTCTGACACCCCATGTGCTGGGACGTCTCAGGTGTCGGAGAACCTGCTCTGACACCCCATGTGCTGGGACGTCTCAGGTGTCGGAGAACCTGCTCTGACACCCCATGTGCTGGGACGTCTCAGCCCGAAAGCCTGCACACGCACGCATCCCTGCACCGCCGGACGCCTCCGCCACCAAGTCCGAGGCGTCCGCAGGAAGCCTCTGACACCAAGTCCGAGGCATTCCGCAGCGTGCAGCGAAGGGTCTGCCACCGTGGCAGAGGCATCCCTCGCCGTGCAGGAAGCCTCGGCCACCGAGTCCGAGGCATCCCGCAGCGTGCAGGGAAGGGTCTGCCACCGTGGTAGAGGCATCCCTCACCGTGCAGGTAGCCTCTGTCACCGAATCCGAGGCATCCCGCAGCGTGCAGGCAAGGGTCTGCCACCGTGGCGGAGGCCTCCTGCAGCGTGGGGGAAGGGTCTGCCACGGTGGCGGAGGCATCCTGCATCGCTGGAGTGCCGCACTGCCTTGAAAGTGAGCCCCTTCTGTCCGCTCTCGCCTGCCAGGCCGACCAGAAAACGTCGAAAAACCTGCTCTGACACCCCTTCCGCAGCTGAAAGCAAAACGCGGCGGGCCTAAGCACCGCCGCGTCTCGCTTTCCGTAGTCGATTGAATCAGCTGCCGCAGAGCATCGGCGCGACGCACACTCCGCCTGTGCACACGCTGCTCGAGCACTGGCTCGCGCTGGTGCAGGTGTCGCCGTTCTCACGGACGCGGGCGCACATCCCGTCGTTGCAGCGGAAGCCCGCGGCACAGCCCGAGAGGGCATCGCAGGAGGCGCCGTCCGTGGCGGGGGCGGGGGCGCAGGTGCCGTCGAAGTCGAGCATCATGAGGTTGGTGCCTGAGCAGGTCTGGCCAGCGGGGCACTGCGCGGGGAGGCCGAGGCGGCATGCACCGCCAGCCGCTGCGGGTGCACGGCAGACGTAGGTGGCGCCGCCTGCGCCAACCGTATCGACCACGCACGAGAGGCCGTCGCGACAGAGCGGGCCCATCTGAAGGTTGCAGGCCTGGCCTTCATTCGAGAGGAGCACCTCGCTCGAAGGACGACATTGTCCGCCCGAGCAGAGCAGCCCGAGGCTGCATCCGCCGAGCCCCTCACAGGCCACACCAACCATCGGCGGCGCCACGCACATGCCATCGGTGCAGGTGAGTCCCGCCGCGCAGTGACGCTCCTCGACGCAGGTCTGACCGGAGGTGCGACGCGCCTGACACGCTCCAGGGCAAGCCATGTTGAACGAGCAGAACTGGCTCACGCCGCACTCCTCATTGAGCGAGCAAGCCCCGCCCGCAGGCTGGCTCCCCTGCCACACATTCTGGCAAGCCACCGCAGCCGCACCGTTGTTCGTGAGCGTGCACGGGCTCGCACGAAGGGCATCGATGCAAGCACGGGCCTGCGTGCCGCTGTAGGTGACGGTCCCGCGCGCAACGGCTTGGTTCACGAGCGGCAGGAGCGCGTTGCGGTAGGTCGCAACGAAGGCCGCATCGCAGCCACCCTGCGCCGCGAAGAAGACACTTGAGACGGTCGGCCCAGCGCAAGACTCCACGGCATCGCATGCCGCCATGCCGAACTCAGCACCGAATTGATCCGCCGGAATCGCGCCCGTGCTGGAGTTGGGACAGCCCGTAGCGAGGAGGGTAACGAGAGCGAAGGAAGCAGAGAGGAGCTGGCGCATGAATGCCTCACGAGAAGAGGACCGCAGAGTCGGTCGAGTGGGAGGGTCTCACGGAGGCGGGAGCGGGCGAAAGGATGCGCAGGACTCACGACATCACGGCTCGCACACGACGCGTGGCTCCACGCACACAGAGGAAGATCGCGGCGTCGAGCCGCACCAAAAACTCGCGCATGGAATGTCGACAGAGAGGTCCGTGCAAGGTTCGTCGTTTTCTCTGACTCGGAGACACAGGCCGTTCCAGCAAACGAAGCCCGCAGAGCAACCAGAGATCGGATCACATCGCAGCTCATCGCTTGTGGGTTCGCAGACGCCATCCGGCCCCCCGCCAACAGGGCTGCATGTGTGCTCTCGTGGGCATTGTGACGGTATGCCCGCGCGACATGGGCCTCCAGCGACAGCAGGCCCGCGACAGACGTACGTCAGGCCGCTTGTATCCAAGCCATCCGCCGTGCAGGACAGCCCTTCGCGGCAGAGCGGTCCCATCTGCGCACCGCAGGGTTGGCCCTCGTCTACGACAAACACCTCACTTGCAGGACGACAGAGCCCCGCAGTGCAAAGCAGCCCAAAAGCGCAGGCGTCCATCGCCGCGCACGCTTCCCCCAACGCGCGCGGTAGGACGCACGTCCTGTCTCTGCACCTGAGCCCGGCGGCGCAGTCACGGTCCGAAGAGCACCATGGGATCAGGGCGGGGAGCCGCGGCTGGCACGTGGCTGGACACGTTGAGAGCCAGCAGAACTGGTTCACACCGCACTCTTCATGCGTGCCGCAGACGCTTCCCTCTCGCTGATCCCCTCGCCAAACGTTCTGGCATGCGAGCGCAGCCTCTCCGTTGTCCACCGAAGTGCAAGGACTCTCCCTCAGGGCGTCGATGCAACGCCGTGCCTCGCTCGCGCTGTAGACAACTCGGCCGAGCGCCATCCGCGCCGTCATCGAGGGCAACTGGCCGTTCCGAAACGAGGAGATGACAGCCGTGTCACATCCGCCTCCGGCCGCAAAGAACAGGTCCGCGTTCGCCGGCCCCGCGCAAGCCTTCGCAGCTTCACAAGCCGCTCTGCCGTACTCGGCAGCGAACTGCTCCATTCGCATGTCGCTGCTGTTGGGACAGCCAAGCGCAACGGCACCCAGAACAACACATGCCGCGACGAATGGACGCACAAGAACCTCACACGGAGAGGACCACAGGGAGGCTCGAGAAGGAAGCGCGCCGCTACTCCTCTGCGGCCTCCTCCGGCGTCTTGGGCAAGAAGAGTCGGTCGATGACCAACTCGGCTTCGAGGAAGGGCGCAATCGCGACCGTGCTGCTCTCGTTGTAGACACCAAGCTCGACCCAGAGCCCATCGCGCAGCTCGAGTGCTTCCAACGCTCGCGTATCGGGGTCGATGATCCAGTAATGCTTCACGCCATGCTCGGCGTAGAGACGACGCTTGAGCACGCGATCGATGCGGCCACTGGAGGGCGAGACAATCTCGCAGCACCAGTCGGGCACGACATCGATTGGGCGTTGATCGGGGCTCAGAAGACGTGAGCGAAGCCAGCCAGAGAGGTCGGGGCGGATGATGTCGTGCGGCCAGAGTCGGACGTCGACTTCGAGGAAGATCCACCAACCGCCGGGCCCACCGAGCCCGTGATCGTCGTCGCCGATTCGACGGCTCAATACGCGCTGCACGTTTGCGTGTCGCGGCATCGGCGCAGGGAGCGTGTAGGCCTCCCGTTGATCACTTCAGCGCGGACGCCCTCGGGGAGTGCGAGCAAGTCGCGCGACTCGGGAAATCGATGGAGACCGACATGCTTCGAGTCTGCGGGAGGGCGCGGAGGGAAACAACGCCACGCACCGCTTGCCACCCTCGATCGCGCTGCGTACGGTCGCGCGTCCTCCCGATGGGGGACTCAACAAGGAGAGACGAATGTTGCGAGCACGGATGTGTGTCGGCTTGTTTGCGGTTGCGTTGGGATGCGCGCCGAGTGGCCCGCTGACGGCGTACGGGTATCCGTGCATCGACGATGTGGAGTGTGCTGAAGGGATGTGCTCGGGCTCGCCGGTCGCGAGCGATCGAATCTGCACAACGCTGTGCTCCGCCGCATCGCCCTGTCCTGTATCGCTGAGAGGCCAGTCCTTCGTCTGCGGTGCTGCGGGCGAGTGCGTTCGACCCTGTCCACTCGGCGCAACACAAGGCGTTGGGGCCTCACGCGAGCTCTGCCAGTCGAGCGGATTCTTCGCCGCATGCAGCGGGCTCGACGAAGCCACCTCATGCGAGGCCTGCGGCTGCGAGCCCTTCGGCGGAGGCACCTGCACGGTCGGCGTCGGCTGCGAGATTCCGCTCGCCAATGGCATGGCATGCACACGCGACACGCAGTGCACCTCCGGCACCTGCTACCGCGACACCAACGTCTGCGGCCCCAAGCGCGCGCTCCGTGCGCCATGCAGTGCAGACGTGGAGTGCGAGTCTGCGAACTGCAGCACCAACGGCGACGAGACGATGGTCGGACGCTGCAACGTGCGGTTCGGACAGGCCTGTCGCCTCGAAGACCCATGCGATGACTGCCGCGACATCGACGTCATCCTCCGCACCGGCCGCTGCTTCCGACGCACCTGCAACCCAACGAACGCACTCTGCGGTCGCATTGACATCACGCAGTTCGACTGCGTCGAATCCACCGACGGCGTGAACCGCTGCTTCCAGCAGTGCTCGATGGAAACAGGTTGCTACTACGGTCGCTGCAGCGGCGGGGCGGACATGTACTGCGATTGAGTCGGCCGCGAAGCCCCGTTGAACGCAGAACGCCGACATCCTAAAGGACGTCGGCGTTCTGCGTTCGTGTCGACAGGCCTCAGAGGCAGCGACGACTCGTGCAGGTGGCCGAGATGCAATCCTCACCGGTCGCACATGCGGAGCCCGTCGGGAGCTTGGTGGTGCACGCCATGACTTCGCCGCTCGCGACGCCTGGGACTGACTGACACGTGCCCTCGCCAGCGCATCGACCTCCCGCGGGGCAGCGCGGCATGCAGACGGCAGGACAGCTCGATCCGACGCACGGCAGGCGGCCGCACACGCCGTCCGCGCCGCATTGCGCATCGGTGGTGCAGGTATCGCCGCAGTAGCCCCAGCTGTAACAACCCACGCCGCAGACTCTTCGGCCTACGCAGCTTCCGACTGCGCAGTCAGGTGCTTCGGAGTCGAACGATCCGCACGGTTCGAGCGCGTCGTGGCGGGCTTCGAGGCGCTCGCAACCCGCCGCGGAGCCTCCGCATGCGCAGTACGTCGTCGTGCCGCCTGAGACCGTGCGGCAATCGCAGGAGCGACCGGTGCAGCTCGGGTAGCAGTGGCGGTAGGGGATGTCCGCGTAAGCACCGGAGCAAAACCCGTCTCCGCAGCTTGTGCCGCTGGTGCATGCACCGCTGCAGTACGAAGTGCCGTCCGCGAAACGCAGACACTCGTCGCAGTTGTCGACGGTGCAGGTCGCTCCGCGCGCGACGCGGCAAACGCCATCGAAGGAGGAGCAGTTCTCGGATGCGCACTCGAAGTCGCTCGCACAGGCAGCGCCGACCGCCGCGAGCGGGATGCAGGAGCAGTCTCCGGCGGAGCAATCAAAGCTGCTGCAACGGCTTCCACCGGGGCACTCGCAAGTGGCGCAGTAGCCCTCGGGATTGGCGGCAGAGGCGCATGTCGTGACCCGCCCTCCCTCGCACACGCGGCGACCATCGAGTCGGTCGGCCGGCGTGCACATCGTGCTGCATGTGCCAGCCAAGCAGGCTTCATTCGCAGCACATTGATCGGAGCCCGTGCACTGCGCGCAGAGACCGCCTGCGCAGACTCGACTCAGACAATCGTCCACCGTTCGACATGATTCGCGGAGCCCGCACATCTGCGGCGTCGACATCCAACACGGCGTAGGCGTTGAACAACCTGCGACGAAGAACGTCGCGACCAAGGCACCCATCCAGTACTTCATGGCGGCGCTTCTAGTTCGACTCAGCAAGCTCGGGCAAGTGGGTACAAACAGAAAAAACGCCGACCTCCTCCCGGAAGTCGGCGTTCTGCTTTCGTATCGAAACCGGAGTCAGCTCACTTGAGCATCGACTTCAAGGTCTCGCCCATGTGCGTTGGCGTCGGCGCCATCTTGATGCCGGCTTCCGTCATCGCCTTGATCTTCGCTGCGGCCGTTCCCTTGCCGCCCGAGACGATGGCGCCTGCGTGGCCCATGCGCTTGCCCGGGGGGGCCGTGGTGCCGGCGATGAAGCCTGCGACGGGCTTCTTCACGTGGTTCTTTACGTACTCGGCGCCGGCCTCTTCGGCGCTTCCGCCGATCTCGCCGATCATGATGATGCCGTCTGTCTCGGGGTCTTCGTTGAAGAGACGAAGGACGTCGAGGAAGTCGGTGCCGTTGATCGGGTCGCCGCCGATGCCGACCGCCGTGCTCTGACCGAGGCCGAGCGAGGTGAGCTGGAAGACGGCTTCGTAGGTGAGCGTGCCGGAGCGCGAGAGGACGCCGATGCGGCCTGGGCGGTGGATGTGACCGGGCATGATGCCGATCTTGCAGTTTGCGCCGGGGGTGATGACGCCGGGGCAGTTCGGTCCGATGAGGCGGGACTTCTTCGGGCCCGTCTGCGCATCGAGGACGCGACGCACGCGAAGCATGTCGGCGACTGGGATGCCTTCGGTGATCGTGATGATGAGCTCCACGCCTGCGTCGATCGCCTCAAGGATCGAATCTGCGGCCGCGGGGGGCGGGACGAAGATGCAGCTCGTGTTCGCGCCCGTCTGCTTCACGGCGTCTTTGACCGTGTCGTAGACAGGAACGTTCTTCTTGCTCGTTGCGCCCGTCCAGGTCTGTCCGCCGCGGCCTGGGGTCACGCCCGAGACGACGTTCGTGCCGTACGCGATGCACATGTCGGCGTGGAAGCCGCCTGCGCTGCCGGTGATGCCCTGGAAGAGAACCTTCGTGTCTTTGCCAATGAGGATTGCCATTTGTTCTCTCCTTCTCAGGCCGAAGCCGAAGCCAACTTCACAATCATCTGTGCGCCCTCGGCCATGTTTGGCGCGGGCAACACGGCGATGCCGGAGTTCGCGAGGATCTCGCGTCCCTTCTCGACATTCGTGCCTTCGAGACGACAGACGACCGGCACCTTGAGGCCGAGCTCTTTCGCTGCGGCGATGACGCCTTCCGCGATGACGTCGCACTTCATGATGCCGCCGAAGATGTTCACGAAGATGCCCTTCACGTTCGGATCCTTGAGGATGATCCGGAAGGCCTTGGTGACCTGCTCCTTGGTGGCGCCGCCGCCGACATCCAGGAAGTTCGCGGGCGTGCCGCCGTAGTGGCCGATGATGTCCATCGTGCTCATCGCAAGGCCAGCGCCATTGACGAGGCAGCCGATGTTGCCGTCGAGCTTCACGTACGAGAGGCCTGCTGCTGCGGCTTCCGTCTCCGTTGGCTCTTGCTCATTCGGGTCGGCCAGCTCGGCCCACTCGGGGTGGCGGAAGGTCGCGTTCTCGTCGAAGTTGATCTTCGAGTCGAGGGCGATGACGTGGTTGTCCGCCGTGATGAGGAGCGGGTTGATCTCAAGCATCGAGCAGTCTTCCTTGAGGAAGAGCTCGTAGAGCTTCGGCGCCATCGCGACGAACTCGCTGAGGGCCGTGCCCGAGAGACCGAGGCCGAAGCCAATCTCGCGTGCGTAGTGGCCAGCAAAGCCCGCGATCGGGTCGAGGAAGACCTTGAGGATCTTCTCGGGCGTCTCGTGCGCGACCTCTTCGATGTCCATGCCGCCAGCGGCCGAGGCGATGCAGGCCACACGACGCGTGTCGCGGTCCATCACCATCGAGAAGTAGAGCTCGCGTGCGCCCTCGAGGTTCATGCCCTGCTCGATGTAGAGGCGGTGCACGACCTTGCCCTCAGGGCCTGTCTGCGGGGTGACGAGCGTGATGCCGAGCATCGCCGCTGCCTTCTCCTCGCAAGCCGCTGCGCCCTTGGCGACCTTGACGCCGCCCGCCTTGCCGCGGCCGCCTGCGTGGATCTGCGCCTTGACGACAACGACCTCGTTGCCTGTCTCCTTGATCAGCGTCTCGGCGGCCGTCTTGGCCTCGGCGGCGCTGAATGCGGGGATGCCCTTCGGCACCGGGATGCCATAGCGAGCGAAGATTTTCTTGCCCTGATACTCGTGGATATTCATGTCGGCTCCGTAGTGCGCCGGGGGCCGTGAGAGGCTCTTCCGGGGCGGCGCAAGCTAACAGATTTTGGGGCTGTGTTGCTGCATCGCTTCGCGCTGCGGGTTAGGGGCCGCTTCGCTTCCCCTAACAACCCCTTCCGCTGGGAGATTCGTGTCTGTGCAGCGCTGACGCGCTGCGGGTCAGGGGCCGCTTCGCTTCCCCCGACACCCCCTTCCGCTGGGAGATTCGTCGCTTCGCTCCTCACTCCACACGCGGGATCTCTCGGGAAGCTGCGCTTCCCTGCCGATGGGCACCCCATGCTCTGGTGGGCTCTTCGCTTCGCGAAGTCGCTGTGCTTCTGCGATGGACACCCATGCTCAAGCGCGGGCAAGGGGTGGACTTGACCCGGCCAACGCTTGCTTGGTACGGCCGCGCCAACGTCTTCGTTCCGCGGCCGTGAGTCCCATGCCAAGCATCCAGCTCGACAACCTCCGCTGCCCCTCGCCCTGCAAGACCGTCCTCACGGTCGAGGGGCTCCGTGTCCACAACATCAATGGCGTCCATGCCGGCACAGAGGCGACGCTCGTGTGCTCGAAGTGCGGCTTGCGCCACCCTGTGTGCGACGCGGAGCAGGTCGAGACGGTGCAGTTCAAGATGTTCGTCGCGCTCGGTCTCTCGCTCGTCCTTGGCCTGCCGGCTGCGTACTTCGGCACCTCCGCAACGGATTCGACCGTGCAGGTGGTGGCTGGCCTCGCGTCCCTCGCGCTGCTGGGGTGGTCGGCCTACGCGCTCGTCGTCTTCGTGTCGGCGCGAGGGCGTACGAAGCGATTTGCTTCGCTCATCGAAGCCTCCGGACGCGCGTAGCGTAGCGACAAGTCAGAGCGCGTCGCTTACCGAGCATGCTGCCTGAAGGCGCGCCTCATCCTCAGCCGCGACCGTGAACCCATGCTCGGCGTCGAAGTGCACTGCGATGTCGAGCGCCTCTCGTTCGCGATGGCCACGCACCCAGCGATCCGCCGCGCGTTGATGCACGCCCGTGTAGCTCTCGCAGCCCTCGACGTGCAGACCTTCGGGCGAGGCAGCGACATGCAGCGCACGCGAGGCGAGTGCGACCTCGTTGCCGAGGCCCTCCGTGCCCGAGGCGCGACGCGCGAAGGAGTGCAGATGGGTCGCGCTCAATGCGACGAGATCCGACTGACTCGCGCCGCTCGGTGAGCTTCCATCGCTGCTGCTTGTCTGCACGATCAGGGTGGGTGAGGTCGCAAAGAGCGCATCGAGTTCGTAGCCCGATGAGGCGCGATGCTGGGGCGTTTGAAAGTGCGTCTCGCCCACTTGGACGTCGTAGAGCAGCCCCGGGATCGTCACGCCGTAGCCGCCGCCTTCATCGATGCGACAGGAGATGGCGCGTACCTTCGCTTCACCGCGCTCCAGCGTCGTCAGATCGATCGCACAGGGCGCCTGACGCATGAGCGCATCGAGGGCACGCACGGCGCTTGGAATCGCTGCGGTGGTCAGCGAGGTCGCGCGCCCCTGGATGCGCTCTGCATGCGGCGTCGGGCCCACCTCCTCACGCGCGGGATAGCGCTCGACACGCTGGAGCGTCGGCCCCGATTCCTCCCAGGTCAGCGCCCAACTCTCGCTCCGCGTGCCGCCCACCTCGACCACCGCCCAGCACTCGTCTGGCGAGTCGGTGCTCGACCCGTTGATCGACTGCGCATCGGGCAGCACCGCACACGCATCCCGCGAGGTCGGGCACCAGAGCCACCGACCTGCGTGCTGCACGACGCGCCCATGCCAGGCCGTGATCGCACTTCGCCGAAGCTGCGTGGTCGCCCGCGAGAGAGGCCAGACCGGATGCGAATCCGCATCGAGCCAGGCATCGACCGTGTCGTCTCCATCATGCGCGACCACGTGCACGAG
>JBILQT010000331.1:0-7336 GCA_044373065.1 Sandaracinaceae bacterium
CTCCGCGCGCCTGCCGGCAAGAAGAAGTCGAGCCTTGCGATCACAAGCTCGCTGCTGAAACCCGGGAAGGCGATTCAGAACTCGATCTCCGACAATCGCTGGATCTCCGGCGCGCTCGACGAGCCACTTGTCGCGGCGCTGAACGGCTTCCTCGCTTCACTCCTGCGCACCGCGGACTGACCTTGGCAAGACAGCGACGTGCCGCTCGTCGCGCGTAGCTCACCGCCCATCACGCTGCGGTCGCCGCTCATTCCCTGCCGTCCAGGGCCCCTTGGTGCACACGCCAGAACCATCTCCATGACGACAACGCTTCATGGTTTTTTGGCGACGATTCCGCTTGTTCTTGCCCTCTCCTTGCCGACCGGCGCGCGCGCCCAAGCGCCCTCGCTGACGCAGGCATCGGTGCCAAGCGCAGAGTCCTCGCTCCAACTTGATCTCATTGGTGGAGTCGCCGTGCTCGGGGCCCCGGGCGAGCTCGGGGTGGCCCTCGCACTCGGCACGCGGCTCGCGCTCGGACGCTACACCGCGCTGCGCTTCGACATCGGCTACGGGCAGATGGGTTGGAACGAAGTCGTGGCGCATCGTTGGTGGCTCATCCCCTCGTTTGCTGCGGTCATTCCGATGGATCGCGTCCGCATCGAGCTTGGCTTCGGCGTTGGGCTTGCCACAAGCGACGAACACGACGGCATCGACGGTTTCCTCGACGCACCCTTCGAAGATGTGTGGATCTACCGACTCGTGCCCGCTGCGCGCGGCCATGCCGTGCTCTGGTTTGAGCTCGGCGCCGACGTCGATGCCTACGCACAGTTTGATGCGGGGGGCCTCATCATCGAAGGGAACGACATTGGACTCCGCTTGGGCCCGAACGGAGGAGAGATCCCAACCCACGCGCAGCGGATGTGGACGACGCTGACTGTTGGCACCTCGATCCGCCTCCACTGACGCATCCACGCTCGCGCTCAGAAACAAGTGAACGCGCCACTCATCCGCGCAGACGTGCAAGCCCGGGGTCGCCCCGATCCTCGCCCTCCTCGAGCTCCTCCCAGAGGCCCTCGTCCCACCAGGGGAAGGTCACGGAGGGGATGGAGAGGCTTGTGTGGCTGAGCGCTTGGTCGAGCGACCAGAAGAGGAGCCGTTGGGCGTGGTTCCAGACTTCGACGTCGTGCTGGGAGCCGAACGCGAGAAGCTTTCCCTGCGCGTCGAAGGTGTACGAGCCGCCGTAGCCCCATGCGTAGATCACGGCCGCGCGTGCGCCCGCATCGTCGACGAGGGTGACGACCTGCACATCCTTCTCGGCATCGGCCAGCAAGGTGAGGAGCAGCTTCGGGCCCAGGAGACGCTCGAGGTCTCTGCGCTCATGCGCGTGAAGACTTTCGATCGCACGCGGCGCGCGCACCTCGAGCACGCGCAGGCTCGGCGCCGAGGTGGGCGGGCGCCATGCGCTCGCTGCGCGCAGCTCAGCGATGCGACCCGTGACCAAGTGGTTGTAGGCGGTACTGGACATCACGACGAAGCGTACGCGCTGCTCGAAATTCACGCGTGAACTCTCCCGCGCTCTTCGTTACCCTCACTCGCGTTGGGGCAACGGTGCCCTTATGGACACGACGAATTGGGACCCGAGACGCACACGCTCGGGAGACGTGGAGAGATAGCGATGCCTTCGAAACAAGTGACGGACAGGTCGCGCTCGGCAGGGATTGTTGGGACGAATGCGGAGACCTACGCGACGGAGGTCGGTGCGCGCACGAGCGCGCAGCTCGCGCCCTTTCTGGAGGCGGGCGAGTCAGTGCCAGATGCGGCGCTCTTGCTGAGGCTGTTGGCGCGCTTCCTGGCGTCGAAGTCCACGGCGCTCGATGCGGCCGATTCGGCGCATGAGGCGGAGATCAGCGACGATGCGGCGCCGCGTGCCGAGCGCGATGAGGCCGAGGTGGAGGCGCGCGAGACCGTCACCGAGTTCCGCAATGCGGTGAGCGCCAAGTACGGCGATGTCGGGCTGCACACGCTGGGCATCTACGAGCCGCCGCCGCGTGGCGCGCCTGAGCTCGCGAAGTACGGACGCGCCCTCCACGTCACGCTGATCGATGCGAGGCGCACGCTGACCAGCAGCGGGCGTCGTGGTGTGAACCTGGACCGCGCGGAGATGGCTGCAGAGCTTCTGCCCGTGGTGGAGCGCCTTGAGGCTGCGTTGCGCGTCGTCGCGCAGGAGGCCTCCGAGCTGCACCTGACGCAGACGGCGAAGGACCGGGCCTTTGAGGAGAACGATCGGGCGTTCGGCACGGTGGCGCGGGTGGCCGAGGGGCTTCTGGCGCTCGCGGGTCGGGGTGACTTGGCGGACCGGGTTCGGCCCTCACGTCGCCGCCCAGGCGTCACTGAAGCGGAAGAAGTTTCGCCGACCGAGGGCTGAAACCTGTCGATTTAGAGGTTGGTAGGCCCCATTCCTGGTCAGGAAAGCCCAGTTTTCGCCGAAACTCACCTTCCCTGACCCGGAAAAGGGCCTTCTCCACAAAACGTCGGCGTTCCTCGCCAGGAAAGACGACTTGCCGAAAAAAGGCCCCCTCTCCGAAGAGAGAAGGGG
Source organism: Sandaracinaceae bacterium (assembly GCA_044373065.1). Lineage (GTDB taxonomy): Bacteria > Myxococcota_A > Polyangia > Polyangiales > Sandaracinaceae > JAFLCL01. The sequence goes on from JBILQT010000331.1 coordinate 2,576, forward strand.
CCTTTGCCGCTTCAAGAAGCGCTTTCGCGCGCAGGGAAGCGTGGAATCTCGCGTTAGGCGCCTCTCCTGACTCAGGACGCGGAGGATCGACGCCGTCGCGCCCAGACCGCCCCCAGAAGCCCAAGCGCCAAGAGCGCGCTGCCAGGCCCTGTCCTGCGTCCGCCCACGCCGCAGGTGCAGCCACCGCCGCCGCCGAAGGTCACGTCGGGTGGAGGCGGTCGAATGGACGCGGCCGCGTCGGTGAAGGCGTCCGCGTCAGCGAAGGCGCCTGCGTCGCTGGAGACGCCCGCGTCCGAAACCACGACTGCGGCCGTGCACACCTGCGTGTCCAGGACGTTGTCCGTCATGTCGTCGTCGCAGTTGCCATCGGCGAATGCGCTGTAGCCGTCTCCCTCGAAGCCACAGGAGGTGAAGTTGGTGGCACTCGCGCAGGAGTCATCGAAGACATCTCCGCCGCCGTACACACAGACGCCTGACCCCGGAAATTCAACGCAGCGCACCTCAGTGCGACCTCCCGCAATCACGATGGGGCAGTCACTGCGCTCGGTGCACGCAACGCCGAAGGTTGTCGGTGTCGCTGGCATCGCGCAGCGACCGTCGGGCAGGACGACACGTGCTTCGGCCAACGCGCCGCAACCATCGATGAGCCTAGTGTTGTCGGTCACCAGGCCTGTCCCGCTGTACGCGACGAAATCAAGCTTCTGGCAGACCTCCGGATCATCCGCGTTCGGAATGCCATCCGAGTCGTAGTCGTCGGACTGAAGCACTGCGCGCGTGCCGTAGCGCGTCGGGAGCGGCGTGGGCGCAGCTTCGCAACTTCGATCCTCGCGCGGCAGCTGATCACGGTTTGGGTCGAGGTCCGAGTAGACGCAGACGCCGTAGGTCTCCGTCATCGTATTCGTCACGTACACGCAGCGGCCCGTGATGGGGGAATCCGGCGCGCCGTCCGGACAGTCCTGTTCCGCATCGCAGCGGATCCCGACAAAGGGCGCTGGCGTTGCAAGCGCCACATCCAGGCCTGGCGCGCCAGTGCCGAGGCCGCTGGCCAGGCGGAGATGCGAGAGATTCGGGCCGAGCCCGCCCGACGTGACCACCGCGACACATCGCTCGGTCATCGCGCTCACCTCGCTGGCGTTTGTGTCCCCGTCACCGTCGCAGTCGCCCGCCGGAAAGAGGACGGGTGTCGCGCGATCCGAGTCCAGGAAGCAGAGCGAGTCGGAGACCGCGGGGCCCGCCTCGGTGAACGCAAACGGAGCGCCGCACGGGAAGTCATAGGCGCAGCGCCCACCCATTGCCCTCGAGAGGATCGGGAACCCTCCAAATGTCTCTGGGCAATTCGCACCCAATCGGCAGGGCGTGCACGCCTCCCGAAGGGTGGTGAGGCAGCGGAGCGTGCTCAGGTCGCAGCTGTCCCCCGCGGCGCAGTCGCCCGAGGTCATGCAGCGCTCTTGCGCGGGCTCGCAAGAGAACTCGCCGCCTACATTCACCAAGCAACCGAGCTGCGCGTCGGCAGGTGAGGCAGCGAGCGCGACAGCAACGACCATCAAGAACGAGCAGGCGGTGCGGAGAGAAAGCATCTGCAAAGCGTCGCATGAATCGCCTTGGGCTTGCCGCCAGGAACTTGGCCTGCGGACCTCCGCGACTTGCACAGAGCGATGATGTAGCTTCGACGCACATGCAGACTGTGCCGTGGGAAAAACTGCCTGAACGGGCGCTGACCAACCGCATCCTCTCGCTCTCCGGAGAGCAAGGTTCCATCGAGCTCTATGCCCCGCTGCCCGTCGTGGTCTCTCGCGTCAGCGGCCACATGAGCGAGGCGTTCGCCGATGCCTGGATCACAGCGACCCGGCCGCTCTTCGCCAAGGGGCAGCCGCACGAGTACTTCAATGATTGGGCGTTGATGAGCGGCTACGACAGCGCGGCCCGAAAGAAGCTGACCGATTGGTCCCTTCAGCAGCGCAGCCTCATCACGCGGAGCGTGTTCACGACGAACTCGCGCATGGTGTCGATGGGCGTCGCGGTCGCAGGGAGCGCGCTGGCGCTCGCATCCATCCGCCTCGAGTCGCTGCCACGTGCAGAGTTCACGGCGCGGCTGACGAAGCTGCTCGCGGAGGCCCCGAAGGCGCGAGACCGCCAAGGATAGGCGTTAGGCCACGTCGCTTCACATCAGTCGCTGAGGGACGGAAGGCCGAACGGATTGCCCTGACAAAGGCTCGCCGCGCAGAGCCCGCGACCGATGTCGTGCTCCGCATGCACGCACACTTGAAGCTCACCGCACTCCGCGGATGTGACGCACCCGTGTTGCTCTGCTTGAGCGCAGCGGCCGTCGATGCATCGCAAGGGCGCTGCACAAACGAAATCCGCACTGCAGGAGCCTCCGGCTGCGCGCGCAAAGTCACCGGTCGCACTTGGCGAGGCGTCGCGGGTAGACCCGGTGACACGCAGAATTCGATCGAGCTCGCAGGCGCGTGGCAACCGTGTGTCGCTGCAATCCGCAAGGGCGCCCCTGACTTCATCCAGACACGCAGCGAGGCCCTCGGGGTTGCTCACGGTTTGATTCGGGTCGAAGCCCGCAGCCATCGCGAGAAGTGACGGCGTGTAGGCATCTGCACGCGCACGAGCCGCCTCTGCACGATCGAGGCGTGTGGCTGTGCAACCGCACTCTGCATCCGCGTCGAGCGCGGCTTGATGAAGCGGTATCAGCACGAGGTCTCGAATCATCTCGTAGCGACGCTGGGTCTCACTGGCCTCCTCGACGGCGCGTGCGCTCGGAATGTTCTCCGGTTGATTCACGAGGGGGCGGTCCTGCAAAGAAGGCTCGTGCGCGGAGGAAGCGCCGCACGCTGAGAGCGAGCTGAACAGCATGGGAAGCGCCCAATGCCTCGTGGTCATCGTCATGGTCTTCCTGACGCACGCGACCGACGCGATGCTTCCCGCGCAGACGCGCAAAGTCAGAGGCCGCGCGCTGGGTAGAGAATCGCGCTGCGTACTACAGCGCCACGCCATCCACCGAGACCAGCTCCGTCACGATGCGGCGGTTCACATTGCCCGCGAGGAAGGGCGCGGCGAGGCCTGCGGTGAGGAAGGTCGCGATCACGATGCCAACGTTGTTTGCCTCGTCCGTCGCGGTGCAGAGCGCGGGGCCCTGGGGGCCGAGGAGGCAGTCGCCAAAGAGCGCAGACATCGCGCGGCCGGGTACGTGTGCGGGTGCGAGGAAGGGCGTCTCGCGGCGGCGCGCGCTTGGAGCCCACACATACGCGCCATCCAGCGGGACGATGCGCTCGGTGGTCACACGGAGGTCATCTGTGGCGGGGCCACGCCGCGTGATCGTCAGCGGGATGATGCGGAGGCCTTCCTCGACCTCGTAGGGCATCACCTCGATCGTCAGCTCGGTGCGCGATGCAACCGCGTAGCGAAGGCGACGCCCTGCCGGGAGCGGAAAGCGCGCATCGCCGTCCTCGCGCGCGACGTGAATCTCGGCCTCGGCCGTGACCTCAAGAAGCCCACGCGTTGCACGCAGCGTGATCTGTGCAGGTCCCGTCTCGCCTGGCGCTTGGATGGGGTCGAAGTGCCAGCCCGCGATGTGTTCCATGCGCTCACGGAAGCGACGGTGTGCGGCGAGCTCTGCAAGGTCGTGCGCGCTGCCCGGCGAGGGCTCGCTGATCATCCCGCCTGGCAACCAACGTCCCGGTGGCGCCTGACGTGTGCCAAGGCGCGTGATGGCCTCGCGTGGAACCGCGCGAGAGAGACCTGCATGCAGCGTGGTGGGAGGCAGCACAAAGCAGGGCACATCGACGCGCAGGAGCGCGTGCTCTTCGCTCAATGCAGACGCGACCTGAAGTGCGAGGAAGGTCGCTGCCACACTCAGGGCGAGCTGCATCGCGGCCACCGGCCATCTCCGAAGCAGACCTGCCGCAGCGAGCGCACTCACCCCGAGCGCAAGGGGCAGCCAGACAAGACACCACGCAGCCTCGTAGGCCAAGCGCATGGTCGGGAAGAAGCGCAGCGCGTAGCCATGGGGCGCGGCGTAGAGGATGGCGCTGCACGAGGCCGAGAGAACGCCTACGAGCGCGAGAGGCCCGACCCAGAGGCGCTTCGTCGCGGTGGAAACGGCGTAGACGAGCGCGATGCAGGAGAGCGCGCTGAGCACCGTGCTGAGCAGGAGCCAGGGTGTGCTCGCAGCGAGCACGGGCGAGGCGATGTGAAGGTCCTGGCCGTCGAGGGTGCGCGTCTCTCCGTGGATGACCTGCGAGGCAAGGAGCGCGGAGAGCAGAAGCGCGGCGAGCGCGGTCGAGACGAGGGAGGCCGCGTCTTGCCTTGTCAGCCCGCGGCGCATCCGAGGGCCGTGCTCACGGCGCGGTGTCGTAGACGCCGTTCGAGATCTCAATCGCGTACGCGTCGCACGTGGCCATCGCTGGAGCCTTGCGGCGCACGCGGATGAAGTAGGGCGCGCTGTCGTCCGAGCACACACTCACGTTGTTCATCGGTGCGCCTGCTGCGGTGCACGGGCACTGCCCGGCGAGCATGCCGCCGACCATCCCGGTGAAGTCGGTGGACCAGGAGAAATCCGTGTAGCCCATGTCGGCGCAGGTGTTGGCCGTGCACTCGCCGCGGAAGACGGTGAACTCGAACTGGTTGCCCGGGTTCGTTCGGAACTGCACGCGGACATGGAGGTTGTCGCAGGTCGTGTCCGCCGAATCGACGCCGTTGAAGCGATACCAAACGGCCCGGTCCATCGGCATCGCATTGCCCATCACGACC
>JBILQT010000059.1:0-30168 GCA_044373065.1 Sandaracinaceae bacterium
TGGGCTATGGCTGCAACGAGCATTGCACCTTCTGCCACACAGCCGATGTGCGCCACATCGATGGCACGAGCGAGGAAGTGGTCCGCAAAATTCATCGCGCACGCGAGCTCGATTTCGGTATGACCGTGTTGAGCGGCGGCGAGCCAACGATTCGCCCCGAGTTGGTCTCCTGGGCGAGCCTCATCGCCGAGCTCGGGATGGACTTTGGGCTCGTCACCAATGGCCTTGTCTTCGCGTATCCCGAGTGGATAGGCAGGCTCGTGCAGAGGCGCCTTCGCTACGTCTACATGTCGCTGCACGGCATCGGCCGCATTCACAACCGCCTCGTGCGCGCCGAGTCTTGGGAGAACGCGTTTGCCGCGATCAAGAACCTCTCGGGGCGCGGCCTTGAGCTGACGATCAACTGCGTCGTCACCAAGCAAAACGTCGAGCATCTGATCCCGCTCGTGGATGCGCTGCTGCCCTTCACTGACCTGCGCCTGAAGTTTTCGATGACGCAGCCCAAGGGCGGCGGTGAGCGGCTCTTTGATGCGATCACCGAGCGCGTGTCGGTCGTCGCTGCGCGTGTGCATGAGGCGATTGCGCATGGTCAGGCCAAGGTCCTTGCATCCGGGAAAGCGGGCCCGCGCTTTGGTCATGACGGCATTCCGCATTGCCTCTTGCCCGGCCAAGAGTCGCTCTACGACGACCTGAAGACACATGCCTATGCGGTGATGACCGACATCGGTGAGCCGGATTTTTTCCCGATCGATGAGGCGCTCAACCTGCAGCCCGAGTCGATCTGCGGAGGCTGCGCGTTGCGTGGCGCATGCCCCGGGCTCTTTCGTGGCTACGTCGATCGATTCGATATGAGCGAAATAAAAGCGCCTCCGCCGAAGCCGCGCTCCAACTCATTCACGTGGACGTTTGAGTCGCTCGTCTCAAGCGATGCTGCAGAGACGTATTGCCCGCTGCGCGACGGCACGTTGGGCATCACGCCCTGGGACAAAAATCGCGAGCTCTTCATCCGCAACCGCACGCCGAGCGGCTACCGCATCGCCCGCTTTCGCACGGACACGCGCGACTTCGCGGATGTGGAGATCGGGCGCATCAAGCACACGCTCGGGCAGGCCTATCTCGACATCTCGCAGAAGCCGGCACCGAATGATTTTGCGCGCGACCTGCGACCCTTGGAGCGCTCAAGCCTCTGCACGGGCTGCGAGCATCGCGCGCGCTGCACAGGCCTCTTCGAGCCCAAGCTGGAGGACGACCCGTTCACCCGTGATGACGCCCGCGTGCGCGCGCTTCTCTCGGCACTCGAAGGCGATGTACTCGACCTTGGCTGTGGTGAGGGCCCCTACGAAGCGATCCTCGCGCCACGCGCACTTGAAGGGCGCATTCGCTACGTCGGCGTGGACCCGCATGCGCCGCTTGATGCGCTCCGTGCACGCTGGCCCTGGGCCACGTTGATGCAAGGGGAGGCCGAGACCATCCCGCTCAATCGGCCCTTCGATCACGTGCTCCTTCTGCGCAGCTGGAATCACCTCGCCGAGCCCGGCAGGGCGATCGCGCGAATCGTTGAATCCCTTCAACCACAAGGCGAATTGCTCGTCGTCGACAATGTCGCCTTTGGTCTCGCCCGCACACGTGCTCAGACCACCACGGCAGTATGTTCTATGGATGTCATATTTGAACATTATCGAAATGATGATGCCGAAGCCGCGCATCAGACGATCGTTCTTGCGGCGGGCGAGAAGCTCTCGCTGATCGAGCGCATCGACGTGGGCCCGGGCACCGCGAATCAGTGGCTGCTTCGCTACCGTCGGGCCCCATGAGCGAGGGCCTTGTCACCCTGCGCACGGCGCCGCGCATGCACTTCGAGCTTGAGCGTGAGGGCGCCTTCGAGGCGCACCTGGACTACGTGCTCACGCCCTACGTCGCGCCTGCGCATGCCGAGGGGAAGCTTCGCTCGATCAACGTGCTTCGCGCCTCGTTCGAGGCTGCAGGGAGGCAGGCGGAGGGCGAGGCGCTCATCGAGCGCGTGCGCTCCACACTCGGTCGCGATCGCACGGTCTGGGGCGTCAAGCAGCACCCCGATGGCACGCTCGGTTGGGAGTTCTATTTCTACGATTGGGAGCGCCGTCATGCGGACCTCTCGATCGCCTCGGTGCGCGCGATGTTTGCGCCGATCGTGAAGGTCACCGCGGTCGAGGGCTTCGCGCTTCCTTGGCACATGATCAGCGTGGAACTCGGTGCGGCGCAGCTGGAGGGCGAGGAGGCCGCGATCGATGTTTACGTCGACATGCGCAGCTACACCTTGCGCGGGCGCCGTGCAGAGCTCGCCAACATCTACACGTTTCACGATCCGAAGACCGAGATCGATCACGTGATGCAGCGCCTTCGCTCCTCGCTTCACTTTGACTGGAAGCACGACGCACTCACGCAGCTCCTGCCGCCTTGGATGTTTCGCTGTCACAAGCTCTGCGTTGCCAACAAGCGGCATGCCGATGCGCTCTACGCCGCGCGCATTCCCACCTCGGCGCTGCAGAAGTTTCTTGTCCGCCATGAGTGGCCATTGGCCCTCCGCACATTCGTCGATACGCACGCGCATGAGCTCGACCATCTTCTCTTCGACGTCGGCGTCGACTTCGCTCGTGAGGATGGGCGCCTCGTCACACGAAAGACTGGCATCTATGGCTTCTTCTGAGTCGCCGCTTCGCGCAGAGGCCTGGTGGAAGAACAGCCTGATGGTGACTTTCGCCTTCCGCTGCAACCTCGGCTGCCGCTTCTGCATGGTCGAGGATGCACTCGGTCGTGAGCAGCCCTTCGAGGGCACCTCGCTCGAATCACTCGAGCGGCTTTCGCAGTCACCCGACCTTGCGGCGCGTCTTCAAGGTCGCTCGCGCATCATCTTCTCGGGGGGCGAGGTGACGCTCGCGAAGGAGCTTCCGCGCTACGTCGCGCTCGCGCGGGCGATGCCTGGCATTGAGCATGTGCGCCTTCAGACGAATGCCACGCGCCTCAGCGACAAGCGTCTTCTGCGCACGCTGATCGATGCCGGTGTCGATGAGGTCTTTGTCTCGCTGCATGCAGCGAGCGCGGAGATCTACGACCCGCTCGCGCAGCATGTGGGCGCCTTCGAGGAGATCACGCGTGGGCTTGAGGCCATTGCGGAGTCGGGCATCGCGCTCTCGACCAACACCGCGATCGTCTCGCTGAATGCGCATGTGCTGCCGGACATCGTGCCGCTCGCTGCGCGCTACGGAGCGCGCTCGATGGAGTTCTGGAACTACTGGCCCCGCACCGATGAGGTGGGCGCGCGCGATCTCTGTGCACCCGTGAGCGAGGTGCTCGTGCCCTTGCGCCGCGCCCTTCTGGGCGCCGTGCAGCGCGGCATGCCGCCCGTCGTGAAGTGGTTCCCGCGTTGCCTGCTTGGGCCCGATGCCGTCTACCAGGATGATGGCCAGCCACCGGCGCTGATCGACGAGAACTACTGGGACAGAGCACCCGAATACGCCTGCCTCTACGAGGGCGTGTGCGCCGGTGCGAGCGAGGGCTGCGCGGGCCTCTCGCATACGTACATCGAGCGCTGGGGTTGGGAGGAGAGCACGCTCGTCCCGCTTCGGCGCAGCAAGACACCCCGCAAGGAAGCCGGCGATGTGACGCGCTCGCTCATGGAGGACGAGGGCCCTCAGCGTGTCGAACGCGCGTTGCTCGCGGCCTGGATGCATGCGCATGCGCTCGTGCTGGGCAGTGACTTCCGCGGCATGCGCCTTGTGTCGGTGAACAAAAAGCGCGGTGCGGATCTTCGTCCGATGATCGTGCTTGGGCTCTCCGATGAGGGTGCGCAGATTGAGGTGCGCCTCAGTGAGACCGACCCTGCGCGGCGCGTTCTTCTGCGCACGCGCAGCTACGATCTTCAGTTCGCGCGTGTCGACCCGAGGCTCGAGCGACGCGCCGCTGAGATCACCCAAGCACTCGCCGCGCACATTCAATCGAGCGATGCCGGAGGGCGCACACTTCCGTGAATCAGGCATCGCAAGAGGCGCTGATTCACTGGCTCGCGAATGCCGATGCCCTCGCATCGGACGCGCCCTTTCTGCCCACGCTCGAGGCCGTGCTTGAGCATCATCGCGCGGCATCCAAGCGCTTCTCCGACATCCTCGAGTTCTCTGCGCAGGCCTCCAACGAGCGCATCGCGTATGCGCGCTTTTCCTATGCGTTTCCGGGCTTTCGTGAGGACACCGCTCGCGAAACCAAGGCGCTCCTTCACATCGCCAACGTGATGGGCATCGCCGATGCGGCCGAGCGCGTGATGCGTGTCGCGTCGCAGGTTGCGCAACCACTCATTGGCCTGGCGATGGACGATGCACGGACCGCGCGGCCCAAGCTCTACCTTCAGTTTCATCAGCACACGCCCAAGCGTGCGCGGGCCATCGCGGCCGCGCTTCTCTCGGTCGATCTCGATGCGCTTCCAGAAGGCGCGCTTCACCTGCTTGGCCTCGACTTTCACGCGGGTGCGCTCGCGAGCGCGAAGCTCTACCTGCACACCGAGCAGGTGCCCTTGCACATCCCGCAGGCGCTCGTCTCCGATGCGCTCGCGATCTATCGACTCACGGATCGGGGCGCAGCTTTTGTGTCGGAGGCATTCGACTTCGCCCTCACCGAAGAGGCGCAGTGGCCTCTGCTTCAGCGAGCCCTCCCTGCATTCGCGGCGTTTCGTTCGCTTGAAGAAACGTTCGCCCTCCGCGTGCGACGCGTCTCCCTCGCGGAGGCCTCGCACCTCACCGCCTACTACGTGCTGCGATGACAGACGCGCCCGAGGAAAAGCCGACGCTGGGGCAACGTGTGCGACGCGTCGCGCTGCGTGCCCTCATCTTCTTCGTCACGCTCGACGTGGCCCTTCGGTGGACGCTCCTTGGACGCCCCGTCGCTGCACTCGGCGCGATGATCGCGCTCACGCATGCGCCCACGCCGCCCCACTACGAGCTGCAACGCCAGCTCGACACGACCTATGCGAGTTGGGGCCAGGGCAACATCACGCATGTGCACACGAACCGCCTCGGCTTTCGCGACCCGGAGCGCGAGGTGCACACGGAGAGGCCGCGCGTCGTCTTCGTCGGAGACTCGATCACCTTCGGCATTGGCGTAGAAGACGACGCGTCGTTTCCACGGCAGCTTGAGACACGGCTCGCCGCGCATCAGAGCCGCATCGAGGTGTGGAATGCGGGCGTCCCTGGCTATGCGATGGAGGACATGCTCGGCGATCTTCAGCGTCGCATCTTGCCGCTCCATCCAAGCCTCATCGTGCTTCAGCTGAGCCGCAACGATGACGCGATCCCGATGCCGCTCAGCGAGGGCTTTCTCACCTCCCTTCACTACTCGGGCCTCGCCCGCGCATGGATGCTCTTTCGCTTCCAGTGGGTCACCGATGCCGCGCGCTTTCGCACGAGCTTCATGGCCTACCTCGATGCCTGCGAGGCCGCGCATGTGCCTCTGCTCCTGCTCTATGAGGGCCTCCCCGAGCATGCGCGCGCACATGTGATCGAGACCGCCGAGCGACGTGGCATCGCGGTGATCAACATCGGCCAGACCGAGTACCCACGCCTCGCCGACGACCCGCACTTCAACGCCGAAGGCAATCGCCGCATCGCCATGCGTCTCGAGCCTGATGTGCGCAGCAGGGTGGAGCCTTGAGCTTGAGATCGCATCGATAGGCGGCCGCTCAGCATCGATTCGCGACCACTCATCGGCATCTCGCGGTTGAGGCCCCGCCAGAGTGCGCACGCTGCACGCATGATCTTCCTCAGGCGCTCCGAGCTCATCGCACGCTCTGCGTGGCTCCTCACATGGGGGGCTGCGCTGATGTCAGCCTTTCTCGCACCGACCATTCTCGGTGCCGCGTCGCTGGGCTTGCTTGCGCTTGTTCCCACGTGGACCGAGTTCCTCCACTTCGTCATCATCACGATGCCGCTCGGCGCCCTCTTTGGAGGCCTTGCGATGCACCTCGCACTCCGTGTGCGCTCGGCATGGATGCTCGTTGGCGCCGCCTGCGCGGGAGGTGTTCTCTTCCTCCTGGGAACCGCAGTTCTCCATGCCGTCTTCGAGGCGGAGGCGCAGACGGTCCTTGCGGCAGTGCTGATCTTCGGCCTCTACGGAGGCTTCTTCAGTGCGCCGTGCGGCATCCTCTTCGGCTTCATCTTGCTAGGGATGTTCATCCCCTCGCAGAGGCATCTGACTGCGCCCGCTCAAGACAGCCCGGCACATGTTGCACGCCTCGTTGCGCGCGTGTTTTTTCTCGCGGCAGCGCTCGCGCTGCTCTCGGCTTGGTTCGTCGAAGAGCCTTACGGATCGGCGCTCTCACACCTGATCTTCGAACTGTCGCGCGCGCGTCTCAGTGCCGAATCCGTCGCGTGGACGCGCCTTCTCTTCGCGACACCTCTGGCACTCATGGGCCTTCTTTTCTGGGCCACCGGGCACCTGCGAGAGATGCAACTTCACGCGATGCGCGCAGCGATCGGAAAGCGCACACACAACGCCTGGAGCGTCTCCGACATCGAGCCCGACGACAACGCAACACCGCTCACCGAAGCCGATCGCCTGCCCTCCATCAAGCGCCTGCTTGAGCCCTCGGAGGGTGGCTCTCCCTACCGCGGCAGCACGCACGAGCTCGTCTTTGTGGCACTCGCAGCGACCCGTGAGCGCGGTCTCAGCGAAGCACCCGCACTGCTGCGATGAGATGGTCGCGCAACGTGTAGACAACGATGACGTGGAGCTCTTGATCGCCACGCCCTGCCACGCGCTCTTCATCCACCACAAAGCTCCCCGCACGCATGCGGCTCACCACACGACAATGCAGGTTCGGGCTCGCTGCAAACATCGCTGCATAGCTCTCACGAAACGCCTCGATGCCCGTGAGCAGGCGCGTTCCCTGGCCATCCTCGACGAGCACGTCCTCGGTAAAGCAACGCGCAAAGCGCTCGATGTCGCGCGCGTTGTAGGCCTCAAGCTGCAGGACGACGGGGTCATTCGACATGGGTCTACGGTAGCCCCGAGAAGTACTAGCCTGCGCCAATGATTCGCGGCTTTGCTCTTCGCTATCTCGCGCGCCTCGCGGAAGGTGCATCGATCCCCGAAGCGAAGAGCTCGCTTCCTTTCTACGCACGCGCGCTCGCGCTCCCGTCGGCAAAGAAGCATGCCGTCGCAGCTGCGTTCTCGACGGATAGCGCAGACGATTCGCGCCACGTGCATCGCCTCGCCTACCTGCTCGCGCTCGGCAAAGAGGCCACGAACCCGAACGATGTGGAGGCCGTACGCGTGGCCTACGAGAAGCATCGCAGCACGTCGGCGGAGGCACGCGCACCCCTTGTCTTTGCGCTCTCGTGTCTTGGTGTTGCACTCGCACTCGGTGGCGCATTCGGCGCGTACCGCATGTGGACGCGGCGTCTCGCTGTGGCACCTCCACCGCTCGTGCTTGCCGATGGGACCACCCTCACGCCGCCGCCTGCTGCGCCGATCGAAGAGGCGCACCCACTTACGCCGCTCTTCACGCAAGCCCTTCCAGAATGGGTCGTTTCGCTCGATGCCGAGAGTTTGGAGCGGCCGCGCCCCGCACCCTCGGATGTCGCAGGCACGCACGCCGCGTTGCTCGCCGCGCTCGCGGATCAACCCACCTTGATCGAGCCCGCAACACACTTTCTCGATGCCGCCGAGTCCTTCGTGCGAACGCCCTCGACGAGCGCGCGCTTTCAGCAAGACGAGAGCGTCGTGACGGAGGCCCTCGTGCACTTCAACGATGCGCTTGGCGCGGCCCAACTGCCCTTCTACGTCGATGCCCACATGAGCCAGCGCAATGAGCGAAGGCGCGTGCTTGCATCGACCTACCGCATTACCGCACGGCGCAATTTTCGAAGCGGTGAGCGCGCGATCACCTCCCTCGATCTCACACGCCTCGACACGCTGAGCTTCGAGCAAACGTTGCTCGGCTACACACGCCCCGATGTGCGCTACGCGCTCGTGCTCACCGCACAGATGGAAGAGCACCTTGTGCAGCAAGTGCTCCCCTCGATGCACAGTCCCGATGAATCCGTGATGGTCGTTGGCTACGAGGATGAGCGCGATACGAGCTGGCTCACGCCCTACGAAACCGCGGCGCACGAAGACCTCCGTCGCGAGCACGCAGCGCTCCTGAGTGAGTCTGCGGTCGGCGAAGTGGCCGCTGCAGTCGCGCGGCGAAGGCACGCCTACGATGCCCTTCAAGGGGAGGTGCAAGGCACCTTCATCCTTCAGCCGATCCCCACCTATCTCTACGACCTCACCTCGCTTGAGGGCGTCCTTCAGCGCGCGCAATCGAATACACGCCGCGAGCTGCGTGATGCCCAGAGCGCGATGCAGAGCCCCTCATTGGCCGCATCCTTTCAGACACTGCGCGAGGTCGCGCTTCATTCGGTTGCGCTGCATGAGTGCCAGCACCGCATTGACTACGAGGACGACCGCGTCGTGAACATCCCTGAGATGCTCGCAGCGTACGTCGGCCGCACCGAATCCGAGACGCGTGTGAATCAGCTCGCCGAGCGCACCAACGCCGAGCTCTCCGCGCATCTCTCGCAGGTCGCGCGTGAGCCCCAGCTCGCCTTCACGAACCTCCTTCAAGTGGCCGTATTCGCGATGAATCGACGCACGTGGGGCAACCCCTACTCGTATGCCGCGATCGTCATTCACGAGGCGCTCGCGCAGCAATTCGGCATCGCGCATGGCCCGCTCGTGCAAGGCGGGCGCATCCAACGTGGCGAGCTCGCGAACATCTACCTGGCCCTTCGCACGCACTCGGGAGAGGCGCTGAGTCAGGCCGCGCTGCGCGCATGGCATGCGCTCTACGGCATCGACTTGCCGCCGCTCGTTCCCGAGAATTGACCGCTCGCCTGCATTACGTGCGGCCCGGTTGATTCACACGTTACGATCGGCATGTGCCGCACCTGCGAAGCCCTGACGTTCTCCGCGCACGCAGCATCGCGCGGCTCGTGAACGCAGCGCGCGTCTCCACAGCAGCCTTCTCGCCCTTCGTCTTTCTCATCGCATTTGTGCCCGCGTTGCAGGCGCGTGATCACGGAGCATGGGCTTGCATCCTCTGCGCGCTGCCGTTGGTCTACAGCGCAGGCATTCTGATGCGCGAGATGGCGACCGAGCGCGCATTGCGTCGGCTTCCTCTCGCCTCGATGCGCGCTGCCCTTCCTTTCACCATCACAGGCCACGCAGTGCTTTGGCTTCAGGGTGCAGCGCTGCCGAACCCCTTATTTCTACTCGCATTCGTGGCGTCACTCACCGTCGGGGCCATCGCGATCTTCGCAATGTGCCTCGTTGCGTTTTCGTTTCTCACGCCGCATTTCCATGCGCTTGAGCGCCCCGCGCAGGACACGCCCGCTGCAGCCTCACGCATCGGCGCGCTCCTCATCGCAGCGCCCGTCATGCCCCTCGTCGCCGTCCTCTACATGCTTCTGGGGCAGCCCTCAGCGACCATCATCGGATGCCTCTTCGGCGCTCCCGCTCTCGCCTTCCTCACGCAATCCATTCGCGAACGCATCCATGCACGGCGAGACCGAAAAGCGATCCTCGACGGCGCCCCGATGACCGCGACGCTCACCGAGATGGCGGGCCTTGAAGGTGAGTTCCCCCTGCATGAGCGCGACCGTGAATGCTCATATAAGAATCTGATCGCAATACGAGATGAGTCCGCCTACCGGAGCCCGGCGCTCGTCTGCATCTACATGGACAAGCCCGTTCCCATCGCTGTCACAAGCCATTCGCCTGCCTGAGGCGACCATTCACTCACTTTGGGGAATGCCCTCGCGTGCACGTGGCGTAGACGCACGCCTCGTCAGGAAAGAATCGCTCACTCCGTGCACCCGCACATGTGACGCTCATCGCAAGGAAGAACAGATGCACGCGCTTCACGGCACAGACCTCCTTCGCAAGCGCACGATCATGCGACTCACGCTGGCAGCGATGGTCGCCTCGTCGATCCTCGCGCCGCTCGTTCTTGGCGCCATCACGTTGTCGATCGGCAGCGCGTTCGATGGCTCCGGCCCTGGTGCGCTCAGCCCTGAGATGCTCGCAGCCGCCGCCCTCGCGATGGTGCCAGCCGCAGCCTTTGGAGGCTTCGCAATGCATCGCGGCGCGAGCCAGCGCAGCGAGGCCGCGACGATCGGCTGGGCCGTGCTCGGCGGCGTGCTCTTCCTCGGGGCGGCCATCGTCTGCGCCGCATGCACATCCACGCAAGCCATAGAGCTCCCGCGGGTCCCCGAGTGGATGATGATGGCGGTGATGATGACGGGCATCGGCTCCATCGTGAGCGCGCCCGCAGGCTTCGCATTCGGCCTGCTCTTTCTCATCGCACTCTCAGCCGTCGTCGCACGTCTCGAGAGGCCCGCCGAGGACACCCCCGCACACGCGGCACTCGCTTCGTCGGCCATGCTCTTCGTCGCAGCAGCGGTCTCACTCGTACCCGCATCGGCCATCGACACGGAGTACTTCCACTTCGTCCTCACCCACATCGGCGCAGGCATCCCCGCATGGACGCGCTTTGCAGTCTTCACCGGCCCGCTCGCCCTCACAGCCCTCGCCTTTCTCCTGGTCGGCCTCTCCGAGAAGCGCACGTACCACCGCGCAAGACGCGCCATCTTGAGCGGCACGCACCCCGAATATTACCCGGGTGATATTGCCCCGGACGAAGACGCCATTCCCCTCACCGAGGCCGACCGAGTGAGCGCGAGCAAGCGTGCGCTGTTGCGGCGTGAATCCACCGCGTACCGCGGCGGAGAGGGCAACGCAGTGCGCGTCTACGTGGGCGCGAATGCCTAGTCTCAAGCTTCACGATCTTGCCGCGCTGCGCACGCAGACCCTCAGGCGTCTCGGGGTCGCAGCCGCAATTGTCTCGGGCGTCCTGGCGCCCCTTCTCCTCGGTCTTGCACAGCTCGAACTCGGGCGACTCCTTGAGCGACCCCATCAAAGCGTCGAGATGGACCTGCTTTTCGCGCTTCTCATGGTGCCCCCCGCGGCGTGGTTTGGTGCGCGTGCAGTGCGGCACGGCGCTGCGAAGGGGACCAACTTCGCGCTCTTCGCATGCGCAACGGGCGCAGGATTCCTCTTCTCGCTCACCGGCGCCCTCGTACACGCGCTGATGGCCCACGGGGCATCGCTCGGCGCCCTACGCGACGTCTTCGCCAGGACATGCGGTGGCGCGTTCTTGAGCATCCCTCTTGGCTTCATGTTCGGCGCGCTCTTCCGCATCGGCGTCGGCCCACGGATGAACCTCGTCCTCTCGCCATCACAGGCCGCAGCAGCGCAGGCCGCCGTCTCATGCGCAGGCATGCTCATGGTTGCTGCCGTCTTTGCACACTCCTTCGATGTGAGCGCCCTCGTGCTCGCGACGCACCGGCTGACCGGCGTGAAGTTTGATGCCTCCACATTGTTGCTTTGGCTTAGCGTGCCGCTGGCACTGTGCGCCGCGCCCCTTCTCCTCTTGGGCATGCGCGAGCTCGTCTCACTTCACCGCGCAAGACGCGCCATCCTCCGCGGCACGCACCCCGAATATTACCCGGGTGATATTGCCCCAGACGAAGACGCCATTCCGCTCACCGAGGCCGACCGCAGGAGCACGAACAAGCGCGCGTTGATGCGGCGTGAGTCGAGTGCGTATCGCGGCGGTGAGGGCGACGCGGTGCGCGTGTATGTGGGTGCGAGTGCCTAGCCTCAGGCTTCACGATGTTGCCGCACTCCGAGCGCTGACCCTCAGGCGTCTCGGGCTCGCAGCGGCGCTTGTCTCGGGTGCAACGGCGCCAGTGTTGTGCAGCCTTGCTGGGTACGAGTTCAACATGCGCGGCGAGCACCATCCGCTCGCCTCGCCCGAACACGAGGCCATCTTTACTCTCGTGCTGACGCTACCTGCCGCGTGGTTGGGCCTCTGGTCGATGCGCAGCGGCGTCCAGAAGGGGACGAACGTCGCGCTCTTCTCCAGAGCGACCGGCGCGGGATTGTTGTTCTGTTTTCTGAGTGCCTTCGCGCACTATTTTTTCGCGCGGAACACCTTCTCCACCCAGAGCGCTGCGGCCGCGTTGCTTCCGGGACTGTGCAGCGGAATCTTCTTCGGCGTGCACCCGGGCTTCGCCTTTGGTGCCGTGTTCCGCATCGGCGTCGGCCCACGGATGAACCTCGTTCTCGCGCCATCACAGGCCGCACCGGCGCAGGCCGCCGTCTCGTGCGCAGGCATGCTCATGGTTGCTGCCGTGCTTGCACACGCCCTCGATGTGAGCGCCCTCGTGCTCCCAATACACGCGCTGATCGGCATGGAGCCCGAGCCATCCACGCTCTCGCTTTGGCTCAGCGTGCCGCTGGCACTGAGCGCTGCGCCCCTTCTCCTCTTCGGCATGCGCGAGTTGCTCTCACTTCACCGTGCGCGGCGCATGATCCTGCACGGCACACACCCCGAATATTACCCGGGTGATATTGCCCCAGACGAAGACGCCATTCCGCTCACCGAGGCCGACCGCAGGAGCGCGAACAAGCGCGCGTTGATGCGTCGTGAGTCGAGTGCGTATCGCGGCGGAGAAGGGAATGCAGTGCGCGTCTACGTGGGTGTTCGATGATGCCAGCGACAATCCAAACGCTCCGCACGAGCGCCGTCAGGCGGGTGACGCTCGCTGCGATGATCACCTCGGCCTTCCTCGCGCCTCTCATCCTCGGAACGTTCTGCCGTGGCATCGACTCGATGGTCGCAAGCGACGAAGGTTCGGGGCCGAGCGCCATCACAGTCGAACTCCTTACGGGTGCCGTGCTTGCGATGATTCCGGCCGCATGCCTGGGTGGCTTTGCGATGTACCGCGGCGCGACCAAGCGGAGCGAGGCGCACACGCTCGGATGGGCAACGGTTGGCGGGGTGCTCTTCCTTGGCGCAGCTCTGGGCTGTGTGGTGCTTGCGTCCCGCGTCTTCACCGGAACAGCGACGCACACGGACAGCGACTCCCCTGCAATGCTCATCTGGCCGCTCATCATGATGATCCTCGGCTCCATCGTGAGCGCGCCGTTCGGTGCCGCGTTCGGCGTTCTCTTTCTCGTTGCGCAGAACCGCGTGACGTTGCGCTTGGAGCATCCCTCCGCAGACACGCCCGCCTCGGCGATGCGGAACTCGGCGGCCATGCTCCTCCTCGCGAGCGGCGTCGCCGGTCTCTGCGCCATCGCGGTTCGCATACCCGTCGCCGTCTTCCTCCGGAGCCATCTCGATCTCGACGCCCCTTGGTTCGCCATCCTACTTCCCGCGCCGCTCGCGCTCAGTGCTGTGCTCTTTGTCCTCCTTGGCATCCAACAAACGAGGAGTCTTCACCGCACGCGACAGACCATTCTCAGCGGTACGCACCCCGAATATTACCCGGGTGATATTGCCCCGGAGGAAGACGCCGTTCCGCTCACCGAGGCCGACCGAAGGAGTGCGAACAAGCGCACACTGATGCGGCGTGAGTCGAGCGCGTATCGCGGCGGTGAGGGCGACGCGGTGCGTGTCTATGTGGGCGCGGATTCCACCGCACCGAGCATCCCTGTGGGCGTGCGCCTCCGCTCCCTCTTCGAGGGCGCGTAGCGAATCAGAGCCTCGCGGTCGCGAGCTTCTTCACCAGCGCATCGAGCAACTTCGCGAGCTCGTGCATCTCTTTCACGCGACGCTTCGAGGTCTTCTCGTCGACATAGATCGCGCGGTTGAGCTCGATCTGAACGGCATTCGTCCCTGCGCTCGGCTTGCCGTAGTGCTGCGTCGTGAAGCCGCCCTTGTAGGGCTCATCGTGCGCCACGCTCAGGCCCGCTTGGCGAAAGTGCGACTCGACCATCGCGAGCACATCGCGGCTCGTTGTGGTGCCACCCTGGCTGCCCGGAACGACATCCGCGCGACGCGGCCCTTGGGGCCTTCCGATCGACGGCATCGAGTGCGCGGCGACGACCAGCACCTTGCCGAACTTCGCGCGCTTGTGTGCGACCTCAGCCTTCAGCGCATCGTGATAGGGCCGGTAGTAGTGGTGCACGCGCGATTGAAACGCGGCATACGAGAGCGGCTCTTGGAGTACCGGCACACCGTCGGTGGTCGTCCGCCAGACGATGCCGCGACTCTGCTGCGGGCGCGGCGCGGGGTGGCCTTTGACGATCGCCGCATCGATGTCGTCCTCGGCGCGATTGAGGTCGATCACGTAGCGCGAGACATGCGCCACAAGCTTCGATGCGCCCTGCTTTGCGGCACCCGCCCAGAGCTCATCCACGTAGAGATCGGCATCGCGAAGGATCTGCGACGCATCGACGGTCAGCTCATGCTTCACATCGGACGGCACTTCGAGCCCCGCATGAGGCACCTCGACGATGAGATGTGTCTCCCCATGTTCGGGCCGCTCCGCCGAATAGGTTTCTGGTTCCCCGCGCGGGAAAGAACTCATATGCGTTTTTAACACGCCCGTGTGAAGTCTGACTGCCTCAGAGCACAAGCCAGACGTAGCCGCGATCGAGATTCACGGTCCGCTCCACGCCCTGCACGTTCACCACACGAAGGGCTTCGTTGCGCTCCGCGGCCATCGAGAGCGCGCCCGATGCGCGTGCCGAACCAAGCTGCGAAATGGTTGAGCTACCAATCGCGATGATGCGATCTCCAACGACCAACCCCGCGCGCGCTGCAGGCGAGTAGGGCTCAAGCTCGACGACCTGCAAGTCGCTGTCATGCACCTCGAAGAGACGCACGCCGACACCACGATGCGGCATGGGCGAGTCCACACGAATCGTCAGGAATGACTCGCCCTCAAGAAGGACGCGTGCCTCTACGCCGTTGCGTGCATTCGCCGGCAATCCCACACCGCGCCAGATGCCCACGGGGTCGCCGCCCATCGCATCGCGATCCCACACCTCAAGCTGCAGATGCGCGCTCGCAGGGATGCGAAGGTTGCGCGGCGCCGTCGCATTCCAGACGGGCGTGAGGTTGTCGTCGATCGTCTCCGACTCCCAGAGCACCACGCCATCACGCACCACGCGCAGGTAGAGATCGGGCAGGCCGTTGTTGTCATCCCACTGCGCATTGCCGCGATTGCGCTGATTCGGATTCGCGGAGATCAGCGTGAATTTGTAGACGTCAGAGGGTGCGCTGCCAGGCCCCACCGCAAACGCCTCGGTGCGCACGGGCGAGAGCGAAGTCGTGCGACGCGGGTACGCGCAGCCTCCGAGAAGGGCACCAGAGAGCACAAGCGAGGTCATCACGAAAGGAATCAGCCGACGCATGGCCGCACTCTCGCATGCTCACTGTCGTGGCGGCAAAAGAGTCACCCCGGCGCAACGAGCCTTCGCTTTCCGTCTCGGCTTCGCATCGCGGGCTCCACGCTGTCCAGCGCCTCCCGATCCCAGCGCTGACAGGTGACCTCCTTGTGATGTTGATCGAGCGCCTCGCAGTAGTTCGTGAAGAAGCAGCGACGAATCTCTCCACCACGCCCTCTGCGAATCTTCTCAAGCCAATCCGGGTCGGCGATGGCCTGCCTTGCCGCACCGATGATGTCCGCATCCTCACGCGCGAGAATCGCCTCGGCTTGCTCGAAGGTGGAGATGCCACCCGCCGTCACGATCGGTGTCGCAAAGCCCGCCGCACGCACGGCGCGACGCACCTCACGCGCAAGCGGCACGTTGCGTCCGAAGGGCCCTTCGTTGCGATCGGCAAGCGCGGCATCTACGAGCGCGCCCTCGTAGCGCATGGGCTCGATGTGCACGGTCGGCATGCACTCCTCACCGCTCAACCCCGTGTAGGGATAGGCCGCCTCGCCCACCTTGGGCTGCTTTGCATCCTCAAAGCGACCGCCCTTCGAGATGGAGAGAAAGTCCATCCCTGCACGCGCGAAGGCCACACCATACGCCACCGTATGGTCAATGCGTGAACCGCCCTCGATCACCTCATCGCCGAGGAAGCGCGCACCCACCACAAAGTCCTTGGAAACACTGGCCCTCACGGCCTCGTAGACCTCGAGCGGAAGACGAAGCCGTCCTTCGGGCGTCCCACCATACGCATCCGTACGGTCGTTCGTCTGCGAGAGAAACGAAGCCATCGTGTAGGCATGCGCATAGTGAAGCTCGATGCCATCGAAGCCCGCCTCGCGCGCGCGTCGCGCAGCCGCAGCAAAGAGTGGTGGAAGCGTCTGGGGCAGATCGCGAATGTGCGGCGCATCGAGGTCGCTCACGCGCTCGCGAAAGCCCATCTCCATCGACTCGAAGTCGCGCGGCGTAAGCACGCTCTGAAGTGCGGCCGTGTCCATCTGAAGAAGGGCCTCACGCAGGGTGTGCTCGTCTGCGTCGCGCAGCGAAAGATCAAATCGCGCGAGCCTCTCGCGTAGGCCCGCATCGAGCACCACGAAGCGAGAGAGAAACTTCTCGCGTGGGGGGCGTCGCTTGATCGAGAGAAAGTCGATCAGCTGAATGAAGACCTTCGTCGCGCCCTCGGAGGCCTCATGCACCGCGCGCACGAGCAAGCGCAGGCCGGGCACAAAGCGATCATCGCCGATGCGCAGAAGCGGCCCGCTCGGCACATCGCGAATGCCCGTTGCTTCGATCACGATCGCGGCCGGTTTGCCCTTCGCAAAGCGCGCATACCAAGCGAGCACCTGCGGGCTCACAAAGCCTTCGCCCGTCGCGCGCCAAGGCACCATTGCGGGCACCCACGTGCGATCGGTGAGCTTGAGGTTGCCGACATGAAGCGGCTGAAAGAGAAGCGCCTTCTCTGCCTCCTCCCGTGTCGGCCAATGCGAAACGGGCAAGAGTCGGAGAAGGCGTTTGTCGGGGCTCTGTGTGCTCACCCCCGCTTCTCTACACGTCCATCGGCATGCCGCGCAAAACGGCCTTCTTCGCGGGCGTGCACTGGGTCCTGATGGGGCCAGGGCCAGCCACCAAAGCGCGTGCGCTCGTAGTCCTTGAAGGTCTGCATGATCTCTTCCTTCGTGTTCATCACAAAGGGCCCATGCGAGACGACGGGCTCGCCGATGGGGCGCGCCTGCATCACGAGCACCTCGACATCGTCTTCTGCGTGAAGCGTGATCGCATCGCCGATGACGACGATCGCGTGATGTGCCGGAAAGCTCTCGCGCACGCCCTCGTGGCTCGCCTCAAGCTTCTTGCCCTCGAAGAAATAGAGCGTGCGAATCGTGTCTGTGTGGTTCGTCTTGGGCAGCGTGAGCGAGCCGCCTGCACCGATGCGAATCGTCCAGATCGCGAGGTCACTCTCTGCACGGCTCGCCCACGAATCTGGCGGTGGAGCCAACGCGGCGGTGCCATCAAAGGTGCCCGCGATGACATTCACTTTCGCGTTCTTTCCCTGCCGCTCGGGGATCTCCTCGGACCAGAGCATCGAGAAGTAGGGCTTGGCCATCTTCGATGCGCGCGGAAGGTTGAGCCAGATCTGAAAGAGCTCCGCGGGGTTGCCCTTCTCGCGCTCACGCAGCGGAAACATCTCGGCGTGCACGATGCCCGCGCCCGTCGTCAGCCACTGCACATCGCCTTGCCCAAAGCGCGCAGCCGCACCGAGCGAGTCGCTGTGATCGATGTAGCCCTCGCGCGCGATCGTGACGGTCTCAAAGCCGCGATGCGGATGCGCCGGAAAGCCCGGCACCGTCATGCCGTGGTACATGCGAAAGCCATCTTTTCCCGCGAAATCCTGCCCCATTTGGCGGCCTGCGAGGGAGGCCTTTGGCGCCATCTTTTCATCGCCTGCGGGGTAGGCATCTTTGTGATGCACGCAGAAGAGAAAGGGGTCGAGCGTGGGCCACGGCGCGACAGAACCAGGAGCACCGAGCGAGACGGTTTGAAGTGCGATGCGCATGGCGTGAGCTTGGGGCTTGCTGCGCGAAAGGTCAGCGGGCTGCGCATCAAAAGCTGCGTTGCAAAGGGCACTGCCGTCTTGGGCAGCGGCACGGGCCTCGCGAGGCATCCCAATGCGAGCCTCTCTTTCAAAACACGATTGGCCTCTGTAACTTCGCGCGCACGGAGGTGTCTTGTGTCGTCACGTTTGAATGAGATGGAGAACGAGGGCTTGATCGTCATTGGTCGCCCACTGAGCAACGAGTGGGAAGACTGCGAGAAGGTCAAGGCTGTGGCCGCTGCGGTGGACGCATGGGCAAGCAAGCTCTCGCTTCCACTCGGGCTCATCTATTGCGGCACAACGATCAACTGGCCCGAAGAGGTGAAGTACACGCCCCTCATCATCGGCCTCGTGACCTTCAGCGGCTACGGCGATGACGATGAGCCCGTTGCGGGCGTCGTGCCGCCCTCCGCGATGTCCGCGAGCGAAGCCAGCAAGATCCCCGCGGAGTTCTGGGCCGACCTCGAGGCCACGCATGGCGTCGCCTTCTCCGACGAGCCCGACGTCTACCTCGCATGCGCAGGTTGGACATGGGCCCGCATGGAAGGCGGCGGACACAAGGTCTCCACATCGACCGAAGACAGCGGCTTCCGCATCGTCCCCGAGGCCGCCCGCGGCACCGCACTCACCATGAAGGTTGGCTACTGCTGAACCTCGCGCGCGTCGCGATCGCAAACACCCAAGCGAAGGCCTCGTGCGCGCTTGGGTGTTTGTCGTTTGTGGGGCTACATCACCCAACCGCGCCGCTATGGCGGACGTTCGGAGTCACCTAAGCCCTCGCGCGAGAGCACGATGACCGAGCACCAACGCGGCGTTCAGTACTTCCATAGTCATATTGAAATACTATCGAGAAGTCGCTGCGCCATCGCGTTGGAACACTTCCGCTGAGTCGACGCTCGCCTCGCAAGGATTCTCACGCCCTCGTGTCGCTGAGAGCAGGTACCCGGGAGTCGGCGAGCTCTCCGTCGGTGTGTTCTGTGGGGCCGCGAGGTCTACATCGACGAACGAGAGCGCAGCGTCCTCGATCGTCACGGCGCTCGCGCCGAACGCGCTCACTGGCTGATCCAAGTTGAGTGCAAAAGCTGTCTCCGTGAAGTGTGCGATTCGCGCTGAGAGGAGCTGTCCAGACGCGTCAAATTGAAGCGACACGATGTCTCTCGGGAAGAGCACGCGCAGCTGGTGGTCGTACCAGTGAAGCGCAATGACATCGGCTTCCACAAAGCGCGGGAGGACCTCAAACACCCCAGATTCTCGGAGAATCAGCAATGCTCCTCCCGCCCCACCGAAGAAGGTGAGTGCCGGATCGTACGACCACTCAATGACCGTGAGCGTCGCTTCGGTCGGTGTCTCCAACCGCTGCCACGTGCGGTCCTCTTGCTCCGAAAAGACCGCGCCTCCCTCGCCCACCGCGAAGCCGGGACCCCACGCACGAACGTGCGCATCGAAGCCATCGACTGCAGTCCGCCTCATCCCCAGATCGACCCCATCGTGCGTCATGAGGTGTGTCGCGCTCCAGATTGTACTCTCACCGATGTACGAGGCCTCTCGACCTGGCCAGAGGTCAGAGACCTCCAGGGTTCGTGCAATGTTCGCCACGCGGGTCATCGGGCCTTGGGGTGTCTCTACGACACCCGTCCATGTGGTCGTGCCTCCGAGACTGTGAAAATTCTGGAGCGTCGGGGCACGCAACAGCCACCCTCCAAGCGCGCTCTCTTGGGTACCTGCACGGCGCACAAAGTCGATCGCAAGCTTGGGTCTGCGTCGACGATTCGCATCGCTTAGCTCAGCGCAAATGGCTTCATTCGTTTGGACGCGCTGCCACGTGTCGTCATTGGGTCGCAGCATCGCCGTCGAGGCGCTGCCCATCGCGTAGAGCGTCCCATCATGCGCGTGAAAGAGCGCAGTGGCGGCCTCACGCATCGGTAGGTGATCGATGTGCCAGCGGCCGTGCTCCCAGGTGGAGAGCACGTTGCCGGGGCCTACAGCGACGACCCGGGCATCATCGACGGCGAGCATCATCGCGCGCATCGGGAAGGGTCGAAACATCCGACCATCCACGTGCACGTCGTATTGCACCAGACCCTCAAGCGCGTCGACGACGCGTCGCGCTTCCTCGACTTCGGGGTCTCTCGCGACTGCAGATTGAACAGGCTGCGGCGCGGCCGAACAGCCCGTGCCCAAACAGAACAAGACCCATCGAATCCGGCCCATGGGCAGAGCATCGCACGAAGGTCGCTCAAACCAGCGAAGCGATCTCCTGAAGCATCGCCAGATCCACCCCTGCCTCACGTGCACGCGCGAGCGCCTTCTCCACACGCTCCCTTGCAGTGCGCCCCAGCAAGCCGTGCTTCGGGTCGGAGGCGAATGCCGCGAACGTCTCTTCAACGAGCGCTTCCTCTTCCAAGAGCGCGTTTTCCTCGTCACTCAGACGTGTGCGCTCGAGCGTGCAGAGCTCGTGAAGAAGGCGCGTTGTCTCTTCGCGATGCGCGTCGACGAGGCTTCCCGTCGTGCCGCCTCCGAGGCGCAGACCCATCGCGTTGCTCGCGAGGATGTAGAGGTTCTTCACCACGAGCGCGCGCACGCACTCGGCCTCGCTGATGACGCGTGCAGGCATGTCGATCGCTTCAAATGCGCGCGCGAAGAGCGCAGCGTGCGGGCCTGCGAGCTCGCTTGTGCGCACGACCTGCGCGGGCTTGCCCTTCTTCTTCTCGAACCAGACGACGAGCACCGTGGGGAGGGTGACGTCGAGCGCGCGCCAGCTCGAAGGGACGAGATCGTTTTGAAGAAGGACGAGCTTGCTGCGTACTTCGGTCGGGACAGAGCGCACGGCACTCTCGAAATCCTTCTCACCGACCGCCATCAGCACGAAATCATATTGTGTCCATGTTGCAATATGACTGTCACGCAGCGCGACATCCACCGAGACGCCGCTTGCGAGGAGGCCTCCGCCGATCGTGCGTCCAAGCTGGCCTGGGCCGATGAGGAGGGCCCGCATCAGAACGCCACTTCGAAGCCGAGCTGCAGCATGAAGGGCTTGTTCGTGCGCGCGCCAAAGGGCCTGCGCGAGACGATGGGCGCCGTATCCGTGAGGTTCTCGCCGCGCACGTAGACGCTGAAGCCGGGGAGGATATTGTTCACGCGGGCGACGGCATCGAGCATCAAGTATTCGTCGGTCCAGTCCGTGGCAACGCCGCTTCCTTGGCCTGCGCGGTCGCGCATCGCGGCCATGTAGGAGCCCGTCACATCGAGGCGGAGCATGCGCCAGACAAGGCCCATCTGCGCCGAGCCTTGGTGCTCAGGCACGTAGGGCAAATGATCGCCAATCGCCACGTTGCCCCACTGTGGATTGTCCGAGTTAAACGCCGAGCGGAAGCGCGTGTAGCTGTAGGTGTAGCTCGCGCGGATCGGCATCTCGACCTCGCCGAAATCGAAGGTGTGTGCGATGGCCGCCTCCACACCGAGCACTGTCACATTGCCCGCATTGAACTGCGCATCGAGCATGTTGATGCCGCAGCCGCCCGCGCCGGAGCAATCGCCCGTGAGGTTCTGGTAGTCGCTGTAGAAGAACGCGAGCTGCCCATGCGAGGGCTCATCCTCGCGACCAAAACGTCCGCCGGCCTCCCAGTTCACGCTCTGCTCAGGACGCACAGCGACCGTCTGCCCCGGGGCTGCAGGGCTGAAGCCTTGATGCACGCCGGCGAAGAGCGCGACGTCATCGGTGAGCTCGTATTGAAGGCCAAGGCCGGGCAGGAGCGCGCGCTGCTGGCCACGCGTCAGGACGCCTGTCTGCCGATCGATCATCTCATTCCAGATGAGCTCAGAGCGAATGCCCGGCGTGATGGAGAGACGCTCCCACTGGATGCGCCAGATGGCGAAGAGTGCGAGCGCGACTGACTGCGCACGGTTCACATCGAGGTCGCGCTCCACGCCGTTGACGGGCACGAGCGATTGGTACGCAACATAGAGATCCTCACCCGTGTGGTGCCGTGCGATCTCATCGTAGTGAAGGCGCGCGCCCATCGTGAGGTCATGGCGCAAAGGCAGTGTTTCAAAGCGCATGCGCGATTGAATCTGCGCGCCCTGCGCGATGAAGGAGCGCTGGTTGCGCACGCGAAGAAGCGAGAGATTTGGGTCGCCCGGCCCGTTGTCGCTGCCGGTGATCGCATCGTAGTAGACGGCATTGCGACCGGTTGGGTTCTGCAGCACGTCATAGAACGAAGTGCCGTCGCTGAAGCTCTCCAGGCGCTGCCAGGTGCGATCCATGTCGTGACGGTAGGCAGTTACCGTAATACCGACATCATCTCCAATCTCCATCTCGTAGCGAAGCTGCGCACGCGTGCGCCACCACTCCATCCGGTCCGTTGAGCTGGCCCCGTAACGACCAAATGGGTTCGCGCGGACGTCGGCATCGATCATGCCGAGGTAGGTCTCGTTCGAGCCCTCAAGGCCGAGGCCCAGGGTGAGCTCGAGGCGGTGGTAGATGCTCTCGTTCAAATCGCCATGCACGTCGGCGCGCGCGAGGATGTCGGTGCGATCGAAGCCGGTGCCTGCATCGTGCTCGGACCAATCGAAGGTGCGAAAGCCATCGGAGCGAAGGTGAACGGCCTCGATGACGAAGCCGCCCCACTCATTCGAATCACCGTAGTGCGCGTGCAATCGGCCGTACCAAGTCGTTCCGAGTGCGAGGTCGAGATTGCCCTCGCGGCGCGATGGGATCTGCCTGCCGATCATGTTGACCGCGCCACCGACCGTGTGCGGCCCGTAGAGGATCGATGCGGGGCCCAGCGAGACCTCGACGCCCGTCATGCGCGTCATGAGCGGGAAGTAATAGGCGGCCGGTGCAGAGTAGGGTGCGGGTGCGAGGAGCACGCCGTCTTCCATCAACGTGATCTTGCGTGAGCGCTCTGAACTCGCGCCGCGGAGGCCGATGTTGGGCCGCAGACCAAAGCCATCTTCCTGACGAATGTTCACGCCGGGGATGCGCGCAAGGATCGCAAGCGGGTCGTCGTAGTTGAGCTCCTCAAGCGTCTCCTCGCCGACAACGTGCACCGAGCCGCCCGCTTCAAAAGCCTCTTCTGCAACGCCCGAAACGGTCACGTCCGAGAGACGAAATCCATCGGACGCTTCGCCTTCTTCTTCTGCATCCGACTCCGCATCCGATTCCGCATCCGACTCTGTCTCGGTCGCAGTCTCAGCTTCAGTCTCCGACTCCGTCGCGGCATCGGGCGCGGTCTGCGCATGCACCAGCGAAGGCGCACCCGCGAGCGCGAGCGTGCACAACATCCAAGCATTCTTTCCCGTGAGGGAGTTCTGTCGCTCTACAGGCATGACTCAATCCTCGAGACGCGCGTGCTGCGCGCGATGAACAGAAGGCGGCGGGCCATCGGGCGCCGGGAGAATCCAAGGTGCGGGGCCAAGGCCCATCTCGACACGTGCGAGATCGACCTCGGGGTCGATCAAGAGCGCCATCGGGCGTCCATTGAGAGAGCAATACGCATCGACGCGCACCTCGGCATCGGCGTGACCGCGCGCGCGGTAGTCCGCTGCGATGTGATGCGCGAGCTGCACGATCAAGTCGGGCTGCACAGCCATCTCGCGCTCTTGAATCGCGTTGAGGTAGCGACCCGGCCGCACGATTTGCTCATGCGCGAAATCTGCGGAGCGAACGCGAAACGTGACGCTGCCATTCTTCTCACGCGCCATCACACGCCAGCTCCAGCGCATCCCCTGCTCATGCCAGAGCACGTTGCCACCATACGCATGCGTACGGAGCGGAAGCAGGAACTGAAGGACGCACCAAGCGCCTGCGAGCATGAGAGGCCAGTGCGCAAGCAAGCCGCGCGATGTCTCGCGCTGCCCATCGGCAGGGGCGATAGCCCCGAGAGATCCGCGTAGGTGAGGAGCGGAGCTTGGCGTAGCGACGAGCCTAGCGAAGGGGGTGTAGGGGGAAGCGAAGCGGCCCCTGACCCGCAGCGCGAAGCGCTGCAGCAACACTGGCCAGTCGTATGGAAAGAAGACCAGCGTGCCCACCGTCATGATCACGGGGAAGAGCCCGATCGGAAAGAGCAGCTTCGTGAACGCGTGGAAGAGGAGCACCACACCATACGCTGGCGTACGGGTCTTGGGGTGCAGCAGCCAGAAGGGGATCGTGAGGTCGTAGAGGAAGCCCGCCCAGCTCATCGCGAGTGGCACGTAAGGCATGTCGAAGAGCGGACCCACGAGGGGCGCATCGGTGCGCGCGTGAAGCCAGATCTGCATCGGCTGCCCATGGAGGAGCCAATCGGGCGTGAACTTCGCCATCGCCGCGAAGAAGTAGACGAGGGTGAGCTGCGCGCGGAGCAGCCACGTGAAGTAGCGAGGATAGTGCTGGCTGTTTTCCGTCCCGGGAAAGTGCTCAAGCCGAATCGAAGGACGCAGCTTTGCGTCGAGTGAGTAGACGCGGTGCAGCGGGAGCACGCAGAGCAAGAGCGCGAGGATGCTCTGCAGGTAGTAGTGGTTGAGGTAGTTCGTGACGTCGCAGAGCTCGACGTAGGTGAACGCGAGGAAGTAGACGATCGCTGCGACGCGATAGAAGAGCCCGAGCGCGATGCAGAGGCCGCAGATCGCCATCGTGATGAAGAGCGCGTGCATCTGGGGAATGGAGAGCGGCTGCACCCACGAGAAGCCCCAGTAGTGGAAGAAGAACGTCGGCGCTTGGAAGCTGCGCTCGACCCAGCCATTCCACTCAAAGCGCAGTGCGCCGAAGGTTGCGAGCAGGCCGAAGAGGATCCGAAACGCGACGAGCCCCGAGGGATGCGCAGGGCTCTCTGCGCGGGCGACCCAGGCAGCCCAACGCGCGCGAAGCGTGACCTCGTGCATGGCTAGTCGTTGTCCCCTTCAACGCGCATCGGGAGCTCAAGGTCGAGCACCGTCGCAAGCTCCGTCTTGAGGGTGCGCATCAGCGCGTCGAGCGCGCGCCAGGCGGCCATCACTTGCTCGTTGCGATCCACGACAGCCGCTGCGAGGGGGCCCTCGATCGCCTCAAGTGCGGTGAGCGTGCCCTCGATGCCTTGCTGCATGCGCATGTCGAGATCGGTCGCGCCGACACTGCGCAAGAGGTCATCGAAACCCGCTCCGTCTGCACCAGGCTCACCGCCGAGGTAGGCCGCGCGGAAGGCGTGCAGGTTCGCGATGATGTTGTCGATGCTGACGTTCGACCACGGCGATTCGACGGCCTCAGGGCACGACTCCGCCTCGCAATTCACGATGCCGACAGGCTGTCCGAGCTTCATGTCGAGCACGATGTCGTAGACGTAGAAGAGCGCGTCGGAGAGCGCATTGAGGCCCTCTTGCGAGGTCGCAAACACCGTGCTGCCGGCTCCTGCGGTGGCGAGCTGGTTGAGGAAGTTTGTCTCCCAAGCACGCACCAATTCTTCGGCGCGCTCGCGCACCAAGATGGCTGCGTTGTGCGCGTACTCGGCGCGGTTGCGACGCACGCCCGCATCACCGAGCGCAGCCCACGTGCCCATCGCGTTGATGTTGATGCTTGGCGGGCAGCCGTTGTTCAGCGTCGTCTCGTGGAGCAGGTACTCGATCGTCGCGAGGCCGCGAACGTTGATGGCCTCCAAGCGCAGGGTGTCGGTTGAAGCGTGAGCCGGATCGACCGTCTCTTGGTCGGCACGACATCGATTCACCAGCGGCCACGCATACATCTCATCGCGCAAGCCTTGTCCTGCGGTGACAAGGCCCGCCGGGCCTGCAGGGCCAAGCTGGTAGACCTCCGCGCGCTGGGCAGCCTCCATCGTGTTGCGAAAGGCTGTGCGTGCCGCATCGCGATCCGCATCGCTGAGTGAGGTCGCGTACGTCGCCGTTGCGGTCTCCAGTGCGCGTGATGCCTCGACCAGATCACGCAGTGCGCGAAGGACGACATTCTCCCCGACATTCGCCAGCACACGGCGCGCATCCTCCGCGCTCGTCTGTGCGCTCGCATCGATGCTCGGGCCGGTATCAACCGGGCCTGTGTCGGGCCGAATCACCTCCGTCGACGAATCGATGCAGCTGGTGATGAGCAGTGCTGAGCTGAGAGCGAGATAGCGATTCATGAATCTCCAGTGGTACCGGATGAGCCGCGAGAACCTGACAGAAAAGTATGCGGGCCACATCCGCGGCCCGCATCGAGATGAACCTCAACGTGCCGACATGCGTTCAGCGCGTGGGGAAGAGGTACACCGCACCGTCATCGTTCGTCGCAGGGAATGCAGTCGCAATCCCCACCACGACCGCTCGCCCGCTGCGCGGGTCGGCCGCGCCCGCCCAGAAGTGATCTGCAAAGCCGCCGAAGTTCGCGGTGAGCACGCCGTCTGTGTCGAAGCTGGTGTCGGGCTGACCATCGGGGGTGAGCATCCACAGCGCAGCGTCCTGGTCACCCATCGCGGCATCTGCCGTCACGGGGCCACGCAATTGGCCGAGCAACATCACACGGTTGTCCGGCAGCACCACGAGGTCGCGGGCATTGTCACCAAGAGGCCATCCTGAGTCGAGCAGCGCATAGCCACGTCCGCCGTAGGTCGTGTCGCGCACACCTGTCGCGCCGTTGATGCGCAGCGAGATGAAGTCGTTGGTTGTCCCCGACTCGCGGCCATACCCGGAAGTCACGAGGTTTGAGCCCTGAAGACCGATCGCGTAGATCTCGGTCTGGATGGCAAGAACGGCCTCGGTGTAGACGCCATCGCCGCCAAAGGCTGGGAGGAGCGCACCGTTGGTGTCGAGCTTGTATGCGACTGCGGTGACCACTGTGCTGCCGACGGGCGTGTAGTAGCCCCCGCCGTAGATGCTGCCGTCCGGAGCGACGGTGACGCCGCGAACGGTCGCGCTTGTCTCGCCGATATCGAGCGAGAACACACCATCGCCTGAGAAGGTTGTGTCTCGTGCACCGCTGGGCGTGAGTCGAACGATCGCGAAGTCGGTATCCAACTGGCCTGAGCGCAGCATCTGACCCGAGACGAGAATGCGATCGCTTGCATCGACCGCGACGCCCCAACCACCGTCCGCGCGGTACGTGGTTCCATCGAGCAAGCCCTCGCTGAGATCGAGCAGCGCGACACCGGCGGTGCCAAAGCTTGGGTCAAGGGTTCCATTCGGAAGCAGGCGCGCGACGGCGATGTCACGGTCCCGTGCATCGGTAGCGCCCGCGTGCTCGATAGTGAGCTGGACGATGATCTTCCCGTCTGACTGAAGCGCGATGCCACGCGCCACTTCACCATTTGTGCCGACGGCGAAGTTGTTCGTGAAGAAGCCACCGGTGCCGAAGGTCGTGTCGAGATCACCCGAGGCTGTGAAGTGCGCAACCAACGTGCGGACATCGTCTGTAGCGGCCGTGCCGCTTTGCGTCTGGCCCGTCACATAGAATCCGCTCTCGTCATCGAAGACGACGCCGTAGTAGCGGTCATGACCGGTTGCTGAGGCCGCGACGCGGTGGGGCAGTGGCATGCTGATCGGTGGGATGGTGGGGCCAGCATCACCGGTGAGAAACGCATCTGCCGCCGCGTCGTTTCCAACGAAAGCATCGGGGCTGCCGGCATCGTTTCCGGCGTAGGCATCGTGCGTTGCAGGTGCATCCGCCGTGACGGCTGCGTCGACGGTGTTCGTCTCCGTCGGACATCCCGAAAGTGCCGCCACACCCACCACCACCAAAGATGCAATTCGCTTGTCCAACATGACTTCCTCGTTGCGAGTAAGATTGAGAGTCGTTCTCAAGAAGGTTTGTAACGGCTCTTCCCACGCCGCGCAAGTCCGCGATCCACATGTCTGCGAGAAAACGCGCGCCGTGTGTATTGCAACGAGTTGTTGCAATACGGTGTGACCTTCTTCAGTCGCGCTTGCGCCACACGAGCGTGAAGTTTTCGCTCGGCATCGCGATGCGCTCTTCGAGCACAAGCCCCGCGCCGTCGGCTTCTTCGATGAGCCACTCAAGGTCGCGCACACCAAAGCGTGGGTCGCGGTCCTTCAGCCATGCATCGAACGATGCGTTGCTCTCTGCCGTGTGCCTTCCCCCGATGCGATAGGCGCCATAGGTGATGAGCACACCGCGTGAGGCGAGCACACGTGCGGCGCCACGCATGAGCGCGGGCACGGTCTCTCGTGGCGAGATGTGAATCATGTTGATGCAGAGGACGGCATCGACGTGCACCTCAGGCCAGGGCCCGCAAACATCCAGGTCGATCGCCAGAAGGACGTTCGGCTGCATGCACTCCAAGCGATGCGCCTCGATGCTCGCGCGCGCACTCGACGACGGGTCGCTTGGTTGAAAGAGTAGCTTTGGGAAGCGCTCGGCGAAGTAGACAACATGCTCGCCCGTGCCGCTCGCGAGCTCGAGCACGGAGCCCTCGCTCGGCAGCACGCGGGTGAGCACATCGGCGATCGGTGCGCGGTTGCGCAGTGCGGAAGGAGCGGATTGGCGCATAGGCTGTGCTTGGTTCGTTCGCCGATTGTTGAGCGCTCGTTCAAGAATCCAGGAGGCCGATTGCCTCCAGCGTCCGATCGGCGAGCTTGCGCAGCTTGCCCTGCGATGCGCCCATCCGCGCCTGCACGTGAATCGACATCACCGCGGCCGAGACGAGCGCGGCGTCTGCCTTCGGATCCGCTTGCCCCGCAAGGCATTCCACAAAGAAGGCTTCGACCGCGGCCATGCACCCAAGCACAAACGTGCGGCTCTCGGGGTCGAGCATCGGCGCCTCCACAGCACTGTTCACCAGCAGGCACCCAAGGCCGCGACGGGTCGGCGAGGTGATCGCATAGAGCCATGCGCGGATCGCCTCGGGGCCAGCCACATGCGGCATCTTCTGCGAGGCCAGATAGCGCTCAAGCACCTTCCGAAAGCAGGCTTCTTTGCTTTCAAACGCGGCGTAGAAGCTCCCCGACTGGATGCCCAATGCGTCGCACAACGCACGCACCGACGTGGCCGCGAAACCCTGACGCCAGAAGAGCATCACGGCCTCATCGAGGGCTTTGTCTTTGTCGAAGTCGCGCGGCCTAGCCACCGGCGAGGCTTACCCGCAAAGACGTGCGGCGACGAGGAACGCGCGTCACGGCGCGAGGATGCGACCCTGGCTTGCCCCCCGCGTGTGACAGCCGTTGCAATCGCCGGAGGTCTGCGTGGCCGTCATGCGCCGCACCATCCCGTTCGACTCGACCTCGGCGGAGTAGGGCAGGGCGACGCTTTGGTTGATCGAGAAGTTGCCAGCAGCATTGGTCGTGGCTGTCACAACGGTTCCATCCGCACCTGTGATGCGAACGAGCGCCGGGGAGGTTGTGCCAAAGCAGTTGTCGACTTCACGGGTTGCGCCGGTGCCGTACACCGTGCCCGCAAACGCAAAGCGTGGGCCCTCTCCTCCCCGCGTGTGACACGCAATGCATGCCTGTCCTGGGTTCATCTCTTGGCTCTCTTGGTTGCCGCCGATCCAGCGCGTCCCTGAGACGCAGGAATCATCGGGCGAGGTGAGCGCTGACGAGCATCCACTGAGAACGCCAAACGCGGTGAAGCCAAGGGCGAAGAGAACGACACGCGCAGAAGTCATCTACCAACGATGCCCTCCTCAGCCCTTCGGAACAACGACGAGATTCGTCTGGGGCCTCCTCGCCTCGTCGCTCTGCAAATGATGGAAATCATATTTGCATATCAATTCAATATGACGAGCGTGAGGAAGCGAGCCGAGGTCGTCGGATCGAAGCGTGCGCCTTGGCACGTGACGATCGAAGCGAGCAAAACTCTTTGGACGAATCCGCCGAAGCGATCTTGCGGTGCGCTTGATCACTCATGTAGCCTTGTGAGTGCATGAACCGGCGACATTTCATGGTCTCGGTGAGTGCAGCCTTCGCGGCTGCACGGGGTTTCGAATTGGCTCGTGGCCGCGCGCTCGCGATGCCCACTCGGGCCGTGGCCGCGCAAGCGCCGTCCGCACCGACGCCATCTGCACCAACCGAGGCGCAGGCTGTCGGATACAAAGCGCCTGAGTTGGCCTCAAGCGACTCGTTCGCTTTTGGGCTCGTGCTCGCTGGTGGCTTCCGTGTGGTGCAGGCGTATGAGCCCTTGCACGGTGCGCTGCCTTTCGTGCTCGACGGCGAGGGTGAGCGTTTCCAGGTCGACGTCCTGCGCAGCACGCAAACTGGCACCACCGGCGTCTTCACCACGGAGCACTTCAGTTGCTTTGTGCATGGACGAGGCGGCGCAACGCAGGAGCGCGGCACGCGTGCGCTTGGCCTCGCGCTTGAGCAGCGTCTCGCGGAGGGCGTTGTCGCGCCCT
>JBILQT010000332.1:0-7274 GCA_044373065.1 Sandaracinaceae bacterium
TTCCGCTCTGCCGTGAGGTCCTTGAGCTCGCCGCGAAGGGTGCGCCGAGGGGCCTCGCACTCAAGCTGGAGAGTCACCGCCTCGAAGACGGAAAGCGCGTTGAGGAGAGCGAGATTATGAGCCTCGTCGACCCCTCGCAGGTGCGCCAAGTGCTGTGGAATCTGGTCCGCAACGCGATTCAGTTTTCGCCCGAAGGCGGCACCGTCACGCTGGTGGTCTCACGCAGCGACGAGGCGACCAGCTTCGAGGTTCGGGACGAAGGATCAGGTGTCCCCGAGGCAGACCGCGCGAATGTCTTCGACATGTTCTTCACGCGTCGACGGGGCGGCATGGGCCTGGGCCTCGCGCTCTCGCGTCAGCTCGTGGAGGGACACGGCGGCCAGATTGGCTACATGCCGAACACGCCGCGCGGCTCCGTCTTTCACTTCACGCTCCCCGATGCGAGCCGACCGAGCGAGCCCGCGTAGCTCGCGTCTCGGTCAGCCGCAGACGCGCTTGGCCACGAGCTCGATCACGCGGGGATCAAAGAGCAATTCGTTGTGCCCAAGGTCGTCGATCCAGATGACTTCTGCGCCTGGAAACTCGCCTGCGGAAGAAGGCGGCGTGATCATCCGGTCGCGGCCTGCAACAAGCGCGATGCAGTGCACATGCGAGAGCGGGCTTGTGTGGCGTGCGAGCCTCCGCAGCTGTGGCGAGCCCGGCTGAATCGCGCGAAGGAGCGGGCCCACCGCGATGCCTGCGGCGCGCGTTCCCGCGTGTGGGCTTGCGAGCGTGATGAGTCGGTCGACCGACTTGAGCCCCATCTCCTGCACCACCCAGCGTGAGACGAGCCCGCCAAGCGAGTGACCCACAAGCGTCACGGGGCGACCTTTCGCATGCTCACCGATGATCGAATGCGCGCGCTCGCAGACGACATCGAAGCGCTCGAAGGGGCCGTAGCCAAGGTCGAGCGTCTCAACCTCGCGGAGCTCTTCGACGCGCTCGCGCATGGGATCGAAGACGGGCCCGTGCGCCATGAAGCCATGCACGAACACCACGAGACGCTCACCCTGCCCGCTCGCCTGCCCCGTCCCCCGCATCGGCCGCTTGCCCTGCGAGATCAGCTGACCTTGGCGCACGACCGCACGCACCTCGCGGCCAATCTCGAGGCTCTTGCGTGCGATTCGAAGGAGCGGCATCGCTCAAACGTAGCGCGGTGCCCAGCGCTCGGCTTGGTACCAGCGCAAGACCTGACGCCAGCCCTCAGCGAAACGAGGAAAGCGCGGACGCCACCCCGTCGCACGCAGCGCGCTCGTGTCGAGCACGAGGTCATCGTAGAGGAGCGTCAGGGCTTCACGGTCCACGCGGGCACGGAGCGCGGTCTTGAGCCCGTGTCGGAGCACCACGAGACGCCAGGCTGCGAGCAACGCTGTGTCGAGCGACTGGTAGGCGCCAGGCGCCTGACAGAGCTGGCCCACGCGATCGAGAACGCCACGAGGAAGCTCGCCTGCTGGCAGCGTGTGAAGCCCGTAGGCGCGATACGTCTCGGCGACGCGGGCGCCAAGGGAGAGCGGATCCTCGTCCGCCACGTTGAAGTATTTGTGCTCGCAGTCCTCACGACCGACGACATGCACGAGCGCGCGCGCGACATCCTCGGCATGCACAAAGTTGTGCGTCGGCCCGCCTGCGGGACGCGGGAGCACAGGCGTTGTCAGGCGCGCGGCAGGCCCGAGCGCGAGCAGGATGGCGGCGAAGTGCCTTCCGCGGCGGCCGTAGAGCGGCGCTGCACGAACGATGGTCCACGGTGCGCCTTTGCCAGTGCGCGCCTCGAGAAGCTGCTCGGCCTCGCGCTTGCTGCGACCATGCGGACCACGCGCCTCCACGGGCGCCGATTCACTCAGCGCACCCTTCTGACCGAGCGCGTAGAGCATCGCACTTGAGGTGTGCACAAAGCGCTTGGCGCCTGCGGCCGAAGCCATCTCGTGAAGCATCACGACGGCATCCGTGTTGACCGCGCGAAGTGCCTCATAGGGCGTGCCGACATCGAGCAGGGCCGCTGTGTGGATGACCAAGTCCACGCCCTTGACGAGACGCGCCATGAACGCCGAATCCCGCAAATCGCCGGCACGAACCTCACCGCGCACAGGGACTGAGATGCCCTTCGCGGACGTGTCCGTGGCGATGACGCGGTAGCCCGCCGCCTCCGCCAAACTCACGACGTAGTTTCCGACGGTGCCTGCAGCACCCGTCACGAGAACGGTTTGCATGGTGGAGCTTGTACGACAGTGCGCGGGAGAGAGGAAGTTGTTGCTGGTTTCACGCTCGGAAAGTTGTGCGCGATGGGGCTTCAACGACGTGCGAAGAGCTTCGAGGGTGTGTAGAGCGCGCCCGCTTGAATCGGCACCTCGGCGCGCTTGGGAAGCACGCCAGAGACGAATTCGTCCGTCGCCTCTGCGAGCGAGAGCCAGGTCTGCTCCGAGCCCGTTTGGAGCGGCACCCTGCGCAGCCGTGTGCGCGAGTCGATGGCACTCCAGGTCGCGCGCTCACCGTGGGCCACGACCGTCATCTGGCGAAGCTCCGTCCCGGTCCAGCGTTGCATGTGCTCACGCAGCACACGCACGTAGCAGGGCAGCGCCATGCCTTCCGTCGTTGCGCCCTCCGAGACGTGATTCGCGAAGAAGAGAATCGTCGCGCGCGAGCGCACCAAGGCCGCAGCCATGCGCGGTGCGGCCAGCGTCGCGAGGATGCTGGAGAAGAAGGGGCCCGGGCCGAGCAAGATGACCTGCGCGTGGCCGAGTGCGCGGATTGCTGCAGGGTTCACCTCGGCGCCTGGCTCCGGCTCAATCTCGTAGATGCGGCGCGTCGCCACTTGGACGAGTTCCGTCGGCATCCGATAGAGACCGTCCTCCGAGGTTCGAAAGCGCATCCGCGTGGACGACGCGAGCATCTCTTGGAGGGCGAGCTTGGGCTTGAAAGGAGACCGACTCAGCGTGCCGGGAGGGCTCTCATGTGGATGCGTCCATGCGTGCGAGAGCGGATTGCGAACGGTCGTGCGAAGGCCGCCATTGCGCGTGGGCAGGGGCCCTGTCTCCGCGGATGCAAAGGTACTGAGATTCACACCCGAGACCTCGGCCTCGTTGGGACGAATCGCCGTGACCTCCGCGCCGAGGGCAGCGAGGGCAGTGCTCAGCGCAGGGTCCGCCCCCAGGGTCACGATGCGTCTTGGGTCCATGCATCTCCTAGTGCACGAGCCGATCCACACCCGGCGAGCCCCTCAGGGCCACTCGAAGGGGCCGCGTGTGTTCCGTATTGGAACAACCGTCCCACTCTGACACGCGCGCCACGCGCAAAACCCGCGCGGCTTCAAGCACGCGTGCGCGCGACGAACCTCGCCATCATCGCCTCGCCCCACTCCGACGCGAACGACTCGGGGTGAAACTGCACGCTCTCGATCGGTCGGCTGCGATGACGCATCGCCATGAGCACGCCGTCCTCCGAATGCGCGCTCGCTTCGAGCTCTCTCGGAAGCGTCGACGCATCCACACACCACGAGTGGTAGCGCATCACATCCACCGCGTTTGGCAGGCCCTCGAAGAGGCCCCGCGCATCGTGACGAAGCGTGCTCGTGCGGCCATGCATTGTCTTCGGCGCACGTACAACGCGCGCGCCAAACGCCTCCGCGATGGTCTGATGGCCAAGGCAAACGCCCAGGACTGGCAAGGCTTCGGGCGCACGCTGCACAAGGCCAAGGGAGATGCCCGCATCGCGTGGAAGCCCTGGCCCAGGTGAGAGCACAAGGCCGCGCATGGGCATCGCGAGCGCCTCTTCAAGCGTGCACGCATCGTTGCGCACCACCTCGACGCGCATGCCTACGGCAACCACACGAAGCAGCTGCACCAAGTTCCACGTGAACGAGTCGTAGTTGTCGACGACGAGGATCATTCGGGGGGGATTGCGATGGGCTCCGCGGCGCCAGGGTTCGGGTCACCCGGGTGCTCTTCCAGCGCCTCTTCGAGCGGGACATCGCGCGAGGGCATCGGCGGCAGGCCTCGCTGCTCCAGCTCGTTCGACGCTTCTTGCTCGGGAAGCGGCGCGATGCGCATCAGCTCTTCCTCGAAGTGAACGAGTGCAACCTGCGCCTCGGAGTCTGCATGAATCGCATCCATCCAAAGCGAATCCTCGTGGCCTGCACCACGCGCGAAGGCGGTCTGCATCAAGGCGAGCGCGCGCAGCCTGTCGCGATGAAGACGAATGGCCCGCGTCCGAAATCGACGCCCGTCGGCGCTCCCAATCTCAAGCGTCTCCAGCACGCGAATCTGCCGCTCGGTCTCGGGGATGGCCCCGCGTGCGATCAGGTCTGCGGCAAGCGCGGGCCTGTCATCGCGAATCGCCTCGTCCACATCGGTGAGCGCCGCAAGTGCGGTCGTATCGGCGAGCACTTGTTGAATCGCGCGCGCCTCGGCTTGCGTGTCCGCACTGGGCCCCGCGTGCTCCTCACCCGACGAACACGCCACTGCGAGATGCAGCACCAAGAGCGCGCTTGCGATGCCTCTTCGCATGCTCAGAAACCCTGCTCCTCAACGAAGCGCTCGATGCGTGCGTTGAGCAGCTTCGGGTACTCCACGGCGAGGTAGTGCGTCCCATCGGGGATCACATAGAGCTGGCCGTCTTTCACGGAGTGCACGAGGCGCTCTGCAGCAGCGCGCGGCGTCATCAAATCGCGGCCGCCTGCAATCACAAGAACGGGCTGCGTGATGCGCGGCAGGACATCGTGCGCATCGTGCTCACCGAGCTGCTCAAGGATGCGCATGTAGACCTCCATATCGAGGCCCGCGAAGCTGCCTGCCATACCGCGGAAGAGCTCCACGTCGATCGTCTTGGAGGCGATGCCAAGCTTCATCGCGACCTGCGCCGTGTAGGGCCACTTCACCGCAACGCGCGTCGAGGCTTCCACGAGGCCCGACATGCGCTGAAGGCTGCGCAGGATGGGCGGCGCGAATTGCCCAATCGTCGGTGAGTTCGCAAGCGTCTTGAAGGGGCTTCCAGCGACGCCGTTGATCAGCACGAGGAAGTCGAAGAGCTTGGGCTCGCGGCGAAACATCTCGAGCGCGACCTGCACGCCCATCGACCAACCGAAGGCGCCCGCGCCCTCGCTGATGCCCTCGGCGCGCAGCACGTGAAGGCCATCCTCGGCATGCAGCGACACCTGCATCGCACGCGGGTCGCGTGGGACGGGCGACTGATACATCCCGCGGTAATCCCAGCTGATGAAGCGATAGCGATCTGCGAAGTGCCGAATCTGGTGCGCCCAAGCACGCCAACTTCCGCCGAGGCCGTTGGCCAACACGACGGGCTTTCCGCGACCGACCACGTGGTAGGCGATTTCATCGCCCTCCGGTGTCTTCACGCGCTTTTCTTCAACCAGGCGCTCCAGATCCTGCATCGCGCGAATGTAGAGCAGAAGCACGGCTTGGCGAAGGAAAGAGCGGGTGTCTCCGCACGCCTGAGGGGCCGCCCACTGACAAGTTCTTTCGAGCGGTGAAGTGCGCGCGCTACGCTTCATTCATTCACGGAGGAAATGTGGAGCCGGTCTTCTCTCGCGTTGCACTCGATACGCTCGCTTCCCAAGCCGCACCGATGGGCCACGAGTTCGTGTGCGAGATCCTCGATGAGGCGCTGCGCTCGATCGACATCTGCATCGCGACCATCGAGAAGTGCACAGCGGCACGTGACCTCGCGGGCCTGCGTGCGGCGGCGCATCGCGTGAAGAGCGTGCTTGCCCAGGTGGGCGCGCTGCGGATGGCGGCAGCCGCAAAACGGGTCGAGGAGCTCGCGCAGCGCGGTGATGAGTCGGCATTTGGAATCGTCCCGGCGCTGGTCTCCGCGACGCCCGAGACTGTTGCCGCGTTGCGCGCCTACATGGCAGGGCCGGGCGCTTGAATCGACGCCTCGCACGCCTGTCGCTCGCCATAGGCATCTCAGCGCTCGCATCGCCCGGATGCACGCCGCGCTTTGAGCGCGCGCCCACGGTGCCCACGCAGACCGATCTCTTCGCGCAGGTGGACTCGCTCGTCCCTGCCGGTTTGCCAGAGGACCCAGCCCTCCCCGCACAGCTCTTTCCAGGCGATGTCATCACGCTCGTTCTGAACTCGGCGACGCGTGAGGAAGAGCCGAACCTGCGCGTGGATGATCGTGGTGTCGTCCACGTGCCGCTTGCAGGCGATGTCGAGGTTGCGGGCATCACCCTGACTGAGGCTGAGCAGCGGCTTGAGACGGCGTTGCGGCAATACAATCCGAGCGTTCGCGTCGCGATTCTGCTTACGGCGGCGAGCGGACACATGGCCACGGTTGTCGGCGCAGTGGGAACACCGGGGCGCGTGGAAGTCACGGGCGGGATGCGCCTTGTGGATCTCATCGCGCTGGTGGGCGGGCCGCTCGTCAGCGAGGAGAGCGACACGACCTTCTCGGGTGCCGACCTTGGTGCCGCACGCTTGGTCCGCAATGGTGCAGCGCTTCCCATCTCGGTGAACCTCGCGCTCACGGGCGACCTCCACCACAACGTCCGCATCCATCCGGGCGACGTGCTTCACGTGCCGCGTGCGCTCCAGCAGCTCGTGACTGTCTTTGGTGAGGTCGAGGCGCCCGCGGTGATGATGTACAGGCCAGGCCTTCGCATCTCGCAGGCCGTGGCCGTCGCAGGCGGCGTGACGCGCGACGGCGATGCAGGGGATGTGCGCGTGATCCGCGGAGACTCGGAGCATCCGCGCATCTACCAGGCCGGTATCTCCGACATCGTCGACGGACGCAGCCCCGATGTGGTGCTCGCGCCGGGCGACATCGTCTACGTCTCCAGCTCCGCCCATGCAGACCTCCGCGACGTGATGTCGTCGATCAGCACCTTCCTCTCACTCGGCACCACCGGCGCCGCCATCGTCATCCCCTC
Source organism: Sandaracinaceae bacterium (assembly GCA_044373065.1). Lineage (GTDB taxonomy): Bacteria > Myxococcota_A > Polyangia > Polyangiales > Sandaracinaceae > JAFLCL01. The sequence goes on from JBILQT010000332.1 coordinate 6,923, forward strand.
CGTCACGCGCTGAACGCATTGCGATGCGCGGGCATCCATTCGCGCTCGGCACGGAGTTGGCTAATGCCTCGCTCTCAAGCGTGCTCTCCTCTCCAACCTCGGAACAGACACACATGACATCCACAGAGTCCTCGAAGCGCACCGTGTTGGTCACCGGCGGCGCAGGTTTCATCGGCAGCCACGTCGCAGACGCCCTCCTCGCGCTCGGGCACAACGTCGTCATTGTCGATGACCTCAGCTCCGGCCGCCGCGAGAACATCCCCGCAGGTGCGACCTTCGCGCAGGTCGACATCCGCGATGAGGCCGCGGTCGCCAAGGTCTTTGCCGAGCACAAGTTCGATGCGATCACGCA
>JBILQT010000333.1:0-7273 GCA_044373065.1 Sandaracinaceae bacterium
GTCGCAGCCGCAGACTCTGTCGCCGTCACGGACTCTGTCGCCGTCACGGACTCTGTCGCCGTCACGGACTCTGTCGCCGTCACGGACTCTGTCGCCGTCACGGACTCTGTCGCCGTCACGGACTCTGTCGCCGTCACGGACTCTGTCGCCGTCGCATGGCGTACGTCACGCCGCAGTTCGTTGTCCCCTGCGCTTGGCCACAAGCTCGTTGAGCATCTTCCTGTCCGAAGCCGTGAGATTCGTGATGCGGAGCCGCTCTCGAATCGCCTCGGCGTCGTAGTCGACGAAGAGGGTCGCAACGCCCTCGTCGAGAAACGAGATGGAGGCGATGAGCTCGCTCTCGAAGTCGAGTTCGACGGCGCTCTCGCTGCTCCACGCGCTCTCAATCGCAGCGCGCAGCCGTTCGCCATCCACGCGGAACACGCGGGACTCGGGGCAAACATCACGGACGCGGAGGTTGCGCATCAGAAGAACTCCTCAACTTTTTGCTCTGCCCGAGAGCCATCGTCGGGCCCGGGCCGGAAGTCGATCTCGACGGTCGTACCGTCCAAGGGACTGACCACCGACTCTCGATTGTCGCGCGGCCCGTACTGCGCGTCCACCGTGTGTGTGGTGACGTGGACCCCGCCGCCTCGCGTGACGCACGTCCGATGAAGATACTTGAGGCCAAGCCCGCCGAAGCGGCTGCCCACGCGACCGCTCGTGCCATCGACTGTGACGGCATTGCGGACGACCTCGAGCGAACTGAGCGTGGAGAGAGTCTTCGGGTTGCGACGCACGGATTTGGCCAGACCAATGCCCGAGTCCGCGATTGCAATCCTTACGTTTTGCTCGCGCGCATACCAACGCGTGAGCACCACGGCGTCGGTGGTCGACTCGGCATGCTCCACCACGTTCTGCAGCATCTCGTTGAGCGCCGTCTTCACCAAATCCACCACCGACTCGGTCGTGTTCGGCACGAGGCGCTCCACAAGGTCAGCAATGCCCTGCGTGTATGTTGGGTCCATCGATGAAGCCGAGACGCGACGCATCGCGAGCGTCCCCTGCCGCGTGCTGCGGCCCGTCTTCACCAACTCTTCGAATCCCACCTCTCGAAGAAACCTCGCAGCCTCCGCATCTATCGGCGGTTCGTATTTCAAGCGGACCAAGCCGAGGGTCTCGCGACGAAGCACCGCAGCACCGAGCGTCACGATCCCGTAGGGCATCGAGAAGCGAACCCGCGTCGCGTCGAGAACCGCGTCGCCCACGGAGGTGATGACCCGCGCACTGGCGACGAGCGCACTCGCGCTGGCTGCCTCAATCCGCTCAGGAAGCGTGATGTATAGCGCCACGGCCTATTCGCCTTCGGTGGGCTCGATTTCACTCGCGAGAGCAACTTGTGCGGCCTCGGTCAACCCCAACCGCACGCCTCTACCCATCGCTGCGGCAGCCTCATCCACATCAAAGTCGTTCATCGACGCGCTCCATCCTCGTCGCGTTCGACTGGGCGCCGACCATCGACTGACAGAATCGTGGTCCGGCCGTCACTTCGCCGCGCTGGCCACCCGCTTCGGATCGGTTCGACATCGACCACACCGACGGGCACGCGCTCGACGTGTGCCGCCATCACGTGCGCAGCACGAGCAAGACCGCGCGCCCGTGGCTTTGCTGTGCCTCATCCGTGAGCTGCGCGGCGACGTTCGGGCGCTCGATGAAGCCGACTCCGAGGGCGATGCGGTCGCCGAGGAAGGGCGCGGTGAGGAGGTCGCAGTCGCAGACTCCGTCGCAGTCGCAGACTCCGTCGCAGTCGCGCCGACGTCACGCCCGATCAAAGAAGCGCTCCAGGTTCTCGACACTCGCGCGCCAGGTCTCCGCCTCGCACGCCTTCACGGTCCGTTGAAGCCAGCCAAACATCACGTCGAAGTCGTACTGCTCGAGCAGCAGAAGCGACCTCGGGAGCATGATCGCGCGCTGGCCGACGAGGCCCTTCGGTGTCGCTACGCGAAACGTGAAGCTCGAACTCTCGGAGCGGCTCTTCTCGCCGATGGTCACCCGAAAGAGTTCGTCCACGGACGCAGTGTCCTCTGGCTGCCAGTGCCGCGCGTTTGCGCCGATGGCTGTCGCTATCTCGTGAACCGTGAGGCGGATCGTTCGAACCGACGCGCGAGACTCGCCTTCGATCCCCGCGTACTCCCACTCGAAATAGCGCTGCAGGTTGCGCACGCACTCGGCCATCGTCTCCGCCTCGCAGTCGGACACCACGCTGCGAAGGGCACTCGAAAGCGCCGCGAAGTCATGGGTCGGCAGAAGCAGAAGAGGCCGGCCTGCCGATAGAACGCCTTCGGCGGACTCGAGTTGAGCAAGCCCGGCTGGTGTCGCAACGCGCACCGCGAAATCGCTTCCTGCGCGCCTCCCTCGTTCGGTCACGACAACCCGAACGAACGTGTACACACGGAGAGGATCGGACGGCGTCCATTGCGGCGCATCGGGCGCATCTGCGGTGCTGATGTGATCGATCGAGAGCTTCACTCGGACCTCGGTTCAAGCGGTCACGCTGGAGGCGCCCAACCCAGACTACTGCATGCGTTCGATCGCATTGAAGAAGGCAGCGGTCGCCGCTTCGTCTGCCTCAGTGACGACAGCAGCTCGCACATCGTCGATCAACGCAAGGCGCTGCTTGGTCGGGATGAGCGCGAGGGCGGCGGCCAGTTCCTCGCGGTAGCCCGGTGTGACGACGATCAAGCCGAGCAACTCCAGATACGACCGCGGGGCTCGCGCACGAAACTCGGCGGCGCCTGACACGAACGCGGGAACCAACTCCTGCGGTTCGAACACCTGCAGAGAGCCGAGAAGCGAACCCATGAGGCCGCTGTATGGACAGTCGTCCGCGATGAGCGCGAGCACGCGGGGGATGGCACGAAGGTCGCGCAGCGCTGCGACAGCCGCGACCGCGCGATCGAAGTCCTCAGGCACCGGGTTGTGAAGCGGGAAGAGCCCCTCCAAGCGGTCCATGGCCTCGTGGAAGGCTTCCTCCGACACATCGTTTGGCATTCGCGCACTCCTGGATGGAAGCCGTGCTCAGCGCTTCAGCCACGGCGCATTGGGAAGCGCGTCACGAAGCTGCTCAACGGTCATCGATTTGTCCGCGAGATACTTCAGCTGTTTCGGGGCGTAGAAACAAAGTGCTGACAACGCGGGTGGCTGTTGAACTCTCTCGGGAAACCAACTCGCAAAGGGCGGAGTGAGTTCGTCAGCATGAGCCAGTGGGTCGATGATCGTGAAGTTCGGCCACGTCGGCCACACGAAGCCCTCGACGTCGGAACCGATCATCTGACAGCTGTCGAGGACGGCGCCGCTGAAGTCCAATGCCTCGGCGACACCGCGAACCTCTTCCCATGGCGCGCTGCCGAAGTCGTTCCCCTTGAAGGTGCCGAGAAAGCGGGTGCGCCGAATCTCACACGACAGCCAACCCTGGAAGTTTGCGAGCGGAGATTTCGTCCGGACGACACAGTCCTCGATCACAACCCGATGGATCGACAATCGCTTCGCGGGCACTCGAATATCGAGCTCGCAGTGTTGCAGCACCAAGCCGACACTCAGCGCGTTTAGGTTCGGCTGATCGAGCACGATGCGCTCATTGCGAAACACGCGATTCTCAAGAAGCAGGGGCATGACGTTCCTGTTGGTCAGTGCGCTACGAGGAGAGGAACCGGTCAGCGCTCCGTGCGCGTGTCGACCAGCTTCCGCCGCACCACGCTGCCGTCCGCCAGGTTCACGTCGATGAACTCAATCGTTGTGGGCTGGGGAAGGGCAACGCGAAGCCCGACGAACCTCAGATGGCCGCCTTCAATCCGCGGCGAAATCTCGTCGAGCCTCACGTCGAATAGCTCGGGCAAGAAGCTGTAGATCTCATTGGTCGTTACAACGCGGCCGACGACGAGCAGCACGCTGGCCATGCGTGAAATCGCCGCGACGTCGTCCGAGGAGAAGAGCGAGGGGCTCAGGGGGCGGAGCAGCGCGGCGAGGGCACCGATCGACTCAACGGCTGTCGTCGTCTGATCGACGGTCGCGTTGATCCAGACCGCTTGAGACCCCTCTGGTGGTGGAACGCCGAATTCGAGTGGCGCGGTCCGCCGGAACCACATCTCCAGCGCGAGGCCGGGGACGCTCACGGACTCGACCACCTTCTCGACCTTCTGAAAGCCGCTCATCGAGTCACCCGCTCTTCGTCGCCGCTGGAACACTTCATCGGCGCATGCGCCATCGGGATGATCGCATCGATTCGACTTCGTCGTCATCTCGTCATCGTCGTCGTGAGGCAAGACGTGCGGTAGCCGCGTGCGAAGGCCAATCGCCCGGTACGACTCAAGCAAGTACGCGCGCTCAAATGCGGCAACTCCACCCGGCGAGTTCAATCGTTGGATGGATTCGAGCATGCGGTTGTGGCTCCACTCGCAAGCATCGGTGCTGCACACCAGGAGGAGCGTGTTGTCGGGAAAGAGTCCGCTCTTGCGACACACAAGGAGCGCATCGACAAGCGCCGAGAATGCCGCGTCGACGTGCTCGGAAAATCTCTCCTGCTGCTCAAGTCTGTCCGCATTCCGCGTGGCCCAGTAGAGCGCGGCAATCTCCGTCGTGAAGGTTTGTACCTCTTGCGAGTGGACTTCTCGCCACTCGACCGGGTCGGCGAGACGCGCGGGGTCCACGCTGACGTCGTCGAGCGTGCAGTGCAGCGTCAGCGCGGTCATCAAGCAGTCGTCTGTTCCGACGGCGTACCCAGCCAGGCTCTCGCGTTGAAGCCTGGCGACATCGGCCTCGATGACGCGAACCAAAGACGTTGAGAGTCGGTCGTAGTTGCTCTGGTGCATCCAGTTGCCTTCGGCTAGCTCGGCATGCGCCAAGCAGCACTCCACCTCTGATGAAACTCGGGATTCAACTCGCGCTCCACCGCACTCATCGCATTGAGCATCAGCCGCCCAGGGTCGGTGCTCAGCTTGCGAGTGGCAGCGCGAGGCGCGGTAGGTCTTGGTTGTCGATGTCGACGCGCGTGAGCGGGATGAAGCCGTCTGTCTCGAACCTGCGGACGAGACCATCGAGTTAACGCCCTGCATTGACCCGCCTAAGCCGTGAACCGCATGCTGCCGGCATGACGCCTCGGCTCTTGACCCAGTTCGCCTTCGCTGGGGCAGCCGTGGTGAGCGGCTGCGCGCTCTCACACGCGCGGGATACGGATGCGGGAGCCCGGCGGGAGGACGCACCGCAAGAGGACGCACCGCAAGAGGACGCACCGCAAGAGGACGTGGCCGTCACCCGCGTGGACGCCTCTGGTGTCGGACTCGCCGATGCGGGGCGATGCGTGCCGACGGGGCCCGAGGTCTGCAATGGGCTCGACGACGACTGCGATGGGATGTCGGAGGACATCGCCCTGTGCGAGGGAGACCGCGCGATTGCAGGCGGCTACCTTCATTCGTGTGCCCGAGTTGGAGACGGGGTTCGCTGCTGGGGCTGGAACGGCCATGGACAGCTTGGGGACGGGACGACAACAGACCGCCCCACCGCGGTGGTCGTGGCCGAGTTGCGCAATGTCGTCGAGATCACCGCGGGTGCGGCGCACACCTGCGCGCGCCTGCAGGACCGAACGGTGCGCTGCTGGGGCCACAACAGCTTTGGCCAACTCGGCGATGGCACCCTCACCGACCGCGCGACGCCAGTGGCCGTGGCAGGTCTCACAGAGGTCATCGAGATCACGGCGTCGGACTTCCACACCTGCGCGCGCATGCAGGACCGAACCGTTCGCTGCTGGGGCTCCAATATCCACGGCCAGCTTGGCGTGGGCGACAACGTGGACAGGTCTGCGCCCACCGAAGTCGTTGGCTTGCGTGACGCCCTGGCGATCAGCGCGGGTGGCACGCTGATGGGAAACGGTACGACGTGCGCTCTGTTGAACGGTGGAACGGTGCACTGCTGGGGATTCGACGGTACCGGCCCAGCTGTGGCGAGCGTCAGGCCGGTGTTGGTCAGCGGCCTCACCGACGTTGTGCAGCTCGCCGTTGGCGATCTCCAATCCTGCGCGATCGTCGCGGACCGGACCGCCCGCTGCTGGGGCGACAACACCTTTGGGCAGCTTGGCGCCGGCCACACGACCATCAGCTATGTGCCGGTGATGGTCGCGGGCCTCACCGACGTCGCCGAGATCACCTCGGGCAATGTGCACGTATGCGCCCGGCGAACCGATGCGACGGTCCACTGCTGGGGTAACAGCGCCAACGGCGAGGTCGGCAACGGCGACCGAGCCCCCGCTTACTCGCCCCAGAGGGTGCTCGCCGATGTCGCTGAGATCACCACAGGGTCGACCGTCCACACGTGCGCGCTCTTGAACAACGGCACGGCCCGTTGCTGGGGCAGCAACAACTATGGCCAGCTTGGCGATGGCAACACGATGACGCTCAGTACGGTTCCGGTTCAGGTGATCGGCGTTCCGTGAGGTGCGGCCGACTTGCTGCCGACCGCAGCCGCTGGCCCGACGCGACGTAGCTGACGCCACCACAGACTCCGTCGCGGTCACCGCCGCACGCGCGTCACTCCGCCGCGCTGGCCACGCGCTTCGCCTCGCCAAAGAGCACGGCGCGCAGCCACGCTTCGACATCGACGACACCGACGGGAACACGCTCGACCGGCGCAGCCATCACCTGCGGGCCGACCACGTCCGGGAGCTGATCGACCGTGGCATCGCGAAGCGCGAGCAAGACAGCGCGCGCGTGGCTTCGCTGTGCTTCATCCGCGAGCTGCGCGACGACGTTCGGGCGCTCGATGAAGCCGACTCCGTCTGCAACGACACCGAGGGCGATGCGGTCGCCGAGGAAGGGGTCGGTGAGGAGATGGATGATGCGGAAGTGCGTCATGGGAGCCTCGCGAGGAGTTCGTTGAGGATGACATGGATGGATGACGCACGCGTGAGGAGTGCCTCCTCCAAGTCGGCCGCGCGACCGTAGTTGGCCAGGGCGCACGCCTCGGCGGCGATGCTCGAGAGCACGCTCTCACGAACGTCTTCGATGCGTGTCGCGGATGCCCGCGCACTCCCTTCGATCAGCGACCGAGAAAAGCCCTCCGCGAGCGCGTCGAGGCGTGGCACCTCTAGGCCTCTCTCAAGGAACGACGTCGGGCGGCTGCACCAACTCCCTGCAAAGTCGATCGCGACGATGCTTGTTCTCGCGCGTCGCTGCGCGACGAGGATGTTGCGCGCATGCCTGTCCTCGTTGCCCAACAAGGCATCAAGCGCGAACAACGCGCCGAG
>JBILQT010000334.1:0-7271 GCA_044373065.1 Sandaracinaceae bacterium
AGTGTTGCTGGTTTCCCTAACGGGAAAGCGACAAAGGCCGAGGCGTCACGCAATGACGGCTCGGCCTTCTGCATTCGATGCGTGTGTCTCAGACGTCGACGAGCTTCATGCCGCCCATGAAGTTCATCTTGCCGAGCGGCACGCCGTTGTGGCGCAGGATCGCGTAGGCCATCGAGACGTGGAAATAGAAGTTCGGCGCGGCCATCTCGCAGAGGTAGTCGCTGCCGAGCATTCCCTTGCCGGGCATGAACGAGAGCGGGACCACACGGGTCTCTCCGCCCGCGAAATCCGCCTCGGTGAAGGTCGCGAGGTAGTCGACAACGGCCTTGATGCGGGCGCGCACTTCGTCGACCGTCTGCTCCGTATCGGGGTGTGCGGGCGGGGTCTTTCCGGTGAGGCGCGCGGCCGCAAACTTCGCCGAGTCACATGCGGCCTGAACCTGCTTGATGAGGTTGTACTGGTCGGGTGCAAGACGCGCGTTGAGCAGCACGCTCGGGTCGTACTTCCTCGCGGTCGCGTTCTCGACGCCGAGGCCGATCCAAGCATCGAGGTTCGTCAGCATCTTCGACATCTGCGTCACGGTTTGACTGTAGAGGCTCATTCTCGTCTCCAGGCCTTGCGGCATTTTGTCCCGCTGCGAGCGGGTTCAGGGGAGCGCAGGGTGAGGCAACTCCGGTAGAGACAACAAGTGAAGGCGTGTGAAGCGTGCGATTGCCGTGCGGGTCGTGTAGTTAGCGGCGCATGACGACCTCCGCTCCCCTCGCAGCCTTGCGCGCATCGAAGCTCCTCTCGAAGTTCGGCTTCGTCTGGCTCTCCGCGGCCGACAGTCGCACGTGGACCGAGACACTCTCCGCAGGCAGCGCCACCGTCGTGGACCCGCTGCGCACCTTCTCGCGCGAGGTCTGGTCGAAGTCGACCTGCGTCGCCTACGGGCCGCGCGTCGTCGAGAACGAGATCGAGTTCACGCCCGTCTGGTGGGTGAAGAATGCGAGCCCCTCGCGCGTGTGGTTTGCGCTCTCCCGCGACACGCCCCCGGCGCTCTGGATCGATGCAGGCGAGACGACTGAATCAGTCTTCGTCACCTGTGCCTCGGTGAAGTGCGCGCAGGACCGCAACGACGCCGATCGCACGCACCACTTCTACTTCTTCGGCGGCCTCGTCGATGCGCCCGATGGCTTCCAAGACTTGGAAGAATGGCTCGCGACCTGCCCCTACACGATGGGCCGCCCGCAGCTCACCAGCGCTCCGCCAGGCGACGACCGCACCGTGCAGACGACGACCTTCCTCACCTCGTTCTCGCAGTCGCTGATCACGCTCACCGCACACCACGAGCTCGCCGAAGACTCCTCGATGATCGTGGGCCGCATCGACTACGTGCCCGCGACTGCGCGCCCCGACTTGAAGCGCTTCAACGATGGCGCGAAGACGACCTGGCCCCTCGACATGCCCGCCGATGTCGTCGCCGCGCTGATGCACCTTGAGGTGATCGATCAGGCCAGGGCCGAGGCCGATGTCTCGCGCGCCAAGGGCGATCAAGTACCGATGGCCGTGCTCGTCGACACGCTGATGCGCGAGGGTGAAGCCCGCCAAGCCCGCTTCGAGGCGCTGCGCACGCACGCGAACGAGGCCGTGCGCGAGGCGACCGTGGAGGCCGCGCATGTGCTCGGCGCCAAGGACATCGTCGATGCGATGAAGAGCGATGCGAGCGCAGCGGTGGCGGGGCTCGCGACGAGGCTGGCAGCGGAGCGCGAGGCGGGCTGAGTTGAGCGACGCGTTCGTGTTGAATGACGCATGCTCGCAGTGAGCGAAGTGCCCGCAGGGATTCGGAGCGCGGCACGGCGACGTTGGCGGCGAAGTGGTGAGCTAACCCTGGAGCAGGTCGTTCAGGAACGCGAGGCATGGGCGCAACGCGGCGAGTGTGAGCGTGTTCGCGTCAACCCACCTGTTGTCCTCGAGCGACGGTTGCAGGGACTTGCCCGGCTTCAACACGGCCGTCATCGCGCCGATTGTCGCCTTCTTTGCGCCAGCAGGCTTTCGGAGTTCCTTCCAATCGGCGTTCGTCGGCTCGCTATCCGCTTGCGTTCGCCATTGGGTTGCGTGTGCTCGTCCCGCAGCGGCCAACTCCGGATAGGCCGCGTCGCCGAGGGCGAGGATCAAATCCTCCAGCGTCCCCCTCACACCTGGCTCGGGGAACGCGAACGCGCCTACCTTCGGAATCGCCTGAGTCACTGATCCATTCGTGGAAGGGCCGACCAAGCTGAGTCTCCCAAGCATCTGCTTGAGCTTCGCGAACCGTACATCGGGTAGCTCATCGTCACTGTCGAGCACCACGGCGATCACGTCTGGAGCACTGCGGTTGCGAGCGAACACTTCGAGGTCGACGGTGAGTGTCTTTTCAATCTCGGTGATGCCCTGCGCGTTGCGAAACGCGACGACCGACCTCGAAGGCAGTCGATAGAAGACCGGAGCGGGCACTGAGAGCCGCGCGATGTCGTGGTGCGCACTTCGCGCGCTTGGCCACGTGAACTTCGCAAGCCAGGCGCGCTTCGTCTCGTCGAGATCCTCAAGCTTCTCGATGCGCGCGGCGGCATGGGCGACGACGAGCAGTCGACCAAGGAAGGCGACGTCATGCACGCCCTCGGTGACGACGTAGATGAACGAGCTCATCGGATGTCGAGCCCTGCTTCACGCAGCATCGAGAGCTTCGCGAAGTCGTAGCGCCGCACTTCATGCTTTCCATCTTTGCGCTGCACCCAGAAGGCGCTCAGGGCGTCTTGCTTGCTGTGGTCATTCGCAGCGCCGAGGATGGCGTCCACAGCCTCCAGGCTGTGCGTCGTGAGGATGAGCTGCGCCTGTGCTGCCTGCGCGGCCTCGCAGAGTCGGAGGTAGACGTCGCGCATGAGCGCGGGATGGATACCAACTTCCAACTCATCGATGAGCAGGACGCCACCGCCTGCGCGCGAGAGCATGAGCGAGAAGAGCACCGCGCGACGAAGGCCATCTCCGAACGAAGCGAGGTCCACCACGCCGCGTGCCTTGTGCGTGACGCGCACGGAGCGACGTCCCGACAGGTCGACCACGTCGAGGTCTTTCACTTCGGGATCGAAGAGCTGCGCGAGTTCGACCGCGAGGCCTTTCTTGCCGTCAGCAACGACGTGACTGAGGTGCTCGACGAACCCTCCCGTAGAGCGATGGCCAGCGGACGTCGCAGTGAAGACCTTGAACACCTTGCCGCTCGCCCACGGCGCGGGCGCGCTTCGGTTGAACTCGAGGGTTGCCTGAGCGCCATCCACGCTCACCTCGATGCTCAGGTTGATCTCCTCTTGCCGCGTGCGGCTCCAGCTCATGGATGCGAACCCGTGCGCAGAAATCTCACGCTTGACCCCGCCCAGTGTTGCAGAGAGCTCCACGGTTCTGGACTCCTGGTATCCAGCTTCGAGATCCATCCAGGCGCCCCCTGGAAAGAGCGACCAGAGCGCATCCTCCAGCGGAACATCAAGGTCGCGCTGACGTGCCAGTTGAACCCACTGTGAAGGGTCAGGCGCACGCAGCAGCAGCGCGATGGCCTCCAGGATGGAGCTCTTGCCCGAGTTGTTTGCGCCGAGAATCAGGGTGACCGGCGTGAGGTCACTGAGCGCCAGGTTTTCAATTCCCCGGTATGCGACGACGTTCATGGATTGCAGAAGGACTGGCATGGTTTCGTTTCCTCTTGGACGCAGTCGACGAAACGAGGGTGCTTCGGCGAGTGACCTGACCGACAGGCAAGGGCTTGCGTCGCTTCTTACTCGGGAACGCTGCTGGCTGGCCAGAACGCCCTCACAAGCCTTGAAACGACCGACTTGGCCTCCGAGTTCACGCTTTCAGGCGCCGAAATCGCCAACTCGGCCACCCAGTCGCTGACTTCAAGCGCTGAAACGACCAACTCGGTGACCGAGTCGCCCTTTCAACGTTTGAAATGGGCTTCTGGGTCACCGAGTTGGCGCTTCAAGCGTTGCAACAACGGTTGCGAGGGCGAAGTTGGCCGAATCGACGCTTGCTAGGCGTTCTCGGCGCCGCGGGGCGTGGGTGCAGCCACTGGTGGTAGGTCATCGGAGACGCCACTCACACGATGAACCTCGGCGAGGTCGTCGAAGATCAGGGGCAGCAACTCAGGCTTGTGGATGTGCGCGAGCAAACCGCGAATGAGGTGCTTGTTCGCGCTGTACGTGGCCAGCCAAAGCTCGCGCTGTGCGGCCACCTCGGGGCCAAGGTCGACCTGTGCGACCTTCGATGCGCGCTGCTGCCTCTCAAGGGCCTCAAGGTTCGTGTGGGCCTCAGCGAGCTCGCCAATCCAGTAGGCCGCATCGCGGATTTTGCCTTCGTGCTTTCGTGCCTCGTCGAGCACGTGCGCGAGGCCGCCAGTGAGCTTGGTGAGACGACGACGCGCGAGCACGCTCGGGGCATCGCCGCGAAAGACGAGCTTCAGGTCGACGGGCCTTCCCTTGAGCGACTCAAGGTGACTGCCGAAGCGAACGAGCACGTCGCCTGCTTCGCTCGTTACCTGCGCCGCATCGACGGCAACAGCGGGCGTCGGCGCATTCGCAATGACCCTCGCCATCGCCGCGTCGGCCGCCGCTTGTGTCTCGATCGAGAAGCGAACCATCGGGTCGAGTGCCGCGACTCTTCCGATGCACACCTCCGCCATCTGTTCACGCGCGAACTTCCCGTAGAGCTGCGTTTCGAAGGGATCGATATAGGAATCTGCCATTTGAGGAACCTCCCTTCGGTGAAGCTCTCAGAGGGGTGCGGGTGGCCGCAAGTGCTTTCCTCGACGCTAGACCGCTCATCTTTTGGTTTGATCCTGGCTTACGTCCTCAGTCGTTCCTTGCGACGTAGCTCCGCTACGCCTCAGTCACTCCTTCCGGGCGCGCTCAGGCTGAAACCAAAATCTGAGCAGTCTCAATCCAAGCTGAACGCGATCTAGACATTGCCGCGCCTACCTCTTGCTGCTCAACCCCCAAAACATGGTGATGCCGTGATCCTCTCGCCCGCTGAACACCAAGACTTCTTCTCGCTGATGGCCGCCCTCGATCTCTACACAAACAGGCGGCTCCATGTTCTGACGGGTGTGGACGACCTCGCCGCGCTGAACGCGCTCGGTAGCACGCAGCTCCACAAGATCCGCAGCGCGATGTGGAACGACGTTGGGTCGATCGAAGAGTTCATTCGAACAAACCCCTCGGGGCTGAGCGAGAAGCTTCTGTCCGACGCGCGACTGCTCCATCACGCGGTGCAGGGGCAGTTCTTCTGCGAGCGAATCCTGAAGCAGCATGCGATCTTTATCTCGATGGGTAGCCCCACGTGTGTGTACGCGGTGCAGGGCCTGAGCCAGCGAATCGATGAACTTCTCAGCCGCGTGCAGCCGCTTGGCGTCGCCGTGATGCTCAATGCGGTGCTCCTTCCCTTTCGAGGTCGCATCGTCTGGGATGGCTTGTTCACGGTACTCCCCGTCACCTCAGGCGCCGGCATTCGACGGATCTACCGAGCGGAATACACGCGGGCCAAGGAAGCGGGGGCGATTGTCACGAGGTTGGGCAACGAGTGGGGCAGCAAGGTGCGCATCCCAACAGCACAAACCACGGACCCTCGCCTGCCCGCGTCCCTCGGGGCGATTGTCTTGGCTGCTGAGAGCCTCGGAAAATCGAACAACGCATTCCGCAACGCCACGCTCGCATTGCTTCAGGCGAGTGCAAAACTCGCGCAAGTTGCATTGGAAGAGGATCATTTTGCAACAGCCGAGGCGGTGAAGAAGGCGGAGCAAGCATCCCGCAAAGTCGCTCGCACTTATGATGACCTCTTCGCCTCGCGCTTCACGGTTCGTTGATCGTCACCCTACAAGCGGCGGCCCAAACGAACTCAGGCTGACCTCTCTCGCGAGCGATCAGCCTGATTCGTCTTTGCCTTCGCCAAGAAGGCGATTTCGCTACACCGCGGCGCGGCTCACAGCATCACCAAGCAGCTCGCCGAGCTTGTGCGCGAGCATGGCTGGGTCCTCCGGTGGGCTGCCCTCGGCGAGCAGGGCCTGCGCGTGGACGAGGTCGATGAAGCCGTCGATGCGCGCATCGCTTGGGCTCTTCTCGATGAGCGTGGTGAGGCTCTGGATGAGCGTGTGGTCGGGGTTCAATTCGAGGATGCGCTTCTGCTTGTCCGAGCCCGGCTGTGAGGCGCGGAGCATGCGCTCAAGGTGCGGTGGGAGGCCGCCCTCGGGCATCACGAGACAGGCGGGTGACTCGACCAGGCGGTTCGACGAGCGCACGTCCGAGACATGCTCGCCAAGGCGCGACTTCATGCGCTCGCGGAGCGACTTGGTCTTGGTCTCGTCCTCGGTCTTCTTCTCCTCGGTGACCTCGCCATCGAGCTCTGCGCCCGCCTTCGCGACGTCGACGAGCTTGATGCCCTCGACCTCATCGATGCCCTGCACGGCCCAGCCATCGACAGGGTCGGTCATCAGCACGACCTCGTAGCCGCGCTTCTTCAAGCCCTCGATATGCGGGCTCGCGAGGAGCTGCGCCTTCGACTCGCCGAGCGCGTAGTAGATCGACTTCTGCCCCTCGGGCATGCGCGCTTTGACATCGAGGAGGTTGCTCATGCCCTCGCTCTTGGTGGTCTCGTAGCGAAGCAGCGGGATGAGCTTCTTGCTCTGCTCGGGCTCGAAGTGGAGGCCCTCCTTGAGCACGACGCCGAAGGTCTTCCAGAAGACGGCGTAGTCCTCGGGCTTGTCCTTCGCCATCTCGCTGAGGAGGTCGAGCGTCTGCTTTACCACCTGCTTTTGGATGGTCTTGGTGAGGCGTGAGTCTTGAAGAAGCTCGCGGCTCACGTTGAGCGGGAGGTCTTCCGAGTCGACGACGCCGCGCACGAAGCGAAGCCACTTCGGGAGCAGGCCATCGGCATCTTCGAGCACAAAGACGCGCTTCACGTGAAGGCGCAGGCCGTGCTTCGCATCGGGCGAGAAGAGATCGAAGGGCGGGCGACGCGGGATGAAGATGATGCCTGCGAACTCGGTGCTTCCCTCGACGCGGAAATGCTTGTGGCCGAGCGAGGGCTCCCAGTCGTGCGAGAGGTGCTTGTAGAGCTCGTCGTACTGCTCCTTCGTCACGTCCTTCGGCGAGCGCTGCCAGAGCGCGGTGCCCTGGTTGATGCGCTTGTAGGCACCAGCCTCCGCGCCTTCCGTCTCCTCGTCTTCGTCCTTCTCGGGCTTTCCCGAAAGGGAAACAGGCGAGCTCAGCATCTCA
>JBILQT010000335.1:0-7270 GCA_044373065.1 Sandaracinaceae bacterium
CTGCGCCGTCGACCTCTGCTTCGGTACCGAGGCTGTAGCGGACCATCGCGACGAGCCGCTCAAGGTCGAGGTCGTTGGGAGTCCGTGCGCGATACGCGTCAGCAAAGTGAAGCCGATCCGCGATGTACGCCGCGGTCTGGTCTCCGATGAAGAGTTCGTGAAGGTCTGGGTAGCCGAACGCCTGCCCGAGACTCGCGGCGAGCTCGCGCCACTTTGGGTCTCGACGGTCGAGCGCTTCGAAAATCTCATCGCAGCGCTGCAGGAGTTCTTTGCGGTCCATCCAACACCTCTGTCGTTGATGCTCGCATGCGCGCTGCCAACGAGTGCGAGATGTCGACGAGCCACGTTCGAAACGCCTCGAACCTTGGTCACATCACACGCTCCCGCACTGCGTAGCCTTTCGCCGTCTTCCACAGCTCCACGTAAGGCTCGTGCTCGACCGTCCAGAAGATCAACTCGCCCTCGATGTCGCTGGCGTCACTGTCCGGCCACAGGAAGGGCCAACCACCAAGCACCGCGGGGGCCTCTTGCGTGTAGAGCGGCTGAGTTGATGCCCACCAGTTCATGAGTTCGTGACCGAGCGACGATGGGAAGTTCGCGTTGAAACCCCAGGCAGGGTCCCATCCAAGCTCCGCAAGCCACAGCTGAACATCCAGGCTTCGCGCGAAGACTTCTTCCACAGGTGCCGGGCACAACCACGGGTCGCCAACGTACGGCTCTGCTCCGAGTGGAACCTGCGAAACGTCCCGAAGCACCCAGCGCCGCCCCTCCTTCGAAATCAACTTCAGGCTCGAATCGATTGGGATGATCCACGTGTCGGAGGGCCCACGCCACGCTCGCACCTCCCCGACGTCTGACGGGCGCAGCAAGAACCCACTCTTGGCCAGTCTGAGGCTTTCGCGCTTGAGAGATTCAATGTCCATGACCTACCTCTGCCAAGTCCAACGCGGGGTGCTGCGGCGATGTCGTGTTGCAACCATCTGCATCGTGTCTGCGGCGTCGACATGAAGTGGCTACTCGTCGGCAGGCAACCTGAGCATCGCGAGGAACTCGCTGAACGAGTTGGCGACCCAATGAAAGACGGGTGCCCCCGGCTCGGACTCTTCGTGGCTCCAGATGCAGACCGTGGGCGCAGCCGAATGCCGGAAGTCCAAGCAGATGTGGTCGCCACCGAACATCGACGCGATGGGGATCACGGCGACCTCGCACTCGCGCTCCCGCTCCTCTTCAGAGATCAGCCGGTGGTCGATCTGCGACATGGTTACGTCGATGTCGTACCAACCGAGGTCCCCCATGGCGCGTGGGGAGTCAAAGAGCGCCAGGAATCTGTCCACGACACGGTCATGCGGACCGAAGCAGCGCTTCCGTGGTGCGCCGCAGTTCGTGACACGAAGAAACGCCAGGTACTCCGCTGGAAGCGTGACGTTCCAAAAGCCCTGGAACTCCTCGACGGTCGCGTCGCTTGGCGGTGCTTGGATCGTCCCGGGAATGCATTCGATCATCTCGTCTCCTTCTCTGCGCAGCGTCACTGCGACAACTCCACCACGCTCTCATCCCGCGCGACTACGCGCCCGTCGATCGCCTCTTCGAGATCACAGCACTGTCGCGCGACTTCCGCGTCGGCCAGCTGGCGCACGAGGGAGGGTTCAAGTTCGCCGTCGTCTTCGAGGAGGTCGAGCAGACTGAATGGGAAGTGCGCCGCGAAGGCGAGCGCTTCGGACTCAAGCCCCTCGCGCAGTCGGACCTCAAAGTCGATTACGGCCTGAAGGAACAGAAGGAGAACCGCCTTGTGAATGGTGTCCTCCAGCGCAGAGTCGAGACAGTCCTGTAGGTGCTGCGCGTCGGTGCTGTTGGACGAAACGCGTGGGGCACGAAGCCAAACCAGCAGCAACTCGATGCCGCTCGTCAGTTGAACAGAACCATGCGCTGCCGCACGGACACGATGTGAACAACGGAGAAGACAGCGTGCGCCTACTGCGGACGCCAACCTGGGTTCGAGACCAGAAGCCAAAGACGCGACAACCTCTTCGTGGAGAAGGTATTGGGGCTCATCAAGTGTCATTGGGTTCGCCCTCGTCACTCCTGCGCGTCTTCATCGACGTCATGCTCCAGCAAATACATCTCGTCGTTGTGGAGAGGCGTCGGGTCGAGTCGCGCGCGAGTGGTTTGCCCGTCCGGCTGAATCAGGATCACGCGGGTGATGTCGTAGGTCTTGTCGGTTTCATCCGAGATGAGAAGCGATGTGGGGAGTTCGGCTGCGATCCGCTTGGCCAAGGTCAGTTGGTCGATCAGTGGCTTCCGATGCGCCGCGTAGATCTCGACGGTCGTGCCGAATCGGCCGCCGTTTGACCAAACGACGACCCCAAGGCTGCCAGGCTCACACCCCAGCTTGATGAGCTCCGTCGCGCAGTCCACTTGGCCGACCGCGATGCTGAAGGTCTCCGCAAGAATGCGCTTCACGGCCTCTAGGTCGAGATGCTCAAGGTAGAAGCTCCAGATCACCGCAATGCCTCCCGAAGTGCACGAGCCGTCGCGCGAGACTCGTCACGTTCCATCGGATGCTGCGCTCTCACTGCCACTCCGAGAGTGTCGCCGAACTCGTTGCGTCTGCACCGGGTCAACTCAAGAAAGCGCCAACTCCGCACACCCACCACGACGCGCCGCTGTGCCCGCACCCTCGCTCAATACCCGAGATGCGGCGCCCAAACGATGATGGCCTCGAACCCTGCAAACCGCTCGCGCATGAGCGAGTTCACGAAGGTGTCGGTCCAGAAAATCTCTGATGGGAACTGCGGTAGGCGGAACGCAGGTGCGTCGGGGATTCGCTTGCGATGGAAGGCATAGGTTCGCAGCGTCCCCGAGTGCTTCTCATCCCAGCATCGCTCGTCCGCAAAGCCCGGCATGAAATGAAAATACGCGGACGCGCCGATTGTGAGCGGCATCAACGTGCCACTCGCTTCAAGCGCCTGGCGATGACGCTCGACGAGCCTCGCGCTGAGCAGCGGCGTGTTGCAATCGCGCGAGGCAACGTCGGGCTCGAGCACGTCGGATTCGGACCATGAGAGCGTCGTGCCGGAACCCACCACAAAGCCCTCTGGATGCTCGGCCCACGAGAAGACGTTCGACCTCACGACGAGCTGATAGACGCTCCTCATCGGCACCCCACGGCAGCGCGCGTTGGGTCGTCCGACCAGACCAGTCGGGGCTGTATCCCCGTCGCTCCAGCAGCCATCAATCGACGTACGAAAGCCCCAGTCCAGAGCACCGTCATCGGAATCTGCGGGACACAGAACGCGGGCGCGTCCGGGATGGCCTCGGGCCGAAATACAGGTCGCTCGATCACGCGATAGCGAAGCACTGGCGATGAGCGCTTCGTGTCGAGACAGTCGGCGAAGAGGTCGACTGCGAGCGCGTGGTACGGCGTGCCATCGATGTGGAGCGGAAGCAGGCGGCCTGAGCGGGCGAAGTCTGCGCCGAATCGAGTCACGGCCCATTCGCTCCAGATGGGCAGAATCGTCGAGTTCGGCATGTCCGCTGGCACGAGTTCCTCCCCGCCGAGCCAACTCAGGCTCAACGCCGCAGGCCATGAACTCGGAGGCTTCCCTCGTGGGTTCGTCATTGCAGCCACGACTGAGTCCATCTTCTGAAATGGAATCTGCGTCGTTCGCACCTCGGCCGCGTCGACCATCAACTCGTAGAGTCGGCTCGCGGGGGCTTGGGTTTCGTCGAGGGTTTCGATCGGCATGGGGGCTACTCGTCGAGGTTCAAAGTGTCTTCCGTCCCGCACATCGCGAGGAACGCGGCGAACGAAGGCGCGAGTTCGTAGGGCGTGTCGTCGTCGTCCTCGAATCGCCCGTCGTGTTCGCTCCAGTAGACGACACTTGGGCACGTGGGGTTGGTCCGGTAGTCGAGGCCGAACCACGCGTTTCCATCGCTCGCGAAGACAACGATGCCCTTCAAGTGCTTCAACTCCGCGATCAGGCCGTAGCGCGCGCTGTTGCCGACACCCGCGTAGGGAGGGACCAGGACGTTTGCGACCACGCAGTAGTTCGGCGGGCCGCCGTCCTGTCGCGACAGCAACTCCCTGATTTCAGGGGGGCAGCGCGTATCCAATGCTTCGCTCTGCGTCGTCCAGTTCATCGGAGGATGCGCCTGCGACCTCCTGCTCAGCCCAGAAGTCATCGAACTTTCGTTCACTCTCCGTCACAACGCCCTCAGCGCAGACGCTGCCACATGATGGGAACGCGAAGCGCGAAATCACCGGTCCAGCCATGCATGGCGTCGGGGCGTGCGCGGCAGACATGAAGTGGGCGCTAGTCGTCGCCGGGCAACATGAGCATCGCGAGGAACTCGCTGAACGAGTTGGCGACCCAATGAAAGACGGGTGCCCCCGGCTCGGACTCTTCGTGGCTCCAGATGCAGACCGTGGGCGCAGCCGAATGCCGGAAGTCCAAGCAGATGTGGTCGCCACCGAACATCGACGCGATGGGGACGACGGCGAGGTCGGAGTCGCGCTCCAATTCCTCTTCGGAGATCAGCCTGTCGTCGATCTGCGACATGGTGACGCCAATGTCGTAACTCCCTACCGCTCCCATCGTGCGCACGTTGTCGAAGAGTCCAAGGAATCGATCGACGACGCGATCGTCGGGAGGCAGGCGGCGCTTGATCGGTATGCCGCCGTTGCAGCGTGCGAGGAATTCCAGATATTCGCTGGGAAACGCCACATTCCAAAACGTCTCGAAGCGGCTCAGCCTCTCGACCGATGGCCCGGGAAACACGCTACCCGGCTCGCATTCAACTTCTTGCATACGTTCCCTCATTCAACGCACTGACTGCCACCGAACCTTGCTGTGAGCTACGGGTCGAGGCCGAATGCGAGCCTCCAGCGCGCGTAGGTCGCCGCATCGTTCAGGCTTCGCACGATTGGTTCGGCCAACCTGACCATGCCGTCGTCAGCATCCGTCCCAGAGACAATGAGCGCGATGCTCGACTCGAATTCTCCTTCCGTCTTCAGGTGAAGGAGTGCCTCCCCAAGCATCGCGAACCTCCGCTCGTGCCTCATGCCCGGACCCGAAGAAGCCTCATGGTGGGCTCTCAGCAGAAGGCCCGCATCGCTTGGCATTCCGGGGTAGCCCGCGTGCGGCCACTCAGGGGGCCAGAACTCATTGTCTGGATGTTCGCGAAGCCATTCGGCGGAAGCGACCGCGCACAACGCCGCGGTCACGAGTCCATCCGCGAACAGCGCGATTGAACCGATCGAAGTCCCCGGCTCCACAGAACGCACGCGGGCGACTGAGCCGCGGATGAGGGTCTTGAGGCTCTCAACGATGGCAAGTTCACTGTCGATGGATTGCTGACTCATGTCCTCTCCTGGCACCGGCTGCCCTGTGAACCCGGGGCCCCCTTTGTCGCGCGCACCTACACTGGCTTGTCGGCCCCGCTCTCAATCCACCAATTCAACGGTTTGTCCTCCTCGTTGTCTTCGTAGACGTTCCCGTAGTTCCACACACACGCCGGATCGATCTTGATCAATACATCCTGCAGAGCGGCCTCGATCGCAGGGAAGCCAACGGCGACAGGAACGGTCGCGATGACTTGACGCCAAGACCGCCCATCGGTCCTGCCTCCGATCGCTCGAAGACGATCGGCTAGCGCCCTCTCGAACGCATCGATATCGCCCGTCGGGTAGCACTGCACGCAAACATTTCCTGAGCGCGAGACGATTCGATAGCGCCCGAGTGGCATCAACTCAAAGACGTCGCCAGCAGCGAGGCCAAGTACAAGCCCTGGCGAACACAGAAGTTCGAAACTGTGGTTCTCGAGACGGCGAACCAGGACCTCCTCGACGACACTTCCACCTCGGCTATCCAGGCCAACGAACAGATCCAGTGTCTCTTGTTTCATCTGTGTTTCCTTAGCGGCCATAGGGCCCCGCCGCTGCCCCATACGCGCCCGAAGACGCGAGTTGCTAGACGGACAGCCTCGCGATCAACGCGTCGTAAATCAGCTGTTGCTGCCCGACCGGCATCTCGATCAATAAATCTCGCAACGCTCGCTTCGTCTCCGCAGTCGTGGTCGTCGCGGCGTCTGAAAACGCAGCATGCGCACTCGGTGTGTTGAGGCTCGAAATGATGATGTTCCGGACCCATTCCGGCGACCTGCACATGTAGTCCTCCAGGTGCAGCAGGAGTTCTTCAAACACCTGCCGGGCAGGGAGCAACTCAAGAGAGATGAGGATGTGCTCCATCGTTCCCGTGAAGGGCGACGCATCATCGAGTCGAAGCAAGAGGGGACGAATGCACCGCGCATCTCGGGTCTCTGACAACGCGGTCACGACACGTTCGAATCGCTCAACGTCGCCAGGGCGTACGAGGTCTTCGTCGATGCAAGCAGCAGCGAGTGTCGAAAGTAGGGATTCGTAGTCGTTCATCTCAAGCACCCGCGTCACCCTGTCGCGCGACCGAAGTAGTCAACGACCTCAGCGTCGTGGAGGACGAACTCGTCATGGGGCGCGGCGAGTCGCTGGAGGAAGTAGCGCGCGGACTCTTCGCAGCTCGTTCGAGCGACTCGCTTCATCGTGGAAACAACCTCCTTCGTCGGCACGGGCGCTTGGGTTTCATCGAGGGCTTCAATCGCCACGGCTCACCTTACAAACCAAAGGCGACCAGTTGGCAACCTCCGAGCCCCCGCAGCACCGCGCGAGCGCTGCAGAGGCAACCTCGTCGTATTCGCTCCAGTAGACGACACTTGGGCACGTGGGGTTAGAAGCGATGCTTGCGCTCGTCGCGGCTGATTGCCGACAGGACCGCCGCAAGTTATCCCTCAGTTCTCCCTCACTTGTGCGCAGAGGTGATCATGCGGCTCGAAGCAACTGTTCCCGACAACCGCGGAAGCGCGGTTCTTCAACTCGCCGAAGAACTCGGTCTCAGTCGGAGTCAGCTCATCGACGAAGCGCTTGCGCTCTTCCTCAAGGCAGTGCTCGAAGTTCGGCGTGGCCGTCGTCTCGTCACACTCGACCCGAGTTCGTCATCACCCGCGTGCGAGATGGCGACGCCAACGCTTTCGGCGCTTGAGTGGGCGATCGCCACCGAGAAGCTGACGCTTCCGCCGAAGGCAATTGCGAAGATGAAGGCGCTTACGAACGCGGCACCTGCGCCGAGCACCCGCCTGCGTGCCGCGGCGAAGCGTCATGGGCGATGAGCCCTTCATCACGCGCATCGAGCCCAGCGACGGCAAGACAGGCTTCTCCTGCGGAAAGCACGCGCTAGAC